>JBJSXF010000160.1:0-10013 GCA_046086225.1 Actinomycetota bacterium | reverse complement strand
CCAACAGCGACGTCGCCGGTCCCCGCACCAACCCGGCGCCCGCCGTGTTCCGGGCGATCACCGAGGTGCTCGGCCGGCCGACCCCCGACCCGGCCCGCGTGCCGTTCCCCGACGTCGGCGACCGCACCGACACCGAGCCTCAGACCTGATCGGGCGGGCCCCAGCCGCCACCACCCGGGGTGAGGATGTGCACCACGTCGCCGGGCGCGAGGCGCACCGTCACCTTGTCGGGGAGCCGCTCGGCCCGTGACTCGTCGCCGCCGGGCAGCAGCCAGTTCTCCCCCGGCGCGCCCGGTGCACCGCCCGCCGCACCCCACGGCGCCGAGATCCGCCGCTCGGTGACGAGCGACAGCATCACCGGCGCGAGCACCTCGAGCTCGCGCACGATCCCGTCGCCGCCCGGCGCTGCGCCCGCACCGCCGCTCCCCGTGCGCAGCCCGTAACGCCGGACGCGCATCGGGTAGGCCCGCTCGAACGCTTCGACCGGGGTGTCGAGCGTGTTCGTCATCGCGGTGTGGACGCCGTGCATGCCCGGCTGCGGACCGGGCCGGCCACCCTGGCCGCCGCCGATCGTCTCGTAGTACACGAACGGACCGTCCGGGCCGACACCGCCGACGAGCAGGTTGTTCATCGTGCCCTGCGACGCCGCGCCCAGGCGGTCGGGCACCGCGCCGGCGAGCGCGCCCAGGCAGACGTCGGCAATGCGCTGGCTCACCTCGACGTTGCCCGCCCCCACCGCCGCGGGCGGCTGCGCGGCCACGATCGAACCGGCCGGCGCCACGATCCGCACCGGCCGCAGCGATCCCCCGTTCGCCGCGAGCTCCGGGGCGATCGCGCTGCGCAACGCGAAGAGCACGGCGCTCGCGGTCACCGCCGCGACCGCGTTCACCGGACCGGGCGTATGCGAATCGGTGCCGGTGAAGTCGAACTCGACGGTGTCGTCCGCCACGGTGACCACGAGCCGGATCCGGGCCGGACCCGAGCCGGCACCCCCCGAGTCGACGACGTCGGTGAACTCGTAACGGCCGTCGGGGACCGAGCGCAATGCAGCGCGCATCCCCCGCTCACCGTGCTCCACGATGGCCCCGAGCACCTCGGACGGCGGATCCAGCTCGAGCCAGCGCCGCACGCCGAGCCGGTTCGCGCCGAGCTGGGCGTCGAGATCGCCGCGGCGCTCGTCGGGTGTGCGCGACGCCGCGACGAACACCGCCTCGACCTCGGGAGTCCAGCGCACGGGCGGCAGGCGGATGCCCTCCTGGGCGATCTCGGTCGCGTCGGGTGGCATCGAGCCGGGCGCCATGCCCCCGACGTCCGCGTGGTGAGCCCGGTTCGCGACCCACGCCACGAGCCGACCCGAGCCGTCGTGCACCGGGGCCACGAACGTCACGTCGTTCAGGTGGGTGCCGCCCGCGAACGGATCGTTCACGACGATCTGCTCACCGGGCCGCACCGCGGCGCCGCACGCCGAAATCGCCGCCGCCACCGCGGCGGGCATCGACCCGAGGTGCACGGGGATGTGCTCGGCCTGCACGAGCAAGGTGCCATCGGGCGCGAAGCAGGCGCAGGAGCAATCGGCCCGCTCCTTGATGTTCGGGCTGAACGCGGCGCGGCGCAGCACCGCCCCCATCTCGTCGGCAACTCCCGCGAGCCGCGAGATCCACACCTGGAGCGTGGCCGGATCGACCGCGCTCACGCCGACCTCCGCAGCACCCACGCCCCGAGCGGACCCGGCTCGGCGGCCCAACCCGGCGGCACCCAGACCGTGCAGTCGGGCTCGGCCACGACGGCCGGGCCGACCACGCGGGGCCGCTCGGTCACCGGCAGGTCGGCGAGCGAGCCGGGCGCCGGAGCCACGGCCCGGGCCCGGACAGCCACCACCTCGACGGGCGCATCGGGCCGAGCGTGGCCGTTCCGGCGCTCGTGCTCGGCCGGGAAGTCGGCGACGTCGGCGACCGTGAGTTCGTGGCTCTGCCCCGTGTACCGACAGTCGAGCGCGGTCTCCACCGTCGCTCCGGTGCCGACGAGGGCCCGAGCCTCGGCCGCGACCCGTTCGCGAAACCCGGCCAACGGCTCCCCGTTATACGAGCGCACGATCTCGCGCGCCCGCGGCGCGGCGAGGAGCCCGCTCGCCGAGCAGACCCCGGCCCGGGGCGGCACGACGACCGCGGCCAGGTCGAGCGCCTCGGCCACCGCGCACGCATGGAGCGGACCGGCGCCCCCGAACGCGACGAGAGCGAGCGTGCGGGGATCGACGCCGCGTTCCACCGTCACGACTCGCACCGCGCGCTCCATCGCTGCGTCGACGACCCGCACCACACCCTCGGCGTCCACCCCGGCCCGTTCGAGCGCAGCCCGGGCCGCTCGCCCGTCGAGCCGCCCGAGGTCCGCGAACGCGGCGTCGGCCGGGATCCGACCGAGCACCAGATCGGCATCGGTGACCGTCGGTTCGGTGCCGCCCCGGCCGTAGCAGGCCGGACCGGGCACCGCGCCCGCGCTGCGCGGGCCCACGACGAGGGCGCCGCCCGCGTCGAGCCGGGCGATCGAGCCCCCACCCGCGCCGATCGTGTGCACGTCGAGCGCGGGCAGTCGGATCGGGAGCCCGGCCACGACCCGCTGCGGTGCGGGCTCGGGCACCCCGCCCCGGATGAGGCACACATCGGTGCTCGTGCCGCCCATGTCGAAGCTGACCGCATCGGGGAAGCCGCACGCCACCGCGACCTCGGCTGCGGCGCGCACTCCGCCCGCCGGACCCGAGAGCAGCAGGGCCGCCGTCGCCGACGCCGCCGCTTCCACCGTGACCAGCCCGCCGGCCGACGTCATGACGAGCACCTCGCGGGCGAGACCGGCGATGCGTCCGAGATACGGACCGCACGCCGGGCGCAGGTACGCCTCCACCACGGTCGTGACCATGCGCTCGTACTCGCGGAACTCGGGGCTCACCTCGTGCGAGCAGACGACGGCACATCCGGCCACCGCGTCCGCGATCACCGCGGCGACCGCCTGCTCGTGCGCGGGATCGAGATCGGCGTGGAGCAGGCACACGGCGACGGCGTCCACCCCGACGGGCAGACTCGGCACCGTGC
The DNA here is from genome assembly GCA_046086225.1 of Actinomycetota bacterium. GTDB lineage: Bacteria > Actinomycetota > Acidimicrobiia > IMCC26256 > PALSA-610 > JBJSXF01. The sequence goes on along the minus strand of JBJSXF010000160.1, from coordinate 6,930 downwards.
CGTCGAAGGCCGCCAGTTCGCGTCCGTCGGGCCCGAGGCGGCCGCTCACGCCGAAGCGACGATCACGCGGCACGAGAGGTGTCGGCCGGTCGACCGACTGGTCGTAGAGCGACGGCCGGGCCTGCCGGGCGATCTCGATGATGTCGGCGAACCCGTCGGTCGCCACGAGCGCGACGGTGGCCCCCGCCCGTTCGAGCAGCGCGTTGGTGGCGACGGTCGTGCCGTGTGCGAGCAGATCGGCGGCCGCGCCACCCGAGACCGCAGCCACCGCCCGGGCCACGGCCGCCGCCGGATCCACCGGATCAGACGCAACCTTCACCACCCGGCCGTCGTCGGCGACCGCGTCGGTGAACGTCCCGCCGGTATCGACGCCGAGCCGCACGGGCCGACGGTAGCGAAGCCGCTAGGCGGGCTGGAGCAGGTAGCCGCGTGACCGCACGGTGCGGATCTCGAGCCCGAGCCCCGAGATCCGGCGCCGGAGCCGCAGCACGTGGACGTCGAGCGCGTTCCGGGTCGGCGCGCCGCTCGGCCACGCCCGCTCGGCGAGCTCGTCACGCGCGACGACGGCCCCGAAACGGTCGAGCAGCGCGGTGGCGATCGACTGCTCGACCGGCGAGAGCGACACCCACCGGTCGCGGAAGTGCAGGAGGCCGTCACCGTCGATGTGGGGGCTCACCGCATGGAGGCGGGCCCGCTGCACCAACGCACGCCGGCGGGTGTCGATCTCGCGTGCGGAGGCACCCTGGACGACCCAGTCCTCGAGGCAGTCGCCGGTAATCGGCGGCTCGGCGGCTTCGTCGACGACGAGGAGCCGGGGGATGCCGGCTTCTCGAAGCCGAGCGAGCTCCTCGCCGCCGTCGGGCCACGGAACCATCTCCACCTCGCGGAGCCGGTCAATCGCGGGCACGCTCACGAGGGTGACCGTACGGGTGTGATGTTTCGGCTCGGTTAACCGCCCGTGACGGGAGACAGGGATCTCGCCGCGGCGACAACGGCCGGGGCCAGCCGCTTCCCCGGTCCGGGACCCAGACGGTCGATCGGCCCGCTGACGCTCACCGCCGCGGTGACTGCTCCGGTGGCGTCCCGCACGGGGGCGCTCACGCTCGCCACGCCCGGCTCCCGCTCGCCGACCGTCTCGGCCCAGCCCCGGCGACGCACCCCCGCGAGCACCGAGGCCGCGACGTCGAAGCGATCGGGATCGGTCGCCCAGGCCAAGAGCACACGTCCCCCCGAACCGCGGTCGAGTGGGAGGACCGCCCCGAGGGGGACGGTGTCGCGCAACCCGCTGGCGCGTTCGTGTACGGCCACGCAGACGCGGCGGTCACCTTCGCGGACGTAGAGCTGGGCGCTCTCGCCGGTAGCCGCGGCCAACTCCTCCAGCACCGGGCCGGCCACTGCGGCGAGCTGGCGCCCGGCGACCACCCCCCAGCCCACGAGCCGACCGCCGAGGGCGAAGCGGCCCGCGGCGTCGCGTGTGAGCAGCCCGAGCGCCTCGAGCTGCCGGGCCAGCCGGTGCACCGTCGCCCGCGGGAGCCCGGTCGCATCCACGAGCGCGGCGAGCGAGGCGGGACCGGTGCGGGCCACCGCATCGAGCACGGCAACCGACCGCTCGACCGGCCCGGCCGCCGGGGCGTCTGGTAGCATTCTCACTGAACGGAACGATTGTCTCACTCAATGAGACACCCTAGCGCGGAGCGACACGATGCCGGGAGCCCCGGGAACCCCGAGGACCATGTCGGAGAAGATCTGGGACCGCCACCTGGTGCGGCAGGCCGAGGGCGAGCCCGATCTCCTCTACATCGACCTCCACCTCGTCCACGAGGTCACCTCGCCCCAGGCCTTCGACGGCCTGCGCCTGGCCGGCCGCGGCGTGCGCCGCCCCGACCTCACCGTGGCGACGATGGACCACAACGTGCCGACGACCGGCCTCGACCAGCCGATCGGGGATCCCGTCTCGGCCCAGCAGATGGACGTGCTCGCCCGCAACTGCGCCGAGTTCGGCATCCGCTGCCACGCCATGGGCGAGCCGGGGCAGGGCATCGTGCACGTGATCGGGCCCGAGCAGGGCCTCACCCAGCCGGGCATGACGATCGTCTGCGGCGACAGCCACACCTCGACCCACGGCGCGTTCGGCGCGCTCGCCTTCGGCATCGGCACGAGCGAGGTCGATCACGTCCTCGCCACCCAGACCCTCCCCCAGGTGCGGCCCGGCACCATGGCGATCACGGTCGAGGGCGACCTGCCCGAGGGCGTGACCGCGAAGGACGTCGTGCTCGCCATCATCGCCCGCATCGGCACCGGCGGCGGCATCGGCTCGATCATCGAGTACCGCGGCTCGGCGATCCGGGCGCTCTCGATGGAGGGCCGGATGACCGTGTGCAACATGTCGATCGAGGCCGGGGCCCGGGCCGGCCTCATCGCCCCCGACGAGACCACCTTCGCCTACCTGGCCGGTCGGCCCTACGCCGCCACCGGTGCCGCGTTCGACCGAGCGGTCGAGGACTGGCGCAGCCTCGTCACCGACGAGGGCGCGACCTTCGACAAGGAGGTCGTGATCGACGCCACCACGCTCGTGCCGCACGTCTCCTGGGGCACGAACCCCGCTCAGACGATCCCGATCGACGACGTCGTGCCCTCGCCCGACGACTTCGCCGACCCCTCGGCTCGCGACTCAGCCGCCCGGGCCCTCACCTACATGGGGCTCACGGCCGGAACGCCGATGCGCGCCGTGCGGGTCGACACCGTGTTCATCGGGTCGTGCACCAACTCACGGATCGAGGACCTCCGGGCCGCGGCCGAAGTCGCCCGGGGCCGCCGAGTGCGCGACGGCGTCCGCACGCTCGTCGTGCCCGGCTCGGCCGCGGTGAAGGCTCAGGCCGAAGCCGAAGGACTCGACGCCGTGTTCCGGGCCGCCGGCTTCGACTGGCGCGAGCCGGGCTGCTCGATGTGCCTGGCCATGAACCCCGACAAGCTCGCCCCCGGCGAGCGGAGCGCATCGACCTCGAACCGCAACTTCGAAGGCCGGCAGGGCAAGGGCGGCCGCACGCACCTCGTCTCCCCCGCCGTCGCCGCCGCCACCGCCATCGCCGGGCACTTCGCCACCCCGGCCGATCTCGACTGAGCAGGAGCCGACATGGAACCCGTCACCGTCATCACCGAACGTGCCGTCCCCCTGCGGCGCTCCGACGTCGACACCGACCAGATCATCCCGGCCGAATGGCTGAAGCGCATCGAGCGCACCGGCTTCGGCGCCGGGCTGTTCTCCGAGTGGCGCAAGGACCCCGACTTCGTGCTGAACCAGCCCCGGTACGCGGGAGCCGGCATCCTCGTCGCCGGACCGAACTTCGGGACGGGCTCATCGCGTGAGCACGCGCCGTGGGCGCTCGAGGACTACGGATTCAAGGCAATCATCTCGTCACGGTTCGCCGACATCTTCCGGAACAACTGCCTGAAGATCGGCCTCGTGCCGGTGACCCTCGGCCCCGAAGAGGTCGAGCGGATCATGGCTGCCGTCGAGTCCGACCCGACGATCGAGATCGTGGTCGACGTCACCGACCTCGAGGTGCGGGTGCCCGCGATCTCGATGCAGGAGCCCTTCTTCCTCGATGAGCACCACGCCCACCGGCTCGTGCACGGACTCGACGACATCGGGCTGTCGATGCAGCACGACGCCGCCATCGCCGACTACGAGGCCGGGCGACCCGACTGGCTCCCGCGCGTCGACGCCTGAGCCTCCGGACCGCGCCGCCCCCGACCGTCGGGCTCAGGGCCCGACGGTCACGTCCCGGGCGTCGTCACCCCGCTCGCGCAAGCGGACGATCTTGTTCACCGCGTTGAGGTAGGCCCGGGCCGATGCCTCCACGACATCGGTCGCCACCCCCCGCCCCGCGATCTTGCGCCCGCTCTCGGTCTCGACCGTGACGGTCACCGCACCGAGCGCATCGGCACCGCCACTGACCGACGACACGACGAAGTCACGCAGCCGGGCCCGCACCCCCGTCGCCTGGGAGATCGCGTCGACCGCGGCGTCGATCATGCCGCCGCCGGCGCCGAGCACCTCGTGGCGCTCGGCGCCGTCCTCGACCACGACCCGGGCCGACGGCTTGGTCGTCGTGCCGCCGTGCAGCTCGATCTCGGCGAGCACGTACCGGTGCGACACCTCGGTGCCGAGCTCCTCGGCGACGATCACCTCCAGATCGGCCTCGGTGACCTCGACCTTCTTGTCGGCCAGCTCCTTGAACCGCACGAAGGCCGCGTTGAGGGCATCGCCCTGCACGTCGAGCCCCATCTTGCGCAGCGTGTCGGCGAAGGCGTGCCGCCCCGAGTGCTTGCCCAAGACGATCTGGGCCGCCTCCTGCCCGACCGCCGCGGCATCGATGATCTCGTAGGTCTCACGGTCGGCGAGCACTCCGTGCTGGTGGATGCCCGATTCGTGAGCGAAGGCGTTCCGGCCGACGACCGCCTTGTTGTACTGCACGTGGTATCCCGTCAGCCGGGACACGAGCCGTGAGGTGCGGGCCAGCTCGGCCGTCCGCACGTTGACGTCCAGCCCCGTGAAGAAGTCGCTCCGGGTGCGAATGGCCATCACGACCTCCTCGAGCGCGGCGTTACCCGCCCGCTCGCCGAGCCCGTTGATCGCACATTCGACCTGCCGGGCCCCGGCCGCCACCCCGGCCAGCGAGTTGGCCACGGCCAGCCCGAGGTCATCGTGACAGTGGGTCGACACGACGTAGTCGCCCGTCACCTGCTCGAGCACGTAGGCGATCAGCTTCCCGTAGTCGGCCGGCACTGCGTACCCGACCGTGTCGGGGATGTTCAGGGTGGTCGCCCCGTTGTCGACCGCGATCTGGCAGACCTCGCACATGAAGTCGGGATCGGACCGGTAGCCGTCCTCCGGGGAGAACTCGACGTCGGCGGTGTAGCCCCGGGCCCGGGCCACACCCGCCGCGGCCTCGGCCTTCACCTGATCCGGGGTCATCTGGAGCTTCTTCTCCATGTGGATCTTCGACGTCGCGATGAACACGTGGATGCGCGGCTTGTCGGCGTGACGGACCGCCTCCCACGCCCGGTCGATGTCCTTGAAGCCCGTGCGCGACAACCCGGCGATGGTCGGACCCCGTACGCCCCGGGCGATGGCCTCCACAGCCTCGAAGTCACCGTCGGACGCGATCGGGAACCCGGCCTCGATGATGTCGACGCCCAGGCGGGCGAGCTGCTCGGCGATCTCGAGCTTCTCGGCGACGTCGAGCGAGATGCCCGGCGACTGCTCCCCGTCCCGCAGGGTCGTATCGAAGATCTTCACCGTGTCCATGGCGATCGCTCTCCAGCGCTCGGGAAACGAAAAGCCCCCCGGCCGGATGGCTCGGAGGGCGGAAGCGCGGGCACCTATGTGCGCCCGCGCCTACGTAAGGAGGAGTCCCAGTCGGGTTCGGGTCACCGGGGCCTGACGCATCGCCAAGGATTCTCGCAGAGCGGGCGCAGGTCGGCAAGTCAATTGCCGGTCGCGATCACCTCGTAGCCTCCGCTCGTGGCGAAGCGGATCCAGCCGAGGACGGGCCCGCACCGGATGCTCGCCCTCGCTGCGTTGACCGGGGCCCTGACCGGACTGGCCGTCTCCGGGTTCGAGCAAGTCGCCGGCAACTGGCTGCTCGAATGGACGGTGAGCCGCGCCACGCCACTCGCCGTCGTCACGCCGGTCGCCGGGATCGTCCTCGCCACCCTCGCACTGCGGTTCCTGGCTCGGGGCGCGTCCGGTGCGACCGCCGACGCATATCTGGACGCATATCACCGGACCGGAGGCGACCTGCCCGCCGGGCCGGTCGGTGGGCGCATGGCGGCCGCGACCGCGACCCTGGGGCTCGGCGGCTCGCTCGGATTCGAGGGACCGTCGATCTACCTCGGGGCGGCCATCGGCTCGTTCGTGCGTCGCCGCTTCCCCCGCCTCGTCGCCGCCGGCGAGGAGCGCACCCTCCTCGTCGCCGGGGCCGCCGCCGGGGTCGCCGCGATCTTCAAGGCGCCCGCCACCGGGGCTGTCTTCGCGCTCGAGGTGCCCTACCAGGAGGACACCGCCGCCCATGCGGTCGGACCCGCCGTCGTCGCGGCCGCATCGTCGTACCTCGTGTACGTCGCCTTCCACGGCACCGAACGGATCGTGCCGGCCGCCGGGGTACCCGCGCTCGACGCCCGCACGCTCGTCGGCGCGCTCATCGTGGGCCTCGTCGCCGGGATCGGCGCCCGCGGATTCGCGGCCGCCGTCCGGGCTGCCAAGCACCTGCCGGAGCGCTTCCCGGCCACCGTGCGGATCGCCGTGGCGGGCACCGCCCTCGTGGGGCTCGGCACCCTGGCCCACGCCGCGTTCGGCGAACCGCTCACGCTCGGCTCGGGGCTCGCCGCCATCGAATGGACCGAGACCGCCGAACGGTCGGTGGCGCTCCTCGTCGCGCTGCTCGCGCTCCGGGCCGCCGCCACCACCTGCACGCTCGCCGCGGGCGGCGTCGGCGGAGTGTTCATCCCCCTCTTCGTCGAGGGCTGGGTGCTCGGCGCGGCGATCGCCGAGCTCGTCGGGAGCGACACCATGCTGCTGCCGGTCATCGGCGCCGCCGCGTTCCTCGGCGCCGGGTATCGCACCCCCATCGCCGCAGTGGTGTTCGTGGCCGAACGGACCGGACGCGCCGGCTACGTCGTCCCCGCGCTCCTCGCCGTCGCGGTCGCCCAGATCCTCATGGGCTCGCGCTCGGTGAGCGGATCCCAGCTCCCGCGTCGGAGCGAGCCGACGGCCCCCGCCCCGCCGGACTGAACCCGACGACCGGAACCGCGCGAGGATCGCACCGTGGGCCGAACGGGAAAGAGACTGCTGTGGGGCGGCGCGGCGGGCGCAGTCGCCTACGCCGCATGGGCGTGGTGGCGTCGGCGCGTGCCGGCGGACACCGG
>JBJSXF010000159.1:0-9058 GCA_046086225.1 Actinomycetota bacterium | reverse complement strand
GTTCAGACGTGTGCTCTTCCGATCTCGCCACGCGGTCACCCTTCGCGACGCCGTAGCGATCGGCCAGCACCCGGGCGACCGCCGCGGCCGCGGCGGGCATCGCGCCGTAGGCGACCGTGCGCTCGGGGAACACCAGGTAGTCGCGTTCGCCGTGCCGCTCCGCAGCAGTCAGCAGCAGCTCGACGAGGCTGCGCGGCCGGCCGGAGAAGACCTGCATCGGCACGCCGAGCACCGGCTCGGTGACCACCTCGAACGGAGCGCCGGGACCGACGAGTCCGGCGCGGACCTCGTCGGGCAGCGTCGCATCGGGCCAAGTCAACCTCATGAGAACGGCATCGTAGGCGCGGCCCCCGCCCATAGGCTCACCCGGCGTGTGCGGTATCGCGGGCTTCGTCGGTTCCGACCCCGACCTCCTCGAGCGCATGCTCGCGTCGATCGTGCACCGGGGCCCCGACGGCCAGGGCGTGCAGGCCGGACCGCACTTCTCGATCGGCATGCGGCGCCTCGCCATCGTCGACCTCGCCACCGGCGACCAGCCCCTCTACAGCGCCGACCGCAACCTCGCCCTCGTCCACAACGGCGAGATCTACAACGCCCCCGAGCTCCGCCGTGAGCTCGAGCACCGGGGCCACCGCTTCGTCACCGACCACTCCGATACCGAGGTCATCCTCCGGGGCTACGAGGAGTGGGGGCCGCGGGTCGTCGACCACCTCGCCGGGATGTTCGCCTTCGCGATCACCGACGCCCGCACCGCCGAGTGCTTCATCGCCCGCGACCGGCTCGGGATCAAGCCGCTCTACTACGTCGACCGGCCGGGCCGGTTCGCGTTCGCCTCGGAGCTGAAGGCGCTCTTCCAGGACCCGAGCGTCGTCCGGCGCCCCGACGACGACGTCGTGCGGCGATTCCTCCTCCACCGGCTGCACGACGACGGCGAGCCGACCTTCTTCGCCGGCATCAAGCGCCTGCTGCCCGGCCACACCATGCTCGTGCGCCCCGACGGCATCGTGCGGATCGACCGCTACTGGGATCCCGAGGTGAACCTCGAGTTCGCGTCGTCGCGTTCCGACGACGAGTACGCCGAGGCCTTCGCCGAGGTCTGGGACCGGGTCGTCACCCGGCACCTCATGGCCGACGTTCCCGTCGGCGTGCCCCTCTCGGGCGGACTCGACTCCACCGGTGTGGTCACCACCATCGCCCGGCTCCGGGACGCCGGCCACGACCTCCACACCGACGGCCTGTTCACGTTCAGCGCACTGCACCCGGGTCAGACCATCGACGAGAGCACGTTCATCCACGTCGTCGAGCGGGCCGTGGGCAGCATCCCCCACTACGCGTACCCCGACCCCGACGAGTTCTGGGCCGAGATCGACGAGTGGGTGTGGTTCCAGGAGGAGCCGACCATCGCCTCCGCGCCCTACGCCTACTACTGCGTCTACCGGCTCGCCGCGCAGCACGTGAAGGTGATGCTGAGCGGCAACGGCGGCGACGAGCTCCTCGCCGGGTACATCCCCTATTTCCGCGCCTACCTGACCTCGGCGCTCGCCGACCGGCACTACCTCGCCGCCTTCCGCGAGCTGCTCGCCGGCCGTGACCTCTACCGGCCCTACCTCGGTGAACTGCTGCGGGGCCGGCTCCCGGCCCGCCTCACCGGACGGCGAGCCCCGTTCACCGCCCGCGACTTCGTGCGTCCTGGCCCGACCGGCACGGCGCCCGCCTACGAGGCCGAGCGCAACCTCAACGCCCGGCTCGCGGCCGACGTCATGCGCACCTCGACTCCCGACCTCTTGCGCTACGAGGACAAGAACTCGATGGCCTTCTCGATCGAGGCCCGGGTGCCGTTCCTCGACCACGAGCTCGTGGAGCACATCTTCTCGCTGCCCATCGACCAGAAGATCAAGGGCGGCTGGAACCGAGCCGTCTACCGCAACGCCATGCGGGGCCGCATGCCCGAGCAGAACCGTCTGCGCCGTTCCAAGATCGGGTTCATCAACCCCGACATCGCGTGGATGCACCGTCGGGCCGGCGAGATCCGGGCGGTGTTCGCGTCACCCGAGCTCGCCGGCCGTGATCTCTACGACACCGATGCGCTCCTCGCCGCCTGGGACGACCACCTCGCCGGCCGACCGGGTGACGGCCTGATCTTCTGGCGGGTGCTCGTCACCGAGCTCTGGATGCGGCGCTACATCGACCGGTCGGTGGCCGCGTGAGCGTGCGCCGGGCCGACGGGGCCGGGTACGAGCGCATTGCGGTGCGCACGCACCTCATCCACATCAAGGAGCCGCTCGCTCCCGTCTTCGCTCGCTACGTCGAGCCGGAGCTCCGGGCGGGTGACTGGCTCGCGGTCTCCGAGAAGTTCGTGACCATCTCCCAGGGCCGGGTCATCCATCACTCCGTGGTGCGCCCCGGTCTGCTCGCCCGCCTGCTGGTGCGGGGCGTCACCAAGCACTCCGACGACGTCGGCTACTCCGACCCGCGCAAGATGCAGGTCGCGATCATGCAGGCCGGCTCCGTACGGATGTTCCTCGCCATGGTCCTCGGCGGCCTGAGCCGCCTGCTCCTGCGGCGCCGCGGCGACTTCTACCGGATCGCCGGGCACCGGATCTCCGAGATCGACGGATTCAGCCCGGCCACCGTGAAGCCCTTCGACGAGTTCGCCATGCTCGGGCCGTCCGACCCGGCTGCAGCCGCAGCCGAGATCGCCGGCTTCGTCGGTGTGCCCGTCGCGGTCGTCGACGCCAACAACATCAACGTCGAGGTCCTCGGCACGAGCCCGGGATTCCCCGTCGGTGATCCCGTGGTGCGCGAGGTGCTCCTCGACAACCCGATGGGTCAGGGCGACGAGCTCACCCCCGTGATCATCGTCCGCCGGGTCGAGGCCTGAGCCGCGACATCGGTCAGCGCGCCACCGTCCGCCAGCTCGCGGCGATCGCGCTGCTCTCGTTGCCCGCCGGGTCACGGGCGAACACCCACACCGAGTGCCGACCGGGTCCCGGCGGCACCGCGAGCGGCGAACGGCACCCGACGTAGGGCCGGTTGTCGATGCTGCACGCGAACGTCGCGGTGAGGTCGGGTGACGCGAAGCGCACGACCCGGGGCCCGGACGCCACGGTGCCCGAGGGTCGCGAGGCGAACCCGGCCGTCGGCGCCCGCTGATCGGGCCCGACCCCGACGAAGAACGGCACGACGAGATGGTCGACCCGGTCGCCACCGACCCCGACGAGACCCGTGATCCGCACGGCGTAGGCCCCCCGGACGAGCGGGACCGCCGGGACGAGCGAGAGCCGATCGGTGCCGAGCCCGACGACCGCCGCCGGGAGCACTGCGCCGTGGCGCCCCACGAGACGAACCGTCGTCGCCGCATTGGTGGCGTCGGCCGAGAGTGCCACCCGCGGGCGCACGGTCGCCGCCACCCCCACCCGCCGGGCGACGGGTTCGACCGCCGTCACGAGCGTGCCGCCGTAGACGCGCGGGAGCGCGTCGAGTCGGTGCGCCGCGAGCCGCATACCGATGCCGGTCGCGACCAACGCGTCGCGCAGGCCGTCGCCGTCGAGGTCACCGATCGCGAGCGCCCGGGGCCCGTACTCCGAGCCGCCGGTCGGATCGACCGGGAACTGCCGGGCCGCAGAGCCGCCGCCGAGGTCGATGACGCCGATCTCCCCCGTCGCCCGGTGCAGGGTGACCACATCGGAGCCTCCGCCGTCGACGTCGGCCACGACCACCGGACCGGGATCGGTCGCACCGAGGGTGAGCACGCGCACGGTGCTCAGGGTCGGGACCGGACCTGCGGACGGGCGCAGCACGCGCGCCGAAGCGACGGGCGACGACGCCCGTGCCACCACCAGATCACCCCCGACCGGATCGAACGCCACGGACCGGACGGCGGAGAGCACAACGGTCGTCGACGCGAACGTCCGCCCCGTCGCCCGGAAGAAGGCCACTCCGCCGGTGCGCACGGCCGCGACCCGACCCGCCGCCGCGGCCACCGCCGAGGTCGGCACCGCCGAGACGACGGTGCTCACCCCGAACGGGTTCGCGGGTGCACCCCAGAACGCCCGTAGCCCGGCCGGACCGGCGGCGACGAGATCGGAACGGCCATCGCCGTCGACATCGGCGATGGCGAAGTGCTCGTAGCCGTCGAACCCGAGGATGCGCTGACCGTTGAGGCCGGACGCACCCTGGGTGACGAGGACGATCCCGGCCGTCGCCGCGAACACGACGTCGGCCTTGCCGTCACCGGTCGCGTCACCGACGACCAGGCTCGAGCCGACGGCCCCGCTCGGCGTCGCGTAGACGTCGAGCGGCGCGAACGTCCGGCGGTTCGACTGCGGCGCCACGACGAGCGTGTCGGGCTCATCGGCGTCGGCCCCCGCGAGCCCGATCGCATCGGCTCGGCCGTCCCCCGTCACGTCGGCGATGCCGACCGAGCCGACGTCGGACGGGAACGCGAACGGCACCGACCCCTCGAACAGGGCCATCCCGGTGACGTGCGCCACCGTCACGGTGTACGGGGCGGTGCTCGCGTTCCGGTTCCGGATGCGGAGCGCGTACAGACCGCTCGTCGTGATGCGGAACGCCAACGTCCCGCCCCCGAACTCCTGGGTCGCGAGGAACCGCAGCGCTGGGCCGTAGAGCTCGACGATCGGATCCATGTCGCGCTCGAGTGCGCCGGACGGCGCCGGGAGCGTGATCCGGTAGCGGCCGGGTGCGAGCGCGATGCGGTACCAGTCCTCGTCGGTCTCGGGTGAGATGAGCGCAGCGTGGGGGATACCGACGCCGATGGCGAGCGCTGTCGCCGGCAGATCGCCCGCGTCGGCATCGGGGAAGGTGCGGAACACGGCGCGAGTCGCGGCCCGCGGTCCACCGAGCGCGGCGAGGGGGTCGATCACGCCGTGCCCGTACGCGTCGTCGACCCCGGCGGGTCCGCGGTCGCGTGCCGTGTTGCGGATCCGGGCGGCCACCGCCTCGGCGGTCAGCCCCGGGGAACGCCCCCACACCAACGCGGCCACCCCGGCCACGATCGGCGCCGCGAACGAGGTGCCCGACTCGATCGCGTAGGCGTCGGCGCCCGTCGGACGACCGAGGTCGGTCGAGGTGATCCGCACCCCCGGTGCGGCGACCGCGATCTCGGGGCCGTAACTCGAGAAGGCCGCCAACCCGCCGGCGTTGCCCGTGGCCGACACCGCGATCACTCCCGGAATCGCCGCCGGGACCTCGACGAGGGCCTGCCCGCCGTTCCCGGCCGCGGCGACGACCACCACACCCTTGGCCCGGGCGTTGGCCACGGCCGCGGCGAGCAGCGGGCTGTCACCGGGACCGCCGAGCGACAAGTTGATGATGTCGGCGCCGCGATCGACCGCCCAGGCGATGCCGGTCGCGATGTCGACGTCGTTGCCCGCACCCGTGCGGTCGAGCACCTTCACCGGCAGGATGCGCGCCTCGGGCGCAATGCCCGCGATCCCGCGTCCGTTGTCGCGGTTCGCGGCGATGATCCCGGCGACCATCGTGCCGTGACCCCGATCGTCACGCGCCCCGCCCGGACCGAGCAGGTTCAGGCCGGGCGTGATGATGCGGCCCCGCAGGTCGGGGTGGTCGAAGTCGACCCCCGAGTCGAGCACGGCCACCACCACTCCGGCCCCGCGGGCGCGATCCCACGCCCGGTCCATGCGCAGCGGGGAGAGGGCCGGGCGCTGACCGGTCGGCCACTGCGGATCGTCGGGGATCGTCGACGCCCGCCGCACGTACGACGGCCGGACCTCGAGCACGGCGGGATCGCCGGCCAGGCGGGCCCGCACCGCCTCGGCCCGGCCGGCGGTCTCGAGCGCGGTCCAGTCGGTGCCCGCGACCGGGGTGGCCCGCCGGACGCCCACCGCTGCGAACCGACGAGCGACCGGCGCCCCCGCCCCGCGCAGGCGCACGATGACGTGGTCGCGATCCAGCTCCGGCGCGCGGGCCCCATACGGGCCGGCGGCCCCGGCGGCGCGGGCGACCGAAGCCGGCGACACGCCGACCGGGGCGGACGCTGCGGGCCCCGAGCCGACGGTCGACCCGACCGTCGCCGCGACGAGCACGACCGTGATCACGAGCCGGCCCGTCCGTCGCACCCTGATCCTCCTCCGCCGGTCAGTCCGGATCGGGGGATTCTCGCGCCGGACCATCGGCCGCCACCGTCGGGGCCGACTCCGGGGCCACGAGCACGCCGGGGTTGAGGATCCCGAGCGGGTCGAGCGCCTCCTTGATCGCCCGGAAGACCGCGATCTCCTCGGGACTCCGGACGAGGTCGAGGTAGGGCCGCTTCGCCACTCCGATGCCGTGCTCGGCGCTGATCGAGCCCCGCAGCTCGGCGACGTAGCCGAACACGGTGGCGTCGACCCGATCGTCGTCGGGCGCGACCCCGGTGACGTTCACGTGCACATTGCCGTCGGCTGCATGGCCGAACAACCAGACCGCGGCCGACGGGACCACGGCCTGCACCCGCTCGCTGATGCCCGCCACGAACTCGGGGAGGCGATCGGCGGGGAGGGCGACGTCGAGCTTGTGCGGCGCCCCCTCCAGGTTGATCGCCTCGGTGTGCGCCTCGCGGTAGCGCCAGAGCCGCCGGGCCGCTGCGGCATCCTCGGCCACCGCGGCATCGGCCACGCCCGCGATCCCGGCAACCACCGCCGCGAGCGCATCGGTCGGATCGGTCGGACCCGCCGCCTCGACGAGGACGTACGCCGCGTGCCGATCCGGGAACGGCGGGGCGAGGTCGAGCCGCCGACAGACGAGATCGAGGCCCGACGCGAGGAAGAGCTCGATCGCGTCGACCGAGCCGAGGTCGCGCCGCAGGGTGCCGACCGCGTCGAGCGCGGCCTCGATGCCGGCGAAGGCGAGCAGGGCCACGACCGTGGCCGCCGGTCGCGGCACGAGCCGGAGCCGGGCGGCCGTGACGACCGCGAGGGTGCCCTCGCTCCCGCAGCACAGCCCGGCCAGGTCGTAGCCGGTGTTGTCCTTCTCCAGACCTTCGAGCCGACGGATCACCCGGCCGTCGGCGAGCACCGCCTCGACCCCCAGGACCTGCCGTCGGGTCGGTCCGTAGCGCAGCACGTGGATGCCACCGGCGTTGGTGGCGATCGTCCCGCCCACCGTGGCCGCAGAACGCGAGGCGAGGTCGACGCCGTACGCCCAGCCCGCGGCTTCGGCGTGATCCCGCAGGCGTTCGATCGTCACCCCGGCCTGGGCGGTCACCTGCCCGGCCCGGACGTCGACGGGCGCGAGCGCGTCGAGGCGGCGGAGATCGAGGAGCACCGCGCCGTCACGCGGCACGCCACCCCCCACCAGCCCCGTGTTGCCGCCCTGGGGCACCACCGCGCAGCCCGCCGCCGAGCACGCGCGCAGCACCGCGGCGACCTCGTCGACCGAGCCCGGCCGCACGAGCGCCGGAGTCGCGCCGCGGAACCGGCCGGTCCAGTCGACGACCCGTCCGGCGAGGAGATCGGGATCGGTGACGACGTGCCGAACCCCGACCACCGACCGGAACTCGTCGAGCAGGGCCCCGGGAACACTCACCCCCCGAAGCCTACGATCGGGACGTGGACCGTCCGACCGGATCGCTCAGGGGGCGACTGCTCGTCGCCACGCCACCGCTCGAGGATCCCAACTTCGATCGCACCGTCGTACTCGTCCTCGAGCACCACGACGACGGGGCGCTCGGCGTGGTGATCAACCGACCCGGTCCGACACCACTCGAGGACGTCACCCCCGAATGGCGCCCGCTCGCGGGCGAGCCCGCCGTCGTGTTCCGGGGCGGGCCGGTGGCACCGGAGGCCGTCATCGGCCTCGCCCGGAGCCGCACCGGTGCCGACCCCGACGGCTTCGTCCCGATCCTCGGCGACCTCGGCACGGTCGATCTGACCATCGACCCGTTCGATCTCACCGGGACGATCGAATGCGTCCGGGTCTTCGCCGGCTACTCGGGCTGGGCCGCCGGACAGCTCGAGTCGGAACTCGAGCGGAACGCCTGGTTCGTGGTCGACCGCTGCGACGACGACGCGTTCTGCGAGGTGCCGACGGAGCTGTGGCGGTCCGTGCTGCGCCGCCAGGCCGCGCCGATCGCGATGTTCGCCCACCATCCCGAGGACCCGGGTGTCAACTGACCGGCCGGTGCGCATCGCCCACCGGGCCGTCCGCCGCGACATCGCCGGCGCCGTCACGGTCGCCGGGGCCGCCTTCGTCGTGTGGTGCGACACGACGGGCGCGGTGCGCAGCGCGCCTCGCCGCTGCCCCCACCTCGACGCCGACCTGGCCGGTGCACCCGTCGTCGACGGCGAGCTCGTGTGCCCGAACCACGGATGGTCGTTCGACGGCACCGGCCGGGCGTTCAAACGCAACGAGCGCGGCCGAGTAGACCCGAAGGGCGAGGTCGAGGCGCTCGTGGCGTGTATCGACGGTGACGACGTGGAGCTCTCCCGTGCCTGAGGTGTACCCGCCCGCCCGCCACCTCCTGCGCGACCTCTGCCTGTCGTTCGCGCCGGGTGCCGACGGCCACAGCCGTCGGGTCTGGCTGCCGGTCGTCCCCGGGATCCGCACCGATGCCGGCCGCGGGCTGGTGCGCATGGGCGCGATCGCCACCCTCGTCGATGTGCTCGGCGGCGGGCTGGCCGCGACCGCCGCGGCGCCCGACTGGTTCGCCACCGCCGATCTCACCGTGCACCTCGGTGACACCCGCGAGCCCGGCGACCGCATCGAGGCCCACGGCCGCGTGCTGCGCACGGGGCGCACCACCGTGGTGATGGAGGTCGATCTGCTCCGGGCCGTCGGCACCGGACTCGGTATCGCCACGATGACCTTCGCGGTGCTCCCCCGCCGCGATTCCAACCCGGTGATGCCGGCCGCCCCGGCCGACGAGGTCACGACGATGGCGCTCCCCGATTCGGGACTCGACGGAACGCTCGTCGATGCGATCGGTGTGCGCATCATCGATGCCGCGCCGGGCAGCGTCGAGGCACCGGTGACCGACTGGGTGCGCAACTCGATGGGCGCGCTCCAGGGCGGCGCGGTCGCGACCCTCGCCGAGGTGGCG
>JBJSXF010000158.1:0-5034 GCA_046086225.1 Actinomycetota bacterium | reverse complement strand
GTCGGGGCCGAGGCCGGGGTGTCGGAGTCGCCGACGCCGGCGATGGCGAGCGCGATGCCGACGATGAGGCCGAGGCCGATGATGATGGCGCTGCGGCGAGCGACGGTGCCGGCCATGGTGGGTGTCCTCCGGTTGGTTCGGGATGCGGTCGGGCCGAGTGCGGCCCGGCGAGGTTCGGTCCGGTGGGTCAGGTGAGGATGCGCCGGGCCGCGGACCGTCCGGCGCGCCGCCCGAAGTATGTGCCGTCGCCGAGCGAGATGCCGCTCACGTACCCGCCCCGGGCGATGCCGGCCGTCGTGCGCCCGGCTGCGTACAGCCCGGGAGCGGCCTCGCCGTCGGGCGTGGTGTCGAGCCCGCCGAGGGTGAAGGTCGCGAAGTAGGCCCGGTCGACGCCGAGATCGACGACGCCGTAGGGCGGCTCGAGCGGCACCACGAGGTCGGCGGCCTTGTGGTGGTCGGGGTCCTCGCCACGAGCCGCGTGCGCGTTGTAGTGGTCGAGGGTTGCCTGCAGCGATCCCGGGGGGAATCCGATCCCGGCCTCGAGCTCGGCGGCGGTCTCGGCGACCCAGCGGGGTTTGTAGCCGACGATGTTGACCGCGAAGGTCTCGTCGCTGTGTACGAAGAAGACCCGACCGTCCTGGCGCAGCAGGAACTCCTGGCCGAGCCGACCGGCGTAGGTGTCCTCGTTCATGAACCGCTCGCCCCGGCCGTTCACGATGATCCCCCGCAGTGTCGTGCGAGGTGGGGTGAGCGGGATACCGACCTCGATGCGGTCCATCGCGGTGACCGTCGCGCCCACGCCCAGACCCATGCGGATGGCCCGGCCGTCGTCGTGCTCGGTGCCGATCGGGAAGTTGCAGCGCAGCACGGCCGGACAGTGCTGCTCGACCATCGCCCGGTTGAAGGTGAACCCGCCTGCGGTGAGCACCACGCCCCGGCGGGCCCGGATCACCCGGCGCTCGCCGTCGATCGTCGCCTCGATCCCGACGACGGCCTCGCTGTCGGTGACGAGCCGCCGTGCATTCGCCTCGGGCGCGATCCGGGCGCCGCTGCGGTCGACCGCGGCGAGGAGGCGCTGCATGAGGAACCCGCCTGCGCTGTCGGGGTGGGCCGGGTGATGACCGCGCGGGGCCGGCGTCGCGACGTCGGTGAACGGCCAGGCGTCCTCACCGCCGCTGTAGACGAGACCCGACGTGTCGGGCGGCTCGCGGTCGTGCTCGGGGTGGTAGGACGCATCGAACGGCACACCGTGGTCGACGAGCCAGTGGAAGTGGCCCACGCTGTCGGCGCAGTAGTCGGTGACCTTGGCCGGGTCGACCCCGGGTCCGCAGGCGGCGGTGAGGAAGCGGGCCATGTTGTCGGCGTCGTCGGCGAAGCCGCACGCCTCCTGCACGGGTGTGCCGCCTCCGAGGTAGATGAGGCCCCCCGAGTTGGCCGAGGTGCCGCCGCCCGCGGTGGCCGCCTCGAGCACGAGCACGTCGGCTCCGGCCTCGGCTGCTTCGGTCGCGGCGCAGGCCCCGGCGCAGCCGAGTCCGACCACCACGACATCGGCCTCGGCGTCGAAGCGGGCGACCTCCGAGACCGGGATGGGCGCGATGGGGGCGCAGGGGTCGTCGGCGGCCACACCCGAACGGTAGGGGTCGCCGACCGGTGGGCCCGACACCGTCGGTACCGTGGAGGTGCTTCATCCGACCGGGGAGACCGCCGTGGCTCGCATCCAGCTCGCACTCGACGTCACCGACCTCGACGCCGCCGTCGACTTCTACTCCCGCATGCTCGGGGTCGGTCCGGCCAAGCGCGAGCCGGGCTACGCCAACTTCGTGGTCGCCGACCCCCCGCTCAAGCTCGTGCTGTTCGCAGGGCCGCAGGGCGGCACGATCAACCACCTGGGAGTGGAGGTCGAGACCGCGACCGAGGTCGGCGCGGCCGAGGCCCGGCTCGCCGGCGCCGGGCTCGCGACGACGGGCGTCGACGAGACCGTGTGCTGCTTCGCCGAGAAGGTCGAGACCTGGGTCACCGACCCCGACGGCACGCGGTGGGAGTGGTACGTGAAGACCGCCGACGCCGACTCGATGGGGACGGCCGAGCTCGCCGAGGCGCGTGGGCAGGCCGAGCTCGCCGAGGCTGCTGTGTGCTGCTCGGATTCCGCGTCGGAGCCGGTGACGCTCCGGCGCCGGTGATCAGCCGGCCGCTTCGACCGTGATCGTGAAGGTGGTCGGGGTGCCGACGCCGTTGGCCGAGCCGCGGTACGACACGGTGACCGTCGCCTCGCCCGGGGCTGTGGCCTTGCCTGCTGCGTTGTAGGTCGCGCCGGCCTCGGTGCGCCCGGGGCCCGTGACGTCGAACACGGCAGGGTCGGAGCTGACGGCCACGAACTCGCCTGCGCCGGGGTCGCCCATGTCGAAGGTCACGACGGTTTCTACCTTCACGGTCGCCGAGGTCTCCTCGGGTGAGAGCACGACCGGGGGCAGCACGTTGCCGCCGATGGGGCCCTCCGTGGTGGGTGTCTCGGCCGCAGTGGTGGTCGTCGTCGAGTCCGAAGAGTTGGAGTCCTTCGAGCTGCAGCCGACGGCGGCGAGGGCGGCGAGGGCGCAGATGAGGATCAGACCGGTACGGACGCGCATGGGAACTCCTCCTGAAGACGGTGTCGGGCCACCCAAATCGGTTGGGAACGACGATAGTGGCACACCGACCGGGCGGGCTCAGATCGCGCCGAGAACCCGGCCGAGGAGCCGCACCTTCTCGGGTGTGTGGCCCTGGGCGGGCATGCTCACGGTGAAGCCGTCGACGCCGAGCGCCTTCCACTCGGTGAAGGTCTCGCCGATCGTGTCGACATCGCCGATCACGAGGGCCGAGTCGATGATGGCCTGGATCTCTTCGGGCAGGTTCCCGTAGTCGAGCCCGCGCGTCGCGAGGAACGCGTCGCGGTCGGCCTCGGCCTCGGCGGTCGTCTCCCCGATGCACACGGCCCGGTTCCACGAGAGCGTGATCTCCGAGCGGTCGCGGCCCAGCCGCTCGCAGTGACCGGCGAGCGCCTCGACCTTGCGGGGCACCTCGTCGGGACCGCAGGTGAGGTTGCCGAGGTCGGCGTACTGGGCGACCATCCGCAGGGTCTTGCGCTCGCCGCTGCCGCCGATCATCACCGGGATGGTGGAGAGCGGCGCGGGCTCGTTGATGGCGTCCTTCGCGGTGTAGTGCTCGCCCGCGAACGACGGGCGCTCGCCCCGCAGCATCGGAAGGATGATCTGCAGGGCCTCCTCCAACTTGGCGAAGCGGTCGGTGAATGTGCCGAACTCGATGCCGAACGCGTCGTGCTCGAGCTCGAACCAGCCGGTGCCGATACCGAGCTGGGCCCGGCCGCCCGACACGTGGTCGAGGGTGGTGAGACACTTGGCGAGAATCGCCGGGTTGCGGTACGTGTTGCCGGTGACGAGCGCGCCGAGCCGCACCTTCGTCGTGTGTTGGGCCAGTGCGGCGAGCAGCGTGTAGCACTCGAGCATCGAGTTGTCGGGCGCCCCGAGGCCGGGCAGCTGGTAGAAGTGGTCCATTACCAGCACCGTGTCGAAGCCGCCCTCCTCGGCGGCTTTCGCCGATTCGGCGGTCACCCGGAAGATGTCGCCTTTGGCGACGCCGGGGTAGTCGAAGTTGGGGATCTGGTAGCCGAGGCGCGTCACGAGCCGCAGTCAACCACGCCACCGGGGGCGCCTGCCGAGCCCGATCAGCGGTAGTAGCCGGTGACGTCGAGGAGCACGTCGGTGCTGCCCGCGGCGTTGCGGACCGAGGCCGCCCCTGCGGTCGAGAGCCGCACGGTGAAAGCTCCGGCATTGGCGCTGCTCGCCGGGAACGCGGTGGTGGTCGCCGTCGGTCGGGCGGCGCCGGCGGGCCAGGCCAGGAGGGTGCTCGCCGCGGTCGCGTCGACGGTGACGAGATTGCCGGTCGCGGCGACCGCTCCGGTCGGGATGCCGCCCCGCCCCGAGATCTGCACCGTGCGGGTCGCACCGGCGCCCCAGGGCGTGGTGAAGCCGCCGATCGTTGTCGCGCTGCGCGAGTCGAGGATCCGGGCCATCGGCAGTGGAGTGAAGGTGAGGCCGGATCCGGTGCGGTAGTAGCCGGTGACGTCGATCGTGACGTCGGTGGTGCCCGCCAGGTTGAACACCCGGATCGCGCCGCTCGTGCCGAGCTTGGCGGTCACCTGGTTGGCGGTCGCCCGACCGGTCGGGAAGTTGAGCGAGGAGAGGGCGAGCGGGCGGGTGAGGCCGTTGGGCCACACCTCGAGGAAGCTCGTGGCGGTCGGGTTGACGGCGGTGACGGTGAGGGTCACGGCTGTGGCGTCGCTCGGGATGCCGTTCTTTCCGGCGATCGTGATCTCGCGCGCGGTGCCTGACCCCCACGGGGTCGAGTAGCCGCCGACCTTCGTGGCCGCCCGGCTGTCGATGATGCGTGTGGGGGTCAGCGCGGTGTAGCCGGCGCCGGTATTCGTGAAGTAGCCGGCCACGTCGCCGAGGAGATCGACGCTGCCGGCGTCGTTGGCGACGCGCACCTTGCCGCCGGTGCCGAGGGGCACGGTGACCGCGTTGGCCAGCGTGCGGCCCGCAGTAAGCCGCAGCGCGGAGGCCGTCGGCCGCACCTGACCGGTCGGCCAGACCGTGACCGCGCTCGCGGCGGTGGGGACGACCGCGGTGAGGTTCAGCACCACTGCGGCGGCGCCGACCGGCACGCCGCCCCGGCCCGCGACCTGCACGTCGCGCACCGTTCCTGCGCCCCACGCGGTGGTGAAGTCGCCGACGGTCGACGCCGCGCGCGAATCGAGCACCCGGGTCGGGTTCACGGAGACGAAGCGCAGCGCGGTGGGGGCAGGGGCGATCGTGGTGGTCGTCGTGCTCGACGACGAGCTCGATGTGGTGGTCGTGGTGCCGGTCGCGTACTCGGTGAGGGCCGCGTATTTCGGGCTGGTCGTCTGCTCGGCGGTCTCCAGCGCGCCCCACGACCCGAACTGCGTGTAGGGGCCGATGTCGCTGAAGTGCATGAGCAGCG
>JBJSXF010000157.1:0-13573 GCA_046086225.1 Actinomycetota bacterium | reverse complement strand
GCTCCCCTTCCGCCGGCCGCAGACTACGTGGCGCCGGCCGGACGGCCGGTTTCTCGGTCTGTCGCGAAGCTGCTCATCACGAACGCATGCCGGGTCCGGGCCGTCGTCCCGTTCACGGACACGGTGAGTGCCGAGTACTGGGCACCGATCACGCCGGGCGCCGCGCCCGCGGCCGTGATCGCGGAGACCGGGTCGTCCGATCCGGCGACGGCGACATCCGGGCCGGCCGCCAGCAGCGTGTGCCGATCGGTACTCGAGGTTGTGGCGGCGATCGCCGGATGTGCGGCGCCGGGATCATGCAGGAGCAGGCGGACTCCGTCCCCGACCGCGATGTCCCGCTCGACGGTGAACGTCCCCGAGGCCGGGTCGGAGCCGAGCACCCGGAGGGTCTGCAGGTCGCCGATCTCCGGTTCCGGTCCGGGCCCGTCGACGATTCCGACGAGGAGGCGGTCGGTGAGGTCGGGGCCGACCGGGCCTTCGAGGCCGAGGGCCGTCGCGACGAGTGCGGCCGGGGCCCGGCCTCCGAGCCCGCGGAGGGCCGGGCCCCGAGCGTCCGTGACCGTCAGTTCGGGGCCGAGCGGGACGAGAGCCGGCACGACGTCGATCCGGGGTGAGGCGAGCGCTCCGATGTCGATCGCCACGACGCCGACCGCCGAGACCTCGTCATCCAGGGCGACGAGGCCCGGGCGGCCCCGGCGGCCCGTTGCTGCGGCGAACACGACGGTTCCGGTCGGGGACCCGGCCGGGAGCGTCGATCCGTCGGCTGCGAAGGCAATCCGGCATTCGGTCGGTTCGGGCGGCGGGTTCGATCCGGTCGAGATCCGCCGGGGAGTGAGATCGGCACCGGACGTCGTGTATGCCCCGACGGCGAGGGCACCGACCGGAGCCGACGGCTCGACCGAGCCCCGCCCGAGAACCGCCCGCACCGTGCTGCCGATCGTCAGGCCCGGGCGGAGCACTGCCCGGAGCCCGGAGACGATGTCGGCGAAGCTCGGGAGATAGCCGGGGGTCGCGGCGACCCACAGGAGCGTCGGCGCCGAGCCGTCGAGGGCCTCGATGATCGCTCCGGCCACCTCGCCGGTTGCCGTCGCCGCATCGGGGTGGGAGGACCAGGCGACGGCCACGGACGGGACTCAGCCGGTTGGCGGCAGCGCCGTCAACGGGACGGTGACGACGGAGTCCGTGCCCCGGATCCGGCACTGCGCTTCGATCGTGCCCGGACCGGGGAAGTCGAGTTCGGGCCGGACGAGCCGGTAGCCGAACTTGCCCGGCTCGACGGTGAAGTCCTGCACGTTGCGGGCGACCTCGGAGCCGTCGGCCCCAGTGAACACCGTCTCGAGCGTGCCGTCACCGTCTGCGCCGAGCGGCGAGCGGACCAGCACGACGAGGTGCGGGGTGAGCCGGGCCGGGTAGGCGTCGACCGCAGTCGAGAAGAAGGCACCCGTGATGTCGATCCGGGTCGACGGCCCCGGTGCGGGCCGGAACTCGATGTGCTCGACGAACAGTGCGGCGACGATTTCCATCGCGATGACCCTATCCGGGGTGGACCGGGCTGACTGCCGCCGTCAGTGGGTCGATCGCGACCAGATCGGCCCGGGCTCCCGGGACGAGCCGTCCCCGATCGGGGAGCCCGAGGGCATGGGCCGGGTTGCCCGTGACGTGCCGTACGGCGCGGGCCGGGGGCAGGCCCAGCGCGAGGATCCGCGTCAACGCCCCGGACAGATCGATTGCGGATCCGGCCAGCGTGCCGTCGGGGAGGCGTTCGGCGCCCCGACGCACGGCGTCGCTCACGACGACCGCGTCGGGGCGGGCGGCGAGCGCGAGGCCGACGACGGTCGGATGCACGTGCACGAGGTCGCTGATGAGGGTCGGCACGATGCGGGCATCCGTCAGCGCGACACCGACGAGTCCGGGCTCACGGTGGTGCAGCGGGGTCATCCCGTTGAAGAGGTGCGTCGCGAGCGTGGCCCCGGCCCCGACCGCGGCGAGGCTCTCGGCGGATCCGGCAGTCGTATGGCCGAGCGCAACCCGGATGCCGACGCCGGTGAAGGCCCGGATGGCGTCATGGCCGGGATCGGCTTCGGGGGCGAGCGTGACGAGCCGCACGAGGTCGGCGTGGTCCCGACAGATCGCGTCGACGAACGCGCGGTCGACGGAGCGGACGACCTCGGGGGGATGGGCGCCGGGCGCGCCGCCGAGGAAGGGACCTTCGAGGTGCACTCCGACGATGATTCCGGGCCGGGCCGCCCGGGCCGCGGCGACCCGGGCGAGGATGGCGGGGTACTCGGTGAGGGGCGCGCTGCAGATCGTCACCAGGATCGCGCCGACCCCGCGGGCCGCGAGATCGTCCGCGGCGGCCACGATGGCGTCGGTCGGCGACGTGGCGAAATCGCAGTCGCCGTGGCCGTTCACCTGGATGTCGACGAGCGCCGGGGCGAGGAGCCCGGGGACGTGACCCGCAGCCGGGCCGGGCGGCGTTCCGGTCCCGACGGCGACGATGCGCCCGTCGGCAACGGTGATCCACGCCGGGCTCGCGGTGGCGCCCCCCGAACCGTCGAGGATCCGTTCGGCGGTCAGCGTGCGCGGCGTCGTTCTCTCCCGAGAGCGAAGCGCAGCCGGCACAGGCCGAGCAGGGTACGGGGCACCCGTGCGAGGAACGAGCTCCGGGCCGGGCGCAACTCGCGGACCGTGACCGGCAGCTCGGTGACCCGGAGTCCGAGGCGCTCGACGCGCAGCACCAGCTCGGTGTCGAAGAGGTCGGTGCCGGAGAGGCAGGCCTGCGCCGCGTCGCGGACGTCGCCGGTGCGGAGGGCCTTCACGCCGTGGGTGTCGGAGACCGAGAGTCCGAACCCGATGCGCAGCAGCGTGGCGAAGCACCAGGTCGCGACGCGTCGGAGAAGGGAACGGGTGTCCTCGGCCCCGGGGGCTCGCTTCGAGCCGACGACGATCGCCGGGCCGCCGGGTTCCCGGAGGCGTACGACCGCCGCGTCGAGGAACTCGAGATCGAAGAAGTCGACGTCGAAGTTGACGACGACGTCGCCGTCGGCGGCCAGCAGACCGGCACGCAGGGCCCGGCCGTAATCGGCGGTGTCCAGGTGCACGACCCGGACTTCGGGGATGCGGCCGCCGAGGCCGTCGGCGATCGCACCGGTCGCATCGGTCGATCCGTTCTCGACGACGATGATCTCGAACGGCGCTCCGCGATCCCGGAGCCCATCGGCGACGGTGGTGACCGACCGATCGAGGATCTCGGCCTCGTTGAACGCCGGCATCACCACCGAGATCATCGGCACCGTCACGGTCGGCTCTCCGTGGTCGGGGTGAACGGGAGAGCTGCGCCGAGCCGGGTCGAGAACGCTTCCGGGGCGGTGCCGGAAGTCCAGCGTGCGTAATCAGCGAGGGCCAGCCGGCAGAGCCGATCGACGGCGTTGCCGTCCTCGCGGATCGCGGCATCGACGTCGAGTATCGGTGCGCCGTCGGTGCGGCGACGGACGGCGCTGTAGACGGCGAAGCGCGGACCGAAGACCGTGACCGGTGACATCCGTAGCCCCGACCAGCGAGCGATGAGGCCGTAGACCAATTCGAGCGCACGCTCGGGCCCGACGTCCGACTCGACACCCGGTGCGCCGCCGGCCGGACGCAAGGCCTGGACGAGCCGCACCGCTGCGAGGCCGGCCCGGGCTTCCCGGCTTGCGGCTTCGGCCCAGGGAGCGACCTCCTCGTCCAGCGGATCCGATCCGGCGAAGGCGTTGGCGAGCGTGCGGGCCGCCCGGAGTTCCTCGGCGAGCCCACACGCGGCGTCGACCCAATCGGGTCCGGTGAGGTCCGTCGCGAGGTGGTCGACCATGCGTGCGAGGGCGAGATCGTCGGGGGGTGCGAGCGGGCCGTCGGCGCAGGCCCGGGCCAGGGTCGTGAGACTCGGGGCCCGGCTTCCGCCGACCGCGGCGATCGCCTCTGCCCACTCCCGTTCGGGGTCGTAGCCGTCGGGGTCGCGGAGGAACGCCATCGCGGTCGCCAGTTGCACGAGCGAGGCACGCGATTGCGTCATCGGATTGCAGAGGATCCCGTGGAGGAGACCGACGAGATCGGGATCCCGTCCGGTGTAGGGGCCGAGGTGGAGCGCATGCGTCATCGTCGCGTCGTTCACCGGCGTGTTGTCCCACAGCACGACCGGGTGGTCACCGAGCGCAGCCACCCATTGCCCCGCGTCCTCGGCCGTGATGACGGGCGAGCAGACCGTCGGGCCGGTCCACATCACCTCGGTCGGATCCGGAAGCCCGGCCCCGAGCTCGCCGAGATACGCCGACGGCGTGGTGCCGAGGTATTCCGTCGGGCAGATCGTGAGGTGGACATCGTCCCCGGTCCCGAGCTCGGCCCGGAGAGCCTCCGCGAGCTCGGCCTGGTCGGCGGCGAGGCCCGGGCGCATCGGGATGTCGTCGAGGAGCAGGAGGAACCAGCCGACGCCGGCGTCGGCGAGCAGGGTGAACTTCGCAACGAGGGTCGCTATGTCGGCCGGGGACCGATAGTCGATGTCGAGACCGGGCGAGATCCCGAAGCCGAGCCTGACCCCGGATCCGCTGCAATGCCGGGCGAGGCGACGGAGCGCGTCGAGTTCCGCATCGGGGTAGGGGTCGCGCCACCGGGCGCGGTGCCACGGATCGTCCTTCGGTGCGTACACGTAGGCGTTGCCGCCGCGATCGGCGAGGAATGAGACGGCGTGCTGCCGCTCATCCGGTGACCACGGTCGACCGTAGAAGCCCTCGACGACGCCCCGGACGGAGAACGAACGGGCCACAGGGGCACCCTACCGGTCGTCCCGCGTAGCCTGCTCCGATGGCAGGTACCGATGTGCTCACCGTGCACGCCCGGGAAGCGCCGGACCGCATCGCGGTGATCGTCGACGATTCGGGCGGCGCGCGCCCGTCGCGCACGACCTACGCCGAGCTCGACGCTGCGGTGAACCGCCTCGCGCACGGGCTGCTCGCGGTCGGCGCCCGGCCGGGCGACCGGCTCGTCTGGTGCGGGCCGAATTCGCTCGAGGTGCTGATCACGGTCCACGCGGCCCGGAAGTGCGACCTCGTCGCCGTGCCCCTGTCCTACCGGTTCACCGCCGACGAGATGGCGTTCGTGATCGGCGATTCGGGAGCCACCGTCGTCGTCAGCGACGCCGAACAGGCCGCGATGGTTCACGAAGCGGTCCGGTCCTGCCCGTCCGTGCGAGCCGTCATCGTGCACGGCGGTGCTGCCCCGGACGGGACGCACGCGTGGGAGACGATCTGCGCAGGCCGATCGACGGACGAGCCCGAGGTGCAGCCGACTTCGACGGCCGGCGCGGCGATGATCTACACGAGCGGCACGACCGGGCGCCCGAAGGGAGCGCTGCGCACCCGCACCGACCGTTCGGTCGTGCTCGCACTCCTCACCGAGCTCGGCATGTTCCATGCCGACCCCGTGCACCTCACGACCGGACCGCTCTACCACTCCGGACCGTTGGCGTTCGCGACGATGGCCCACTCGCTCGGAACCACTGTCGTGGTGCTCCGCCGTTTCGATGCCCGGCGTTGGCTACGGCTGGTGGCCGAGTACCGGGTCACCAATACCTTCTCGGCTCCGACCCAGCTGAAGCGGATCGTGAGCCTGCCGGACGACGAGCTGGCCGCCGCCGACTGCTCGTCGATGCGCTGCCTTATCGCCAACGCGGCCCCGGTTCCCTACGCGTTGAAGCAGGAGATCGTCGCGAAGCTCGGCGACGGCTTCCTGTTCGAGGTCTACGGCTCGACCGAGCTCGGGATCGACACCGTGCTGCGTCCCGAGGATCAGTTGCGCAAGCCGGGTTCCTGTGGGCGACCGTACGGGGGCATCGAGGTGCGGATCGTGGGCGACGACGGCAAGGTGCAGCCCCCGGGTCTACCGGGTGAGCTGTTCGTGCGCACCCCGCTCGCGATGGACGGCTACCACCACGCCGCCGAGCAACTGGCGACGCTCGCCGATCCCGAGTGGAAATCGGTCGGGGACGTCGCGTACGTCGACGACGAGGGCTTCGTCCACATCTGCGACCGCAAGAAGGACATGATCATCTCGGGTGGGGTGAACATCTACCCGGCCGAGATCGAGGCGGTGATCATCGGACATGCCGATGTCCTCGATGTCGCCGTCCTCGGTCTGCCCGACGACGAGTGGGGTGAGCGGGTTCACGCCGTGGTCCAGCCCAAGGTCGGGGTCGAGATCGATGTCGTCGCCCTCGAGGCATGGGCTGCGCCGCTCCTCGCCGGCTACAAGCGGCCCCGCTCCTGGGAGGTCCGTGCCGAGCTCCCACGCACCGAGGCGGGCAAGCTGCTGAAGCGGGTGCTCCGCGACGAGCTGTGGGCGGGCGAGGGGAGGGCGCTGTGACCACACTCTCGGAACGAGACTCGAAGGTGCTCGTCGCCGACTTCGGCGTGCCGGTGCCCGACGAGCGACGAGCGGTCGACGCCGCCGAGGCCGTGGCCGCCGCCGAGGCCATCGGCTTCCCGGTCGTCGTCAAGCTGTGCGGGGAGTCGATCGCCCACAAATCGGAGCGCGGCCTCGTCCGGCTCGCGCTCGGCGATGCCGCCGCAGTGGACCGGGCGGCGACCGACCTGCTCGCGGCGGCGACCCCCGGGGACGGCGAGGTCGACCTGCTCGTCGCGCCGATGGTCAGCGGCCGGCGCGAGCTCATCGCCGGAATCGTGCGGGATCCGCAGTTCGGCCCGTGCGTCATGCTCGGGGTCGGGGGCGTGCTCGCCGAGGCGATCGCCGACGCCGCGTTCCGTGTCGTGCCGGTGAATCGGACCGACGCATTGGATCTCCTGGCGGAGCTGCGCTCGCAGCCGCTCCTCGATGCGTACCGAGGCGAGCCCGCCGTCGATCGCGACGCGATCGCAGATGTGCTGGTCGGGCTCTCCGATCTGGCTGAGGCCCGTCCCGATGTCGTGTCGGTCGACCTCAACCCGCTCGTGATCGCCGACGGACGACCCGTCGCGGTCGACGCCCTCGTCGAGCTCGGGGAACCCGCCGTCGCGGCACCGCCGGTTCGGACCGGCACCGATCCGCGCATGCGGGCGCTCTTCGAACCGCGCGGTGTCGTCGTCGCCGGGGCCTCGACCCACCCCGGCAAGTTCGGCTTCGTGGCGCTCCACAACATCCTGGCCGGCGGCTACCGGGGCCGGATCGCGGCGACGAACCTCGAGGCGGTGCCCGTTCTCGGCATCGGCACGGTGCGCACGGTCGACGATCTCCCCGCCGGGGCATTCGACCTGGTGGTCGTCTGCACTCCGGCGGCGGCGAATCCCGATCTGCTGCGGGCCTGCGCCCGGAAAGGCATCACGGCCGCTTTCGTGACGAGCGCGGGCTACGGCGAGGCCGGACCCGAAGGTCGCCGGGCCGAGGCCGAGTTGACTGCGCTCGCCGACGAGCTCGGGATCCTCCTCGCCGGCCCGAATGGTCAGGGCCTGGTTTCGACTCCCGTCGGCCTCTGCGCTCAGATCGTCGCCCCGTATCCACCGGCCGGTCGAATCGGGATCGCCAGCCAGTCGGGCAACTTTGTCTCGTCCTTCGAGAACTGGGCGGTGCAGAGCGGCGTCGGCATCAGCCGGGCAGTGAGCGCCGGGAACGCGGCCGCGCTCGGGGTCGCCGATTTCCTCACGTTCTACGCCGACGACGACGCCACTGCGGTGAGCCTCGGTTACGTCGAGGGCGTGGGCGACGGCCGGGCGCTCGCGGCCGGTCTCGCCGCGGCCGCAGCGGCCAAGCCCGTGGTCCTCGTGCAGGGCGGCACGACGACGGGGGGTCGCCGGGCTGCTGCGAGCCACACCGGCAGCATGGCCTCGGACTCGGCGATCTTCGCCGGGATGTGCCGCCAGGTCGGCGTCACGCTCGTCGCCGATCTCGAGGAGGCGTTCGAGGCGGCGGCGACCTTCGCGACCCAACCCCGGCCCCGGGGGCCGCGCACGGCCGTGCTCACGACCGCGGGTGGATGGGGCGTCGTGGCGGCCGACGCGATCGTCCGGACCGGAGTCCTGCGGCTCGAGGCCTTGCCCGACGATCTACGGGATGCGATCGATACGAAGCTGCCGCCCCGGTGGAGTCGAAACAACCCGATCGACTTCGCCGGTGGTGAGACCCGGGACACGATCCCCGAGGTGATGGAACTCGTCGCCCGCCATCCCGACATCGACGCCGTCGTCTACCTCGGTCTCGGTATCCAGTCGAATCAAGCGGCGCTCATGCGCCGAGGCGGCTTCCATCCCGACCACAGCCTCGAGCGAATCGTCGACTACCACGAACGTCAGGACGCCCGTTTCGCCCGAGCGGCGGCCGAGATCTCCGACGCGACCGGCAAGCCGATCCTGACCGCCACCGAGCTCGCCGTCGCGGACCCGACCAATGCCGGTCCACGGACCGTCAGGGAAACCGGTCGCGTCTGCTATCCGACGGCGCACCGGGCCGTCACCGCGCTCGCCCACCTGTGGCGGGACTCCGCCCACCGAGCCGCCCGGGACCGGTCGTGATCGCGACGGCGCAGGCCCGGAACCCGCAACCCGGTGCCCACCTTGCGTCGGGCCCGAGCCCGTTGCGAGACTGACGCCCGGAGTCGAGAGGACGACGTGGCCGACAACCCCCAAGAGACCGCACGCGAGCTCCAGGCGCTCGTCGTCGATTACGCCAAGCAGGAGACGATCGAGCCGCTCAAGACCCTCGGCCGCTTCGCCGGCTTCGGGCTCGCAGCCGCGCTCCTCATCGGCACGGGGATCGTGTTCGTGGAGATCGGCATCCTCCGCCTCCTCACCGATCAGACCGGTACCGCCTTCACGGGGAACTTCTCCTGGGTGCCGTACGCGATCGTCGTCGTGGCCTCGATTCTCGTTGCGGTCGGTGCCTGGTCGGCTCGTTCCCGGAGGCAGTCGTGAGCGACGAGCGGATCACCCGGTCGGACATCGAGTCGAAGCTGCGGGAGCTCCGCGGCGAGATCGACGATCAGGTCGAAGCGGTGAAAGTGCCGGCCGTGGCCGTGGCGGTCGGCACGGTCGTCGTCGCGGTCGTCGTCGCCTACTGGTTCGGACGGCGGCGGGGACGGCGGAAGCAGACCGTGCTCGAGATCCGGCGGATCTGAGTCGTGCTCGGCGAGTTGCTGCGGTGGGTGAGCATGTCGGGGCTGCGCCGAGGGCTCGCCGGCTCGAAACCCTGGATCATCGTGGCGATCGTCGCCATCGGCGCCCGGACGATCGGGCGGTTGGCTCGCGAGCCCGAACCGGTGCTCTACCGCACCGTGATCCAACCGGGTGACGTCCTCGGTGTCTCGGCCCGGCGCTCGGGCGACACTCCCTGACGACCCCCGCCGGTAGCCTCCGCTCGCGATGCGGCTGAAGCTCCGGAACCCGACCCGCGAGATCGAGCGCTCGGCGCCGTCCGATGTCGGTCGGCTGCTCGAGGAGCTCGGTGTCGTGCGGGAGTCCGTCCTCGTCATCCGCAACGGCACCCTCGTGACCCCCGACGAGCGCCTCGAGGAGACCGACGAGGTCGAGATCCGCCCGGTGATGTCGGGCGGCGCGTTCTGAGACCGCTTCGCCGCCGATGAAGTGTCGCCGCTGCCGTGGCCATGCCGTCATCGAGGTCCGTCGGCACAATGCTGCCTTCTGTCCCGAGTGCTTCACCCACCATTGCCGTGAGCAGGTCCGCCGGGCCGTCGCCGACCACGACATGTTCGGGACCGAAGACCGGATCCTCGTCGCCGTGTCCGGCGGCAAGGACTCCCTCGCCCTCTGGCATCTCCTCCGCGATCTCGGATATCGGGCCGACGGCCTCTACATCGGCCTCGGGATCGGCGAGTACTCCGACGCGTCGGGCCGGCACGCGCGGGAGTTCGCGGCCGCCCACGCCTGGCCGCTCGTCGAGGTCGACGTGCCGGTCGAGTTCGGGTTCGACATCCCGACCGGATCGGTCGCCGCCCACCGAACGCCCTGCTCGGCGTGCGGCCTGTCGAAGCGCCATCTCTTCAACCGGGCGGCGCTCGACGGCGGGTACGACGTCCTCGCCACCGGTCACAACCTCGACGACGAGGCCGCGGTGCTACTCGGCAACGTCCTGCGGTGGGAGACCGAGTATCTCGGCCGCCAGGAGCCGGTGCTCCCGGCCGGCCGTGGGTTCGCCCGCAAGGTGAAGCCCCTCATCCGGCTCGGGGAGCGGGAGATCGCGGCGTATTGCGTACTCCAGGGAATCGACTACATCGTCGATGAATGTCCGATGGCCGTCGGGAACCGCCACCTCGGATTCAAGGAGATCCTCGACTCGCTCGAGGAGCGCTCGCCCGGCACCAAGGCGGCGTTCCTCGGGGGGTTCCTCGAGCGGGCCCGGCCCCGGTTCGCCGACGAGGTCGCCGAAGCACGCGACGCGCTCGGTGCGTGCTCGGGCTGCGGGAGCCCGACGCCCGGCGACCGGTGCGCGTTCTGCCGACTCCGGGACCGGGCATCGTGAGGCGCCCGTTCGGTGCGGGCGACCGGGTGTTGCTCGTCGACAACCGCAAGCGGCGCCACCTCATCACCCTCGTCGACGGCGGGGAGTTCCACACCCACGCCGGCGTCATCGCTCACGACGATCTCATCGGTCGGGACGAAGGGGTGACCGTCCGTACGACCCGTGGGGCGCGCCTCACCGCCGTTCGGCCCACTCTCGGCGAGTACATCCTCGAGATGCCACGCGGTGCCCAGGTCATTTATCCGAAGGACATCGGTCCGATCCTCGTGCTCGCCGACATCTTCCCGGGGGCGCACGTGCTCGAATCGGGGATCGGCTCGGGCGCCTTGACCACGGCCCTGCTGCGAGCGATCGGTCCCGCCGGGCGGGTCACGGGTTATGAGCTCCGCGAGGATTTCGCCGAGCGGGCCCGGGCCAACGTTGAGGCCTTCCTCGGGCCCGACCAGCCGCTCACCGTCGAGATTCGCGACATCTACGACGGAATCGACGAGGTCGATCTCGATCGGGTCCTCCTCGACCTCCCCGAACCCTGGCGGGTCGTGCGGCATGCGGCCACTGCCCTGCGGCCCGGCGGCATCCTCTGCGCCTACCTCCCGACGATCCTCCAGGTCGGTCGACTCCGGGAAGAGCTCGCGGACGCGCCGTTCGGGATGACCGAGACGATCGAGGTGCTCCAGCGGGGATGGCACATCGAGGGCCAGTCGATCCGACCCGACCACCGGATGGTCGCCCACACCGGGTTCCTCACGGTGACCCGGTTGCTCGAGGCGCCCGGCGCATGAGCCGCTTCGACCTCGTCGTCCTCCTCCTCGCCGGGGCGGCAGGCTTCGGCGGGTGGCGGCTGGGATTCGTCGCCCGGATCACGGCCTGGATCGGCCTGCTCGCCGGCATCCTCGTCGCCGGGCGCTTCATCCCCTTCATCGCCCGCACCCTCGGCGGAACGGGTGCCGACGACCGGGTGCTGGTCACCATCGTCTTCCTCGGAGCCGCAGCGCTCATCGGCCAGCTCATCGGCCGGGGCGCGGGGGTCGTGCTGCGGGGGGTGCTCCCCGGTACCGGCGAACTCCGGACGTGGGATCGGGCGGCGGGCGCCACGGCCGGGTCGCTCGGTGTGCTGCTCCTCGCGTGGTTCGCCGTCCCGACCCTCGCCACGGCTCCGGGTTGGCCCGCCCGCACGGTGCGCGATTCGACCATTGTCCGCACACTCGAGGATCTCCTGCCCCCGCAGCCGGGTCCGGTGGTGGCGTGGGGCCGGAAGGTCTCCGGGGCCATCGCATCGAATCCCTTCGACTGGATCGATGCGCCGCCCGATCCCGGTCCGGTTCCCGACCTCCTGCTCCCCGAAGGCGTCGACCGGCGGGTGCGGGGCTCGGTCCTCACCGTCTCGGCCCGGGGCTGCGGCACGCGACGCTCGGGAACGGCCTTCGTCGCCGGGCGAGGACTGCTCGTGACCAATGCCCACGTCGTCGCCGGAACCGGGGCGCCCGTCGTCGCCGACGAGCGCGGGCGGGAGTACGGCGCCACGGTCGTGGCGTTCGACGCCCGGCGCGATGTCGCGGTGCTGGTGATCCCGGGTTTCGCCGCGTCGCCGTTGCCACTCGCGCGCGCGACGCCCGGGGCGGTCGGTGTCGTCTACGGGTTCCCGGGTGGGGGACCGCTCGACCGGTCATCGGCTCGGATCGGTCGGGTGCTGACTGCGGTCGGCACCGACATCACGGGCCGCCACGAGATCCGGCGGCGGGTGGAGGTGCTCGCGGCCCGGCTGCGCCCCGGGGATTCGGGTGCTCCGCTCGTCGACCCGCTCGGACGGGTGATCGGACTCGCCTTCGCGATCGACCCCGTCGATCCGACGACGGCCTACGCCCTCACTCCGTCGGAGCTGGGGCCTGCGCTCGAGTCAGCGCAGGACCGGATTCCGGTGGCGACGGGAGCGTGCCCGCCGCGCTGATCCGGACTCGGGTCAGTCGGCCTCGATGAAGATGCACTCGCCGGGGCACTCCTCGGCGGCTTCGACGACCGCGTCGGTGAGGTTGTCGGCGAAGTTGGCCAGACCCTCGGCGCCGCCCGGCTCGGAGAAGACCTTGTCGCCTTCCTTGACGTAGGCGAGCCCGTCGTCGAGCAGGGTGAACACGTCCGGGGCGATCTCCTCGCAGAGGCCGTCGCCGGTGCACAGATCCTGGTCGATCCAGACCTTCATCGGGGGTCCTCACCTTTCCGTCGGTTCGTCGGGCAGTTCCGACCCCTCTTTGATAGCACAGCCGGACCGTCCGCTCTGAACCAGGTGGTGCGTCCGTCGGCACCGTCCGGCCGGCCTCCGGAATGCGCGCGGCGCGGTGAGGGGAGCGGGGTAGGGTCGCCGGGCGGCACGAGGAGGGCGCATGGCAGCCGATCGCAAGGGCCGGGAGGGCGCGGCGGACGACGCCGCCGAGGTCGCTCGGGTACGAGCCGAGATGGCCGCCCTCGAAGAGGAGCTCGAGATCCTCCGTCGACGTCTCCAGGACGCGCCGAAGCGGGTCCGCACCCTCGAGGAGCGGCTCCTCGAGACGAAGGGCCAGCTCGCGCAAGCCGTCTCGCAGAACGAGAAGCTCTCGGCAACCCTCCGGGAGGCGCGCGACCACATCGCGGCGCTCCGGGAGGAGGTCGAGAAGCTGACGATGCCGCCGGCCGCCTATGCCACCTTCATCGGCGCCAACGACGACGGCACCGTCGACATCTTCACCGCCGGCCGCAAGATGCGCGTCGGCATCCACCCCGAGATCGACGTCACGACCCTCGCCCGCGGGCAGGAGGTCGTGCTCAACGAGGGCTACAACGTCGTCCTGGCCCGTCCGGCCGAGGGCGGCGGGCTCGTCGTCACCTTCAAGGAGTACCTCGCCGACCGTTCCCGGGCGCTCGTCATCGGTCGGGCCGACGAGGAGCGAGTCGCCGAGATCGGCGACGCCCTGCTCGACGTGCGGCTGCGTGCGGGAGATCACGTCCTCATGGAGGAGCGGTCGGGGCTCATCGTCGAGAAGCTGCCGCGACCCGAGGTCGAGGAGCTCGTCCTCGAGGAGGTGCCCGACGTCGGTTACGAGGATGTCGG
>JBJSXF010000156.1:0-9799 GCA_046086225.1 Actinomycetota bacterium | reverse complement strand
CGTGGGGCACGCCCGAGCAGATCGGGGCGCGCGTCGACGAGCACCGCGCCGCCGGCGCCGACCACGTGTGCGTCCAGGTACTGCGGGCCGATGCCGCCATCCCGACCGCCGAGTGGCGGCAGCTCGCCGACGTGTTGGTGGCGTAACGCCGAGGGTGCGAGCGGGGAGATGCGAGCTCCCACCCGCCGAGGGATCGGGCTCTGCTCCGGCGCGACGGCGGGACGGCGAGACTGCGTCGGTCGGACAACAGGTGGCGCGCAGATCGTCGGACGTCGCTGCGCCGACGCGCATCACCGAGAGTGCGAGCGGGGAGACTCGAACTCCCACCCCCGAAGGGACCGGGACCTAAACCCGGCGCGTCTGCCAGTTCCGCCACGCTCGCGCGCCCCTATCCTCGCAGGCTCCGATGACCGACCGTGACCGTGACCTCCGCGTCCGACGGCCTCGGCCCCGGTGCCGGCGACTCGTCGGATCTCGGGCTGCGCTCGGCATGGTCGCCACGGTGCTGGCCGTCGTCGGATCGGCAGCACCGGGCGGAGCAACGGTGGCGGCCCCGTTCACGGTGACGGCGTCGGGGCGGGGTGAGGTGCCCGCCTTCGTGCAGGACGGCATGCCGATCACCGACGCGCCCGACCCGAGCGTCGAGCGCTTCGGCGACACCTACTACGGGTACACGACCGGTACCCAGTGGGGGAACCACATCGGCATCCTCACCTCGACGGCGCCCGACCGCGGCTTCCGCACCCTCACCGGCGAGGCCTACGGGTCCTCGGCCTTCCCCGGAATCGACTGGCGCAGACCGGTGCGGCCGTGGCAGCGGGCCGGCACGACCCACGCCCCCGCGGTGATCCGCCGGGGCGGGCGGTTCGTCATGTACTACACGGCGCAGACGGCGGCGGGGCACGGCGGCCGGTACTG
Source organism: Actinomycetota bacterium (assembly GCA_046086225.1). Taxonomy (GTDB): domain Bacteria; phylum Actinomycetota; class Acidimicrobiia; order IMCC26256; family PALSA-610; genus JBJSXF01. The sequence continues at coordinate 8,881 of JBJSXF010000156.1, read as the reverse complement.
CCTCTCGGTCGCGACGGCGCCGCGCCCCGAGGGTCCGTTCGTCGATCGCACGACGAAGCCGTGGCTGTGCATGGACTTCGCGTGCGGCGCGATCGACCCCGACCCGGTGGTGAGCGGCGACCGGCTGTTCCTCCTCTTCAAGACCTACGACGATGCGTGCTCGACCACCCAACGGGCCCGCATCTGGTCGGTGCCGCTCACGGCGAACGGTCTCGCCTTCGCGGCATGGCCGCGACCCATCGTCGACCAGTTCGCGCTGGCCCCGCAGACCGGCACGATCGAGAATCCGCAGATGCTGCGGGTCGCCGGTCGGTTCCTGCTGCTCTTCTCGCGCGGCGACTGGGACTCATCGGGCTACTACATGGCGTCGCTGTGGTGCCGCACCCCCCTGGGGCCGTGCGGCCCGGAGCGGAACCGACTGGTTGCGACCTACCGGTCGGTACGGGGACCGGGCGGCGGCACCGCATACCGAGACCCGGCCGGGCAGGCGTGGCTCGCCTACCACGGCTGGCAGGGGCCCGACGGCTGCACTGCCTACCGGCCCGATGACCTCTGCTCGCGCAACCTCTTCGTCGCCCGACTCGGCATCTGAGTGCCGCACGCCCCGGGGATACGCTGCGGCGTCCCGTCCCGGCGGAGGTGCCATGACTGCTCAGATCCCGATCGTCGACTACCTGGCGCTCGAGCCCGCCCCACACCTCGTGGCGCACGAATGCGTCGGCTGCGGGGCCCGGTTCTTCGACCGGCGCAACGCCTGCGCGGCCTGCGGGGGCGACGCCGGGTTCCGCCCGGCCGACGTGCCCACCGAGGGTGAGCTGCGGGCGTTCACCATCGTGTCGCTCGCGGCGCCGGGCATCCCTGTGCCCTTCGTGGCCGGTGTCGTCGACTGCGGCGGCACGAGCGTGCGGGCCAACGTCATCAACACCGATCCCGACCCCGAGCACGTCAGCCTGGGCATGAAGCTGCGCCTCGCGACCTACGTGCTCGGCGCCGACGACGAAGGCACCGAGGCCGTCGGCTTCGGCTTCGAGCCCGCCACCTGATCCCGGCCGCACCGCCGGCCCGAGCCCGCCGTACGCCCGAGAGGAGCGAGACCATGGCAGAAGACATCTGGATCCTCGGGATCCACATGACCAAGTTCGGCAAGCACACCCACCTCGACACGGTCGACCTGGGCGCGGAGGCCGCGCTCGGCGCCCTGAAGGACGGCGGCGTCACCATCCAGGACATGGGGATCCTCGCCGCGGGAAACCTCATGGGGGCGAGCGCGCCGACCGGTCAGATGCTCCAGAAGCAGATCGGCCAGACCGGCATTCCCGTCTACAACGTGTCGAACGCGTGCGCCACGGGCGCAACCGCGCTGCGCACGGCGATCATGGCCGTGAAGTCCGGTGAGTGCGACATGGGCCTCGCGGTCGGCGTCGAGAAGCTCGCGGGCGCCGGCCTGCTCGCGGGCGGGGCCCGGAAGTCGGACGAGAACGTCTTCACTCCCTCGGGGCGCTACGGATCGGTGGCGCCGGTCGACGGGCGTATCGGCACCGAGACCATGCCCGGCGTGTTCGCCCAGATCGGCATGGAATACGGCCACAAGTACGGCGGCACGAGCTTCGAGCTCTTCGCCCGGATCTCCGAGAAGAACCATGCCCACTCGACGCTGAACCCGCTCGCGGCCTACCAGAAGCGGTTCACGCTCGAGGAGATCATGAACGACATCATGATCGCCTACCCGAACACGCGGCCGATGTGTTCGGCCAACTGCGACGGTGCGGCGGCGGCGGTCGTGGTCAGTGACGCCAAGCTGAAGACGCTCTCCCGGGAGCAGCAGCGGCGGGCGGTGAAGGTGGCGGCGTCGGTGCTCACCAGTGACCCCTACACCGAGAGCTGCCAGATCCTCCCCGACGTGAACACGCTCACCCGGCGGGCGGCCACGACGGCCTACGAGCAGGCGGGCATCGGCCCGGCCGACCTCGACCTCGTCGAGCTCCACGACTGCTTCGCGACCGCTGAGCTCGTCCATTACGACAACCTCATGCTCTGCGAGGAGGGTGGCGCGGTGCCGTTCTTCGAGTCGGGGGCCACGTGGCGCGACGGCTCGACCCCGGTGAACGTCTCGGGCGGCTTGGAGTCGAAGGGGCACCCGATCGCGGCGACGGGCATCGCCAACATCTGGGAGGTGTGCCACCACCTCCGCGGTGAGGCGGGCGACCGCCAGATCGAGGGGGCCAAGGTCGGCCTCGCCCACGTCATCGGCCTCGGTTCGGCGTGCGGTGTGCACATCCTGGAGAAGTCGGGGCTCTGACCGGGTGTAGCCGAGCCGCCGGTTCCGGCGACGGTCGGGTTGCCCGGGGTTACGACTCTTCGAGCAGCACCGTGCGGCACATGGCGAGCGCACCGGCGTCGTCGGTCGCGAACGCCCAGAACGCACCGAGCCAGCGGCGCACCGGCGCGTAGAGCTCGTCGAGGCCGGCGGCCCGCAGCCAGCCGCGCGCGGCGTCGACGTCGGCCGGGGTCACACCCGGGGTGACCGCCGGTTCGCAGAGATGGACGGCGGCGGTCACCGGGTCGAGCCGCCGATCGCCGATCGCGGACGACGGGCCGATGTCGAGCACCGCGGTGATGCGTCCGTACTCGGTGAGCACGTTGGTGGGCGTGACGTCGAGGTGCACGAACGCCGGGGGCGAGGACGGGCCGAGCGCGGTAGCGAAGGCGGCGGCGAGCGGCTCGGGATCGACGGCCTGCAGCTCGGGCGTCGAGCGGGCGAGTCCGGACGCGGCCCGGGCGAGCAGCCACCCGGCGAACGTGTCGGCGCGCACCGGCTCGGGTCCGATGAGGTCACCGAACCACGGACGGGCTTCGGGCACGACGTCGCCGAGGGTCGCGGCGGCGTCCGTTTAGCCCTCGACGAGTTGAACCCGTGCCGGACCTCGGGCTGTGACGAGCGCGGTGGCGAGGGGCGCACCCGGATGGCGGCGTTCGACGGCCCAGCGGCGCCCGGCCGTCTCACCCGTGTCGAGCACCTCGGGGAGCGCGAAGGGGAGCGGCGTGCGGGCGAGTTCGGCCAGGAGTTCGTACCGCTGCTGCAGGTCGGACGCATCCGTACCGGGATGGGCGACCCGGAGGACGCGTTCGGTGCCGAGCGCGTAGACGGTCGCCTCGCCACCCGCCCCGATGGGCTGCGTGCGCGCGATGCCGAAGCGGGCGAGGACGGCGGTCAGGCCCGGATCGGGTCGACTCACACGCTCGTCCAGCCGCCGTCGACGCAGACGACCTGACCGGTGACGAACGTGCTCGCGTCGGACGCGAGGAACGCGAGGGCCCCGTCGAGCTCGTGCTCGTCACCGCCGCGACCCATCGGCGTGTGGCGGCGCAGCCAGGTCTCGGAGCGTTCGTCGCCGAACATCCGGCCTTCGGTCATCTCGCTGCGGAACCACCCCGGGGCGATGGCATTCACCCGCACGCCACGGCGCGCCCACTGGGCGGCGAGTTCGCGGGTCAGGTTGACGAGCCCGCCCTTCGACGCGGCGTAGCCGGCCTGGGGGATCTGGCCGTTGCCCACCACCCCGAGGATCGAGGCCACGTTCACGATCGAGCCGGATCCGGAGGCGATCATCGACCGGGCGCACTCCCGGGCCAGCTCGAACGGAGCGACGAGGTTGAGTTCCAGGGCGCTGCGGAACTCATCGGTCGACTCGTCGAGCGCCGGGCGGGTCTCGCTGTGCCCGGCGTTGTTCACGAGCACGTCGATCCGGCCGTAGCGCTCGAGCGCGGCGGCCGCGAGCGCAGCCGCGGCGCCGGGCCCGGTGAGATCGCAGGCGACCGGGTGGGCGTCCCGGAGCCCGGCCGCAAGGGTCTCGAGCCGGTCGGCCCGGCGGGCGGCGAGCACGACGCGTGCGCCGAGACCGTCGAGCACCCGGGCGAACCGCGCCCCGAGACCCGATGACGCGCCGGTGACGATCGCGACCCGGTCGTCGAGTCGGAACGCCATGAGGGGGTCGAATGTCATCGCGTCGGAATCTACCGACGGGGCGGGGCGGCCGGGCCCGCCGACCCGGCGGGCCGCCGACCCGGGGAGCGCCGACCCGGGGGCGGGTAGCGTCGTCGCCGTGAGCGACGCCATCACCCCGTTCCGCATCGAGGTCCCCGACGCCGACATCGCCGATCTGCGCGAGCGGCTCGCCCGCACTCGTTGGCCCGACCAGATCCCGGGCAGCGGCTGGAGCTACGGCACCGACCTCGCGTACCTGCAGGACCTCTGCACGACCTGGCGCGACGACTTCGACTGGCGGGCCCAGGAGGCGCGGTTCAACCGGTGGCCGCACTTCCTCACCGAGATCGACGGCCAGCGCATCCACTTCATCCACGCCCGTTCCGACAACCCCGACGCCCTGCCGCTCATCATCACGCACGGCTGGCCGGGGTCGGTCGCCGAGTTCCTCGACGTGATCGAGCCGCTGCGCGCCGACTTCCACGTGGTGGCTCCCTCGCTGCCCGGCTACGGCTGGTCGGGGCCGACCGTCGAGCCCGGGTGGCACGTGGGTCGGGTGGCCGAGGCGTGGAAGACGCTCATGGCTCGCCTCGGCTACGACAGTTACGGCGCCCAGGGCGGCGACTGGGGCGCGATGGTCAGCGCCCGGCTCGCCGCGATCGACGCCGAGCACTGCGTCGGCCTGCACTCCAACATGCTGCTCGCCTTCCCCGACGACCCGTCGGGCATCGAGCTCGACGAGATCGAGACCGCCGACCTCACCGCCGTCGGCGCGTTCATGGCGACCGGCACCGCGTATCAGGAGATCCAGGGCAAGAACCCGCAGACGCTCGGCTACGGCCTCACCGACTCGCCGGCAGGCTTGGCCGGGTGGATCGTCGAGAAGTTCCTCGTCTGGACCGACAACGACGGAAACCCCGAGGACGCGATCACCCGCGAGCAGATCCTCACCAACCTCTCCGTCTACTGGTTCACCGGCACGATCAACTCGTCGATCCGCCTCTACTGCGAATCGCAGCGCGGCGGGGTCTTCGGGCCGTCCAACGATCGGGTGACGGTGCCGACCGCAGCCGCGATCTTCCCGAAGGAGATCTTCCGCATCCCGCGGGCCTACGCCGAGGCCCGGTTCAACGTCGTGCGCTACACCCGCTTCGATCGCGGCGGCCACTTCGCCGCGCTCGAGGAGCCCGACCTGTTCCTCACCGACGTGAAGGAGTTCTTCGCGGGCCTGCGGACTGCGGGGTCGTGACGTGCACGACCTGGTGATCTCGGGTGGGCGGGTCGTCGACGGCACCGGCGCGCCGTCGCGCACCGCCGATGTGGCGATCACCGACGGCGTCGTCACCGAGGTCGGGCGGGTGCGGGAGCGGGCCCGGCGGGTCATCGACGCCGACGGCGCGCTCGTCACCCCCGGCTTCGTCGATGTGCACACCCACTTCGACGGCCAGGTCACCTGGGACCCGCTCCTCACGCCGAGCTGCTGGCACGGGGTGACGACCGTCGTGATGGGCAACTGCGGGGTGGGCTTCGCCCCGGCTGCGCCCGAGCGGCGCGACTGGCTCATCGGCCTCATGGAAGGGGTCGAGGACGTGCCCGGAGCCGCCCTCTCCGAGGGGATCGTGTGGGAGTGGGAGCATTTCCCCGAGTACCTCGATGCGGTCGACCGGGCCGAGAAGATGCTCGACGTCGGTGCCCAGGTGCCCCACGGCGCGGTGCGCGCGTACGTGATGGGGGAGCGGGGTGCCCGGAACCAGCCGGCGACGCCCGAGGACATCGAGGCGATGGCGGCGATCGTGCGCGAGGGGATCGCGGCCGGCGCGCTCGGGTTCTCGACGAGCCGCACGATCGCGCACATGGCGATCGACGGCGAGCCGGTGCCCGGCACCTTCGCGGCCGAGGACGAGCTGCTCGGGATCGGGCGGGTGCTCGGCGAGCTCGGCACGGGGGTGTTCGAGCTGGCCCCGGCCGGGGCACTCGGCGAGGACCTCGCCGCGCCCGAGCGGGAGATGGCGTGGATGCGTCGGGTTGCGGCCGAGATCGGGCGGCCGGTCTCGTTCGCGCTCACCCAGAACGACCACGACCCCGAATCATGGCGGCGCCTGCTCGAGCTGTGCGGCGAGGCGGCGGCCGAGGGCGCCGAGATCCGGCCCCAGGTCGCCGGGCGACCGGTCAGCCTGCTGCTCGGCCTGCAGACCTTCCACCCGTTCGCCTACTGCCCGTCGTTCGCGCCGATCGGGGCGGCCCCGCTCGCCGAGAAGGTGCGGGCGATGCGCGACCCCGAGCTGCGAGCCCGTCTGCTCGCCGAGGTCGATGCCGCCGTCGCGTCGATGGCCCAGTTCCTCGACCCCGAGCGGGCCTTCCCGATGGGGGCCGTCCCCGATTACGAGCCGGCACGCGCCGACAGCGTGGCCGGTCGGGCCCGGGCGCTCGGCGTGCCGGTCATGGAGCACTACTACGACGTGCTCCTCGGGGAGGACGGGCAAGCTCTCGTGCTCCGTCCGCTGCTCAACTACACCGACTTCTCACTCGACGCGGTGCGGGAGATGCTCCTCCACCCGACGAGCGCCTGGGGTCTGGGAGACGGCGGGGCCCACTGTGGCACCAACTGCGACGCGAGCACGCCCACCACCATGCTCACGCACTGGGTTCGTGACCGGCGCCGTGACCGCCTCCCGCTGGAGTGGGTCGTGCGCAAGATGACGGCCGAGACCGCGGCGCTGTACGGGCTCGGTGACCGCGGGGTGCTGGAGCCGGGTCGGATCGGTGACGTCAACGTGATCGACGACGCGGCGCTCGCGCTCGGGCGACCCGAGTTCGTGCACGACCTGCCGGGTGGGGCCCGGCGGTTCGTTCAGCGGGCGACCGGCTACGTCACGACGGTGAAGAGCGGCACGGTCGTGCTCGTCGACGGGACCGACCAGGGAGAGCGGCCCGGGTCGCTGCTGCGCGGCGCCCGCTGAGCCGGACATGGCCCCGATCCTGTTCCTGCACATTCCGCGGACGGGGGGGATGTCGCTCAAGCAGATGTGCGTGGAAGCGCTCGGCACGAGTCGCTGCCTCACCGACGTCCACTTCCTCCGGGTCGAACGCGAGCATGGGTTCCGGCTCGGTGACTTCGACTTCGTCGAAGGTCATGTCGTCGCCGGCTTCTTCGACCTCACCGACGCGGCGGCGGCGTGGCCCGACCGGGGCTACACCGTGCTCCGCGACCCGGTCGCTCGGGTCGTCTCCCAGGCCGTGCACGTTCGCCACCGCCCCGAGCAGGTGCGGGGTGACGAGTGGCGGGCCACGCTGCGCGCCGAGGTCCGGGACCCGCACGATGTCTTCGACCGGGTACCTGCGCTCACCGATCTCCAGACCCGGCAACTCGGATTCCCCCCGTTCCGGTGGCACCACCGGCAGGCGGACGAGTCGGCCTACGCGGCCGCTACCGCGCTGCTCGACCAAATGCCCTTCGGGCTCACCGAGGCATTCGCGGTGAGCACGGCGCTCTTCGCCGACCGGTTCGGGTTGCTCCTCCCCGGGATCGCCCGCACGAACGCCTCGCCCGTGACCGGTGACGAAGACCTGCGAAGCGCCGAGTTCGCCGCCGTCGCCCGGGAACGGAACGGCTTCGATCGGCGCCTCCACGAGTTCGCCGTCGAGCGGTTCGCGGTTCGGCAACGGGCGCACGCGGCGGCCCTGCTCGATCTCGATGCCGAGGAGGCCCCGGTCGACCTCCGGATCGGGTCGCCGGTCCCGGGCGCCGACGGCATGATCCCGGTGACCGCCGACGCGACCGAGATCGTCGTTCACGGAACCCTCGTGCTCGGCGGCGCACCCGCCGAAGCGGCGTTGGTGCGGTCCGGCGACAACCTCGTCCCCGTGGGCTGCCGTTTCGCCTCGCCCCGGCAGGCGGAGGCGACCGGCGATCCCGGTCAGCGGTTCGTGGGCATCGAGGGCCGGGTGCCGGTCCCGGCCGGCGTGTCGAGCCTCGAGGTCATTGCCGTCGACCGGACCCGGCGCCGCCGCGGCTCAGTGCGAATCGGGCTCACGCAGAGGTGAGCCGCGGGCGTCAGGCGCCGGGCTTCCAGATCATGAGGACGATGAGCACGACGAGGCTCAGGTGGAGCACCGGTCCGGCCTTCGCCATGCGCTGACCGATGGACTGGATCTCGGCGACCTGCGGCGGTGGGCCGCCGGCGGGCGGCGGGCCCTGCTCCATCTCGAGCATGAGGGCGTTCATCCGGCGGGCGCCCGGGATCATCACGCTGTGCGAGACGCCGATGCCGATGACGTAGACGACGAGCGAAAGCCACACCCACGTCTGCCCGAATGACCAGCCGGCGCCGAGGACCACCATCAGGATGCCGGTGACCGGGATCGTGTAGATGAACTTCTCGGCCACCTCGGAGACGGCGAAGTTCGCCTCTCCGATCGCGCGGCCGCCCGGCCCCGGCCGCTTGCGGATCTCGGCGGCGTAGAGGGCGTTGAGGGTCACCCCGCCCATGCCCACGATCACGGTGATGATGTGGATCAGGAGGAGGATCCGGTAGCCGGTGCTGACCTGGGAGAGTTCGGCGATCATCGGAGGATCTGACCACACTCCCGGCCATCCGCTCAAGCATTCGGGCGACCTGGCGTCCGTCCGGACGCTCGCTCGGGGACGGGCGGCTCGGATCGAGGTCGGCGCAGTGGCGCTCAGCAGCCCGGATGGACCCGGACGCAGTCCTTGCCCGCGTCCTTGGCGGAATACATCGCGGCGTCGGCGCAGCCGAGGAGGTCGTCGGCTTCGCAGCCCGGCCGGCCGTAGGCGATCCCGATGCTGGCGGTGGCGCTCACGGGCCGGTCGTCGATGAGGAGCGGCGCTCGGAGCGCGGCGAGCACCCGGCCGGCAACGAGGCGGGCCTCCTCGGG
>JBJSXF010000155.1:0-2673 GCA_046086225.1 Actinomycetota bacterium | reverse complement strand
TGCAGCGTGCCCATGTGGGAGTCGAGGTGCGAGGCGTCGAAGCCCCAGTAGATCGCCCGCTCGATCTGGGCCCGGCATTCTTTGCGAACCTCGTCGAGGTCGGCGTGGTCCCACACGTCCTGGATGGTGCGGGGGAAGCCGCCGTCGCCGTCGAGGAGGCTCGGTGAATGGGTGATCGGGCCCCACCGGTAGGTCTCCCACTCGGCGTTCAGCGTGAGGTGCACGCCGACGTCCTCACCCCGGTACATGGCGGCCGCGTCGCGCGCCCACGGACACGGCACCATCAGGGTCGCGCTCGTGGCGAGTCCGTCGCGCAAGGCCTCGTAGATCGCGACGTTGGCCGATCGTGACGAGCCGAGGTCGTCGCAGTTGACGATGACGAGTCGGGCGTCGGCCCCGTAGCCCAAGCGTTCGGCGAGGGTGGCGTCGGTCACCGGTTCAGGTTAGGTGCCGGATCGGGGGCTCAGCGGCCCCGGGCCCGGAGGGCGTCGTCGATCGCGCGGGCCAGGCGGCGGAGCCGTCCGCCCCGGAACGTCTCGATCTCCACGAGCGCGCCCGGGTGGAGGACGACGGCGAGCACGTGGAGCGGGCCACGGCGGTGCACCCCGATCTGCGCGACCTGCTCGAGCGCGATGGTCCCGACGGTTCCGGTCGGCCGTTCCGTCCAGAACGACGTGGCGCACACGACGAGTCGATCGGGCGTGAGCACCAGCACCATCTCCGTGCCCGCGGTCGGGAACCCGGCGGCCTCGGCGTCTTTCCGCCACGCGTCGAACCGCTTCGCCCGGGTGCGGGCCGAGCCGCCGCTCAGCGTCGTCGCCAGCGAGCCGCGGAAGCTCGCGGCGGCGGTGGCCAGCACCGGCTCGTGGGGATCGAGGCCGGGGATCTCCACCGGTCAGATGCGCTCGATGACCGTTCCGGTGCCGAGCCCGCCGCCGCAGCACATCGTGACGAGCGCGTGGGTGCCGTCGGTTCGCTCGAGCTCGTGGAGGGCGGTCGTCACCAGCCGGGCGCCGGTGGCCCCGACGGGATGTCCGAGGGCGATGGCGCCGCCACTCGGGTTCACCCGATCGAGATCGGCGTCGAGCTCACGGGCCCAGGCCAGCACGACCGAGGCGAACGCCTCGTTGATCTCGATCACGTCGAAGTCGCGGACGCCGAGGCCCGTGCGCGCGGTGATCCGGCGGGTGGCGTCGATGGGGCCGGTGAGCATGAGCACGGGGTCGACGCCGACGAGGCACTGGTCGACGATGCGGGCCCGGGGGCGCAGACCCAGCTCGCGGGCCCGGGCCGCGGTGGCGAGGAGCACGGCCGCGGCGCCGTCGGTGATCTGCGAGGACGAGCCCGCGGTGTGGACGCCGTTCTCGCGGGCGACCGGCTTGAGGCGGGCGAGGGCCTCGAGTGAGGTCTCGCGCAGGCCCTCGTCGCGCGTCACGGTGCGGGTCGCGCCGGTGGGCTTGCCTTCGGCGTCGACCTCCGGGGCCTCGATGGCGACGACCTCACGGTCGAAGCGGCCCTCGGCCCACGCTCGGGCGGCCCGTTCCTGCGAGGCGAGCCCGAACCGGTCGCAGTCGTCACGGGTGACGCCCCAGTGGTCGGCGATGCGCTCGGCGCCCTCGAACTGGCTCGTCACCTCGTAGCGGCCGAAGTACGACTTCGGGGTCGGGCGGCCGAAGTCACCGCGGATCGCCGCGCCGAGCGGGATGCGGCTCATCGACTCGACCCCGCAGGCGAGGGCCACATCGACGACGCCGGACCCGACGAGCGCGGTGGCGAGGTTGGTCGCCTGCTGGGAGGAGCCGCACTGGCTGTCGACCGTGGTGGCCGCGACCTCGAGTGGCAGGCCGGCGGTGAGCCAGGCGGTCCGGGCGATGTTGAAGGTCTGCTCGCCGACCTGGCTGACGCAGCCGCCGACGACCTGGCCCACGGCGAGGGGGTCGATGCCCGCCCGGTCGATCACCTCGCGTTGCACCGCGGCGAGGAGGTCGGCGGGGTGGACGGAGGCGAGGGCGCCGTTGCGCCGCCCGAGCGGGGAGCGGACTGCTTCGACGATGACGACGTCGTTGTCGGCGAGGGGGGCCACGGCGTGCTCCTTGGTCGGTGGGACGCTGATCGTAGGCCCGGCGACCCGGGTGGTCCCGAGGGCCGCTCGCGGGCTGCGAAGATGGGCCCATGACGAAGCAGATCCTGCGGTTCGGCGCGACGCTCGGCGCGCTCGGGTTGGTGCTCGCGCTCCCGGCGTGCGGACGCGATTCCGAGCGGGCCGAGCCCTCGGGGTCGACCACCACGACGACCGGCGCGACCGTGACGACCGTGCCCACCGCGACCGGGCCGACCACGACCGCCGCGGGCCCGACCACCACGACGGCGCCGGCGCCGGCGACCAGCGTCCCCGAATGTCCGCCCGGTCCGGCCTCCACCGAGGGCACCCGGACCGGGGCCGGGTCGGGCACCGTGCTGCTCCCCGGGCTCCTCACCACCCACAGCGACTGCGTCGACGCCGTGGTCTTCACGTTCCGGGGCATCAACGGCGCGAAACCCGGCTGGCAGACCGAATGGGTCCGACCGCCCTTCGTCGAGGACCCGTCGGGGCGGACTCTCACGGTGAAGGGCTCGGTCTTCCTCCGAGTGCGGATCGCGCCGGCCTACGGCTACGACTTCGAGAACGGCGAG
>JBJSXF010000154.1:0-40610 GCA_046086225.1 Actinomycetota bacterium | reverse complement strand
CAGAGGCGTTCGATGATGGTGACGTTGGCCTGACCGCCACCTTCACACATCGTCTGCAATCCGAAGCGACCACCGGTGCGCTCGAGTTCGTGCAACAACGTGGTCATGAGACGCGCGCCGGTCGCACCGAGCGGATGGCCGAGGGCGATGGCGCCGCCGTTGACGTTCACCTTGGCCCGATCGAACCCGGTCTCTCGCATCCACGCCATCACGACGGGAGCGAAAGCCTCGTTGATCTCGACGAGATCGATGTCGCTCATCGAGAGACCCGAGCGCTCGAGCACCTTCGTGGTAGCCGGAATCGGACCGGTGAGCATCATCACCGGGTCGACCCCGGCGAGGGCGAAGGTGTGGAACCGGGCCCGGGGCTTCAGGCCGAGCCGGTTCGCGGTCTCCTCGCTCATCACGAGTACCGCCGCCGCGCCGTCGGTGATCTGCGAGGAGTTGCCCGCCGTGATCACCCCGTCCTCCTTGAAGGCAGGCTTCAGGTTGGCGAGCTTCTCGGCCGAGGAGTCGGGGCGGATGCCCTCGTCCCGGGTCATGGTCGTCGGTCCGGCCTCGGTGGTCACGTCGATCGGCACGATCTCGCGGTCGAAGCGGCCCTCCTCGGTGGCCCGGGCCGCCCGGCGGTGCGACTCGGCGGAGAACGCGTCGTTCTCCTCGCGGGTGACCCCCCACTTCTCGGAGATCAGCTCGGCCGAGATGCCCTGGGGGACGAGGTTCGGGTAGCGGCCGGTCATGAGCGGGCCGAACGGGAAGCCCTGCTGACCGCCCGCCACCGACGAGCCCATCGGGACCGCCGACATGTTCTCGACCCCGGCCGCGATCACGATGTCGTACGCGCCGGCCATCACGCCCTGGGCCGCGAAGTGCGCAGCCTGCTGCGACGATCCGCACTGCCGGTCGACCGTGGTGCCGACGACCGACTCGGGGAAGCCGGCCCCGAGCGCCGCGCAGCGCGCCACGTTCAGGCTCTGGGCACCGACCTGCGAAACGCAGCCCATGATGACGTCCTCGACGAGCGCCGGGTCGAGATCGTTGCGCTCGACCACGGCCCGCAGCACGTGGGCGGCGAGGTCGACCGGGTGGACGTCCTTGAGGGTGCCGTTGCGGCGACCGAGGGGGGTGCGGACGGCGTCGACGATCACGGCCGTGGGCATGAGGGTCCTCCAGAGAGCGCAGGGGTTGCCCGGGCAGTCTGACGGCTCCGGCGCCGCAGGCGCAAACGGTGGTGTGGTTCACTGCCCGACGTGCAATCGCTCCTGATGCTCCGCCACGGCGAATCCGAATGGAACGTCGCCGGCCGCTGGCAGGGCTGGGCCGACGTGCCCCTCACCGCCCGGGGCGAGGCCGAGGCCGGCCGCCGGGCCGCGCACCTGGCCCGGGACGGGGTCGCCCCCCGGGCGATCTACACGTCCGATCTCGTCCGGGCGTCCCGCACCGCCGAGATCATCGCCGCCCACCTCGAGGTACCCCTCGTCGTCCACGAAGGGTTCCGCGAGCGTCACGTCGGCGAATGGTCGGGGCTCACGAACGACGAGATCGACGCGGGTTGGCCCGGCCAACGCGAGCAGTGGCGTCGGGGGGAGATCCCGTCGCCACCCGGCGGCGAGACCGACGCCGAGCTGCTCGCCCGCTTCGACGCCGGACTGACCGATGCCCTCGCGCACGTGGGCACCGGCCATCTCCTCGTCGTAGGCCACAACGGCAACGTGCGCGCCGCGGCGCGCCGGGCGGGCGGCAACGTCGGCGCGACGCGCGTCCCCAACCTCTCCGGGTTCTGGTTCACGATCGACGGTGACGGCCGACTCCGCGATCCGGTGTCGGTCGGCACCCTCCCCGACGAGGATCTCCACGGCGACATCGAGTAGGGCGACCCGGAATCGAGGGCGGGCCGCGTAGCATCGCCGCGTGGGTGCACGCCGGGGCACGGAGACATCGAGCTTCGGGGTCGGACGGCGCGAGAGCCACGACGCCTCCGCCTTCTACCGCCGGTTCGCGGCACCCGAGGTGAGCGCCGACGACACCGTGGTCGACCCTCACCCCGTCGCCGATCCCTTCGTGCTCGGCGACGCGCGGGCCATGACGACCGTCGCCGACGGATCGGTCGCGCTCGTCGTCACCTCACCGCCGTACTTCGCCGGCAAGCAGTACGAGGAGGAGCTCGGGCGCGACGGCGTGCCCGCGTCCTACGGCGAGTACCTCGGGCTCCTCGCCGACGTCTTCGCCGACTGCGTCCGCACGCTCGAGCCGGGCGGCCGCATCGCCGTCAACGTGGCGAACCTCGGCCGCAAGCCGTACCGGAGCCTCGCCGCCGACGTGATCGGCATCCTCCAGGACGACCTCCACCTGCTGCTGCGCGGCGAGATCGTCTGGCGCAAGGGTGAAGGCGCCGCCGGGAACTGCGCCTGGGGCTCCTACCGCAGCCCGGCGAACCCGGTGCTGCGCGACACCACCGAGCGGGTCGTCGTGGCGAGCAAGGGTCGGTTCGACCGAGCCCGGACCCGCAGCGCCCGCGCCCGCAGCGGGCTCCCGACCCGGGCCACCATCGGCGCCGACGAGTTCATGGCCGCCACCCTCGATGTCTGGGACATCCCACCCGAGAGCGCCCGGCGGGTCGCTCATCCGGCTCCGTTCCCCGTCGAGCTCCCGGCCCGGCTCATCGAGCTCTACACGTACGCCGACGACCTCGTGCTCGATCCGTTCATGGGCTCGGGCTCGACGCTCGTCGCCGCCGCTCGGCTCGGCCGACGGTACGTCGGCTACGACCTCGACCCGACGTACGTCGGGATCGCCCGCAAGCGGGTAACGGCCGAGGGCGTCCCCGACGAGCCCGAGACCCGAACCGGGACCCTCCTCGACGTCGCCGAGGAGATGCTCCTCTCCGCCGGCTTCCGGGAGCCCCGCCGCAACCTGCGGGTACGCGAAGCCGGAGCCGTGGTCGGGATCGCCGCCACCGACCGGGCCGGGCAGCCGTGCTGGTTCGATGTGGTCGGCTCGTTCGCTCGGGTGCGCTCGGGGCTCTTCCGGACCGACGCCGCCTGGCGTGCCGTGGGCCGGGCCCACGCGCTCGCCGCCGCCGCACCGGGCACCCGGATCGTGCTGCTGAGCTCGCACCTGCCCCGCACCGGGAGCGAGGCCGAGCTCGCGCTGCGCAACGCAGCCGGGGTGGTGGCCGGGATCGTCGACCTCGGCGCGCCCGATGCGTCGGCCCGACTCGCCGATCTCGCCGGCTCCGAACCGACGCGGGTCAGTGGGCGGGCAGGTCGTCGGAAGGCGTAGCGGGCGGGTCGTTCATCTCCGCCGCCGCGTTCGCGATCCGCTCGCGCACCCAGGCCAGGCCACCGCCGTCGGCCATCGCCTGCTCCCAGCCGCTCATCACCGCCGCGATCGCCGGTCGCCCCTCGACGACCCCGAGGACGGAGACCACCAGCTCATCGACATCGACCCGACCGGGGTGCATCCCGCCGAGCCCGTCGGCCGAGTAGGCCTCGACCGGCTCGAGCATGGCGTAGACCTCACCGGTCGCCTCGACCCACGAGACGACGTTCCGGCCGGTCTCGTCGATCCAGTCGCGGCCGAACTCCAGCTCCTCGGAGTGCCGGCGGCGGGGGTCATCGTCGTAGAACTGCTCCAGGTCCACCCCGCACTTCTACCGCACCTCGGGCCCGGCCGCACACCCGGCCGCGTGCGGGAGCAGGTGGTCCGGTGGGCAGAATGGGTTCATGACCGCATGGGAGCCACCGCCCGAAGCGCCCGCGCCGCCCCCGGCGCCGAGCGTTCCGGCGGGCCCCCGTCCCCTCGGACGGGCACTCGTGTTCGGGGTGCTCACCCTCATGATCGCCGCCGGCATCGGGGGCTACGCGGTCACGGTCGCCCTCGTCGACGACGCCGAGGCCCGGAGCGAGCCGGCGATCATCGCGCCGACCGGCCCCGACACCACCTCCACCGACCCCGACGTCGATGTGCTCGGTGACATCGGCGTTCGCCAGTCCGATGTCGACACCGATTGGTCGGTCGTGCTCATCCCCGACGGCACCGACCACGTGAACGGGACGACCCTCGACCTCTGCGACGGCACCTACCCGAGCGAGCGGCTGCGCACGGCGCGGCTCCAAGTGGCCGAGACGGGTCGCGACGCCCGGATTGCGCTCAGCACCGAAGCGGTGCTCTACCGCAACCCCGCCGCGGTCGACCAAGCCTTCGCCGAACTGCGGCGGGAGCGGGCCGCGTGCACCACGGAGCGGTACCTCCCGCCTCCCGACGGCGACTGGGCCGAGGCGGCCGGCGTGACCCGTCTCGCCTACGAGTTCGAGCACTCCGACGAGTCCGGTGCGCCGGCCATCGGCGCCTCGGTGTACCTCCGACGCGGGCGTGTGCTCCTCGGCGTCTACTTCCCCGACGCCCGGAATGAGTTGCCACCCGTCGACGGACGCACGACGGTGCGCGGCATCGTCGAGCTGATGCAGGACCGCCTGGCCGCGCTCCCCGATTCCGTCGTCGGGCGCGGCGGCTGACCGGAGCCTCGCCCTCGCCCGGCGATCAGCCGGCGTCGGAGCGGAACTGTCGCCGCTTCAGCTGACGCCGCTCGCGTTCGCTGTGACCACCCCAGACCCCGCAGAGCGGGTCCCATTGCAGCGCGTACTCGAGGCATTCGGCCCGTACCGAGCAGCGAGCGCAGATCGCCTTCGCCGCTACCGACGACTCGCCCCGGGCCGGGAAGAAATCGATGGTCGCCGCGTGCTCGATGCACGCCGCTTCCTTCCACCAATCCCGGCCCGCTTCCCGGACCCCGACCGCTGCTGTCCCCGCTCGCGTGCGCATGCCAAGACGCTCTCACGGAACGCCTGTGGATCGGAAGGCGGATAACCGTGGGGATTTCCTGTGGAACACCGTGGATTTCATCCACAGGTGTCCACAGGTCGGCTACCAGTCGCTGCTGGCCGCGTGCCCACCGAGCAGCGAGGACACGAGGATTCCGAGGGGCAGCGTGCCGAGGTACCCCGGGCCGGGGTCCATGACGTTGCCGAGAAACAGCATCAGCAGCCAGGTCGCCGGGAACGTCGCAATGATGAACACGGCGAGGACGATCACGAGCGTCTTCACAGAGCACCTCCGATGGTCAGGTGCCGGTCATTGTGCGCTCCGACCGCCGCCGTCGGGTGGATACCCGCCGCCGGATGCTCAGGTGCCCGCTGAGGCGGTAGGCCGCACGATGCGGAGATACCTGGCGGCGGCCGGAACCTCCAGCCGGGTCACGTCCGGTGTTTCCGCCTCCATCGCCACCCCGGACGGGTCGACCGCACCATGCTCCGCCCCGCCAGCACGAGCCTGTCCTACCCGGTGCCCGCCGCCCCGGAAACCCCGATCACCGGGTCAGCCGAGGCGCAGGGTCTCGAGCGGCTCGAGCCGGGCGGCCCGCCAGCTCGGGTAGATGCCGGCCGCGACCGACACGAGCATGGCGAGGAGGATCCCGGCGGGTGGGAGCCATTGGGCCAACGTGAAGACCCAGCCCGCGATCCAGACCGCGACCAGGATCGCGAGTGATCCCAACGCGACCCCGAGGATGCCGCCGAAGAGCCCGACCGCCAAGGCCTCGAGCAGGAACTGTCCGGCGATGATGCGCCGGGTGTGACCGAGCGCGCGCCGGATCCCGATCTCGGTCGAGCGCTGAATCACCGAGATCGACATCACGTTCGCGATGCCGATGCCACCCACGATGATCGCGAGCAGCCCCATGGCCACGACGATCAGCTGGAGCTGACGATCACTCTGCGCCGCGAGCTCGAGCGCCTCCGACTTGATCTCGGTCGCGACCTCCTTCGAGCCCCCGAGCGCGATCGCCGTGCGGAGCGCATCCGCGGTCGCCCGCTCGGTGCCCTTCTCCGTGCGCACGTACAGCTTCGTCGGCGCCACATCGTCGGCGAGGAAGTCTTCCTCGGCGGTCGAGAAGGGGATGAACGCCGCGTTGTCGAGGGTCGAGTCGAGCTCGACGTTGGCGAGGATGCCCACCACGCCGTACCGCTTGCCCTCGAGATCGATCGTGCGAACCTCACCGGGCAGGTAGCCGAACTCCTTCGCCAGCCCGCGTCCGAGCACCACCGAGCGCACTGCGTTCTGCTCGTCGAACTGCCCGAGCCACCGACCGCTGACGAGCGGCACTTCGAGCGCGGCCGGCAGCGCGCCGTCGGCCGCGACCACCGGGATCGGCGTCGTCTCGAACGCCTCGGCCGCCTTCTCGTACGGAGAAACCGTGATGTCGGAGAGTTCGACAACTGACGACACGTCAGTGACGGTCCTCACCGTACGGGCCCGTTCGACCGAGTCGACCGGGAGGGTCGGCCGGTCCTGCGACTGGGCCCCGAAACTGCTCCCGGCTGAGGCCACGACGAGGTTCGTGCCGAGCCGGGCCACCTTGCGCTTCAGGTCGCCCTTCGCGCTGTCGGTGAGACCCACCGCGGCCACGATCGCGGCCACCCCGATCGTCGGGCCGAGCAGAAGCAGCACCGTGCGCACCTTGCGGGCGAAGAGACCGCCGATGGCGACGCCGAAGAGGTCGCGGAACTTGCTCATCGGCCCGCGGCGCTCGTGGCCTGGCGCTCATCGGCCACGATCTGGCCGTCGCGCATGGAGATGCGGCGGGCGGCCCGGACCGCGACGCCCTGGTCGTGCGTGACGATCACCACCGCCCGCTCCGACGAGGGCAGGCTCTCGAAAATCTCCATGACCGCCTCCGCGTTCCGGGTGTCGAGCGCGCCCGTGGGCTCGTCGGCGAGGAGCATGAGCGGATCGGTGACCAACGCGCGGGCCAGCGCGACCCGCTGCTGCTCGCCGCCCGAGAGCTGCACGGGCCGGTGATCGGCCCGAGGACCCAGCCCGACCCGCTCGAGCGCGCTCATCGACCGCTCGCGCCGCTCCGCGGGCGGGATGTCGCGGTAGAGCAGGGCGGTCTCGACATTTCCGAGGGCGGTGAGGTACGGGATGAGGTGGAACTGCTGGAAGACGAAGCCGATCGAGTGCCCCCGCACCTGGGTGCGGCCGGCATCGTCCATCTCGGTGACGTCCTTGCCCGCGACCCGAACCTTGCCCGAGGTGGGCAGGTCGAGGCAGCCGAGGAGACCGAGCATCGTCGACTTCCCCGAGCCCGACGGTCCGACGATCGACATGAAGTCACCGCCGTGGATCTGCAACGAGACCTCGCGCAGCGCGTAGACCTTGACCTCGTCGCCGTAGGTGCGCGAGACGTTCTCGAGCTCGAGGAAGGGCTCGGCGTCGGTCACGAGCCACCCGATCCGTTCGTCTCGACCGATACGATCACGAGTTCGCCGGGCTCGAGGCCTTCGGTGATCTCGACGTAGTCGTCGTCGACGAGTCCGACCGTCACCTCACGGCGAGTGATGCGACCGGCGTCGGAGATGACCCGCACCTCGCTCTTGCCACCCCGCTCGAGCACTGCGGCGACCGGCACCGCGATGACGTTCTCCTTGCGGGCGAGGGTCACATCGATCGACACCGAGGCGCCATCGACGCCCCTGGGCTCCTCCTGGACCTCGACGACGCCCTCGTAGGTCTGCGACTTGTCGTCGGCGACGGTGACGGTGTCGTCGAGCTGGGTGATGATCCCGGGCACCGAGTCCTGACCGCTCGATTCGAGGTCGACGATCGTCTCCTGCCCGATCTTCAGCTCGGCTCGGTCGCTCGCGCTCACCTTGAGCTTCACCGTGAAGCGGGGCTCGGTGAGCGTCAGCACCACGCCGCCCTGGAGCACGAACTCGCCCTGGTCGACCTCCACGGTGCCGATGCGAGCCGGCCAGTCGGCGACGATCATGTCGCTCGGCAGGAAGATCACGTCGTCGGCGATCGTCTTGAGCAGCACCGTCACGCTCGACGCGCCGGCGGGCATGATCGCCGTGCCCGACAGCACTTCATAGTCCTGCCCCGGGTTGGCGTTGCCGCCGAGCTGGTAGTTGATCGAGGTGGCCTGCGTGACCGGCGCGTCCGCGACGATCGTGAATGCCACTGCGCCGCCTTCACCCACGAAGCCGCCGCCCTGCAGGGTGAGCTCGGGCACGTTCCCCGATTCGATGCGGACGGTCGAGGAAGACGGCGAGCCGACCCGGTAGGCGGCGCGGGGAACGATCCGCAGCGACACCGTCTCGTCGGATTCGACCCTCTGGTCCTGCCGGGGCGCAAGGGTCACGTTGACCGTCTTGTTTCCCGCAGTGAGGGTCACCTCGTCGTCGATCTCCTGGTAGTCGACATCGGGTGTCGCCGTGCCGCTCGCGGCGAGGCCGATGTCGAGGTCGTCACCCAACTCGTAGTTCGACTCGATGACGTAGGTCGCCGTGCCGTTCTCCTGGACCACGTCGGTGGCCGAGCGGATGGTGATCGTGGGCTTCACGCCGACGTTGTCGGCCAGGATCGTGGCCGTGACCGAGTTGCGCGGCCCGACCTGGTATGTGGGATCGTTGTTGAACTGGTCGGTGAGCGAGACCGTGATGTCTTCGTCGCTCTCCAGCACGTCGTCGACGAACACCCGCGTCGAGATCTTGTGCTCGGTTGCGCCCTTCGGGAACACGAAGTTCGCGTCGATCGTCTTGTAGTCGCCGTTGTCGGAGTTGTCGCCTCCGGTCGCGTCGCCGCCGGCGTTGATGTCGACCGTCAGATTCGACGACGGCGCCGGGTCGGCCGTGAAAGTGAGGGTGACCGTCTGGCCTTCCTTCACCTTGCTCGGGACGATCGACTCGATGTTGATCTCCGGCTTCGCCGGCGTCGGCGCGAGGGGCCGCGCCGCGACGAATGTCGCCTCGGGTTCGCCAACGCGGGCCGCGGCCGGGACGGCCGGACCGATTGTGAAGCCGATGGAGTTCTGGGCGCCGATCTCGTAGCCCGAGCCGTTCGGCACGAGCGAGACCGTCACGCTCTCGTCGCCCTCGGGGTTGGCGCCGGGGTAGCCGTGCACGATCTGCCAGCGCGCCAGCGCCGAACGGGTGGCCTCGGTGAAGAGGCTGTCGACCGGGCCGGGCGAGTAGCCGCTGCCCTGCAGGATCCGCTCGAGCTGCAGCACGTCGGGACCGACCGAGCCCACGTCGAGCGGGCGGTAGAAGGAGAACTCGCCGGGCACCGCGACCGCGGCCCGACCGTCGAGCGAGAAGATCGAGGAGCCCTCGACCACTTCCTCCCCGTCGTCGACGAAGACGTCGCTGACCCGGCCGTCGACCGGCGAGTTGATCTTGCGGATCTCCTCGCGCTCGAGCACACCGTTCACGGTCAGCACATCGTCGAGCGTCCGCCGCTCGACCGGCCGGGGGACGATGAGCGTCTCCTCGGCGCCGCTGCTCCCACCCCGGGTCGCGACCACGGCCACGATCCCGCCGAGGACGGCGACGGCAACCACGGCCGCGATGATCTTGCGCTTCTTGCTCATGGGCTCCGCTTCGTCGCTCGTCGTCCGGTTGCTACTTCGACCAGCTGTCGCCGTCGATGCCGGCCTCGGCCGCGCACTGATTGACGTCCCGCTCGTCGATCGACCCGTTCGGCCCGAAGAACTTGACCGCCTCGATGAGACCGATCTTGCTGGTCCGGGTGGTAATGGTCCACCCTCGCTTCTCCAAGCAGGGCTGGAGATCCTTGAAGCCCTCGTTGCGTTCCTTCACCTGCTCGGGAGTCAGGTTCTCGCGGACGCTCTGGAACTCCTTCAAGATGTCGAGGATGCCGGTGCGCGAGGCGCACTTGCCGAGCAGCTTCACGTACTCGGGGTCCTGGAACGCCGGGTTGCTGCGATCGAGGAGGTCGCCCCGAATGGTGTCGCCCGCGTCCTCGACGCAGCGCCGGAACTTGCCGAAAGCCTCGAAGATCCGGGCCTCCACCGGGCGGTCGTCGACGTTCTGGGGGACGGTCTCCCCGGGTCCGGCCGTGCCGGCCGCGTCGCCCGTGGAGGCGTCGGACCGCATGGCCTTCACCTCGGCCGGGGTCATCACCTGGACGTCGTCGGCGCTACGGATGACGGTCCGCGAGCTCGCCGCCGCGCAGCCCCCGAGCACGCCGAGCGCCAGCACCGCGGCCCCGACGGCCCGGATCCGCCCGAACCGGGTTGCACTCCTACGCACGTTGTCGCCTCCCCCACCGGGATCGTCCCGAACGAGACGAGACGCTACTCGCCGGAACCCGCGGTCGACCGGTCGGGTCGGGCCCGGGGGCCCCGGACCGGAAACCCGCCGGGACCGGGTGCCGACGGGGTAGCAAGGGCCCGTGGTGACCACAGTGCTCCGGGGCGGGGCCGTCCTGACGATGGACCCGGCCCGCCCCCGGGCCGAGGCCGTGGTGGTGGCCGACGGGCGCATCGCCGCCGTCGGACCCGACGCTCTCGCCGCGGCGCACCCCGATGCCGAAATCGTCGATCTGGAGGGCCGCACGCTCCTGCCCGGGTTCATCGACGCCCACCTCCACCTGAGCCTGGCCGCCCTCCACCCGCGCTGGGCCGACTGCTCGGGGGTCCGCGACGCGTCCGGGCTCGGGGCCGTACTCGGCGACCAGGCCCGGGCCGAACCCGACGCCGAGTGGGTGCGGGGGGTCGGCTGGACCGACCTCGACGGCGGCTTCGCCCCGACTCGCCACGACCTCGACGACCTCGGCCTCGACCGGCCCGTGATCGTCGTCCACTACAGCTACCACCAGTGCGTCGTCTCCTCGGCCGGCCTCGACGCCCTCGGCATCGGCCGCACCACCCCCGATCCGCCCGGAGGCACGATCGAGCGCAGCCCCGACGGGTCTCCGACCGGACTCCTCGTGGAGCGGGCTTGGAGCGAGGCCCAGGCCCGGTCGCTGGCCGCCTACCGCGACCCCGACCGCTGGGACGATCTCATCGTCGCCATGGCCAACGGACTCCTGCGCGACGGCATCACCGCGGTGCACGATGCCGCCTGTCCACCCTCGGCCGAGGCCCGCTACCGGGCCCTCGCCCGGGCGGGGCGCCTGCCGGTCTCGGTGCTCGTCATGCCCCACGCCGAGGGCCTGCTCGCCCCGCTCGACGATTCGCGCCTCGACGGCCCGCCGACCGGTGACGGCGACGAGCTGCTGCGGATCGGGCCGGTGAAACTCTTCGCCGACGGCGGCACCCTCCCCGCCATCGACGGGCACGTGCACGGCCACCCGGTGCGGATGGGCCACGTGTTCGCCGAGGTCGCCGAGGAGGTGGCCCGGGTCGTGCGCCGGGGATTCCGGGTCGCGGTGCACGCCATCGGCAACCGGGGCATCGAGGTCGCGCTCGATGCGTTCACCGCCGCCGCGCGCCTGCGGCCCGACGACGACCACCGCTTCCGGATCGAGCACGCGAGCCTCCTTGGCACCGGCCAGGCCCGCCGCATGGCCGCGCTCGGGGCGGTCGGGGTGGTGCAACCCGGGTTCGTGCACCACATGGGCGGCGCGGTGGACGGCTTCGTGCTCGACGACGCCACCTGGATGGCCTTCGGCGACCTGGCCCGAGCCGGGGTGGTGCTCGCGGGTTCGTCCGACGGACCCTGCGCGTTCCACGAGCCCCTCCTCACCTCGGCCCGCGGGGTGACCCGGATCACGAGCCTCGGCCGGGTGCTCGGCCCCGAGCAGTCCCTCGACTACGAGGCGTGGCTCCGGGCGTACACGGCCGGTGCCGCCTACGCGGGCGGACAGGAGCACGAGCGGGGCCGCATCGCCCCGGGGCTGCGGGCCGACCTGGTCGTGCTCGACGGTCCGCTCGACGCGACCGCGCCGCCGACGGTCGCCGAGACCTGGGTCGGCGGGGCACGCGTCCACGTCGCCTGAGCCGGGGCAGACTCGGGCCGTGGACTTCCGGGTCGAGCACCGCTTCCCCGCGTCGCCCGCCGCGGTCGGGGCGGTGCTGCGCGACCCTGCGTTCCACCTCGGGCTCGCGCTGCCCGACCTGGGGCGACCCGAGATCGTCGATGCCGCGCCCGACGGCAGCCGCTTGCGCCTGCGCTACGCCTGGATCGGCGACCTCGACCCGATCGCCCGCCGACTCCTCGGCGACCGGCCCCTCACCTGGATCCAGGAGATGGTCCTCGACCCCGCCACCCTCCTCGGCACGCTGCGGTTCGCAGCCGAGGCCGACCCCGACCGGCTGAACGGCGACGCCCGGGTCGAGATCGTCGCCGACGGCGCCGGCGCGATCCGGCGCATCGCCGGCCGCCTGCGGGTGAAGGTGCCGCTGGTCGGTTCGACCGCCGAGCGCCGCATCCTGCCCGGGCTGCTCCGCCGCCTCGACGTGGAGGCCGCCGCCGTGACCGAGCGCCTCGCCGCGTGCTGAGCCCGCGCTCGCTCGATCCCCCGGCCCACGGTCCGGGCCGGGTCGCTATGGCGCAGGCCCGGGCGATTCAGGTGCGGCCGAGGATGAGCCCGCTCGTCGGCACCCCGGTGCCCGCGGTCGCGAGCACGTGCTCGACCCCGGGCACCTGGTTCACCGCCGTGCCCCGGATCTGGCGCACGCACTCGGTGATGCCGTTCATCCCGTGGATGTAGGCCTCGCCGAGCAGTCCGCCGCTCGTGTTGATCGGGAGGTCGCCGCCGAGCGACAGCCGCTCGATCGTCGCGAAGTCCTTGGCCTCGCCCCGGTCGCAGAAGCCGAGCTCCTCGAGCTGCATGAGCACGAAGGGCGTGAAGTGGTCGTAGAGGAACGCGGTGTCGATGTCGGCGGGGCCGAGGCCCGACTGGCGCCACAGCTCGCCCGCGACCACGCCCATGTCGGGCAGGCCGGTGAGGTCGTCGCGGTAGTACGCGGTCATCATCTCGGCGTCGAACACCGCGCCCTGGGCCGCGGCCCGGATCACCGCCGGCGGGTGCCGCAGGTCGCGGGCCCGATCGGCCGCCGTGATCACGAGGGCGACGCCACCGTCGCTCTCCTGGCAGCAGTCGAGGAGCCGCAGCACCGGGTCGATGATCCAGCGCGAGGCCTGGTGCTCGGCCAACGTGATCGGCCGCTCGAAGAACCAGGCATCGGGGTTGGTCGCCGCATGGGCGCGGTCGACGACGGCGATGCGGCCGAAGTCCTCGTTGGTCACGCCGTACTCGTGCATGTAGCGCCGGGCCTGGAGCGCCACCCACGCGGCCGGGGTGATGAGCCCGTAGGGCGCGTACCACGAGAGCCAGAGCGGCATCGCGGTCATGCCCACCGTCGCGCCGCCGAAGCGCATTCCCGAGCGCTCGTTGAAGGCCCGGTAGACGACGACGGTCTCGCACACGCCGGTCGCGACCGCCATCGCGGCCTGGAGCACGGTGCCCGCCGCGGCGCCGCCGCCGTAGGGGATGCGGCTGAACATGGTGACCCGGTCGATGCCGAGGTTGCGGCCGACCTCGAACTCGTCGTTCGCGTCCATCGTGAAGGTGACGAGGCCGTCGACCGCCGACGGGTCGAGCCCGGCGTCGGCGAGCGCGGCCCGCACCGCCTCGCACGCCAGCTGGAGCTCGGTGCGACCCGACGCCTTGGAGAACTCGGTCTGGCCGATGCCGACGATCGCGGCCCGGCCCGAGAGCGGGTGGGTCACGCGCCGCCCCCGCCGAGGGGAAGATCGACCACGGCGGTGCCGGTCACGTGGTCGCCGAGGTCGTTGGCCGCCCGGAACGTCACCTCGACGAGGCCCCGGCCGTCTTCGACCCGGGTATCGGTCACCGACCCGGTGTAGGTGAGGGTCGAGCCCGCGAAGGCGGGCACCCCGAGCCGGATCGCGATCCGGCGCACCATCGCCTCCGGTCCGGCCCAGTCGGTCAGGAAGCGGCTGCAGTAGGCGGTGTCGGAGAGGATGTTCATGAAGATCTCGGGTGCACCCTGCGACTCGGCGTAGTCGCGGTCGTGGTGCACCGGCATGAAGTCGCGCGTGGCGATCGCGCCGGCCACGATGCGTGTCGCGGTCATGGGGAGCACGAGCGGCGGGAGCTCCTCCCCCACCGTGATATCGGCGAAGGCCCGGGTCGGGGGCAGCGGGCTCACGGCGCGGCCGCCGGCCGGAAGCGAGGCAGCACGACGTCGCCGTCGTAGTGCTCGAACGTGACATCGACCGCCATGCCGATCGTGACCGCCTCCGGGGCGATGCCGGTGAGGTCGGCGACGAGGCGCACCCCGCCCTCGAGCTCGACGAGGGCGACGATGTGGTCGTCGCCGAAGCCGATCGGCGGGTGCTTGGGCATCACGAAGCTGTAGACGGCGCCGTGCGGCGCGAGCTCGACCGTGCTCCAGGCCAGCGAGCGGCACTGCGGGCACATCGGTCGCGGCGGGTGGCGGCGCGCCCCGCAGTCGTCGCACTGCTGCACGAGCAGTCGGTGCTCGCGCACGCCGTTCCAGAAGAACTCGGTGTCGGGCGACACCGCCGGGGCCATGCGAGCGTTCACGCCGGTACCTCGGGGCGGAACTTCAGGATGCGGAACGTCTGGCGGCCCACGACCTCGCCCGCCGCGGTCGTGTAGGTGGTCACCCAGGTGACGAAGTAGCCGGGGCCGATGCGGGTCTGCTTGCGGTCCGACACCGCTTCGAGGATCGTCTCCGAGCGAAGTTCCTCACCCAGGTGGAGGTAGCGCTCGATCTCGAACTCGGAGTTCGAGGCCAAGGTGGCGACGTAACCGTCGGCGTCGAGGAGGTCGAGCACCGCTGCGCCGCCCGACTCGACCGGGGAGCCGCCCCGCTCGGCGATCCCGGTGATCACCGGCGTGGCCATGCACCAGGTCTGGAGCATGAGGGGCGGGGCGACGATCCCTCCGAACCGGCTCGCTGCCGCAGCGGCGGCGGGATCGACGTAGACGGGATTGGCGTCCTCGAAGGCGGCCACCCAGTGCCGGATCATCGGCTGGTTCACCGGATCGGGGGCGATCGACGGGCCGGTCGTGCCGACGGGGAGGCCGACGTGCTCGCGCAGACGATCGAGGAGCGGGTCGTCCGGAGCGGCGGCGGGCGGAGCCACGGGAGCGGACGCTACCCGCGCCCGAACCGAGGCCGACCCGTGGGTAGGGTGGGGGTTCGCTGCGATTCCCGGAGGGAAGCGATGGTGCAATTCAGACATGCGCCCGCGCCCGGGGGCGAAGCCCCGACCGGGGACGACGGGGGCTTCACCCTGGTGGAGACCCTGATCTCGCTCACGATCCTCGCCACCCTCGTGATCCTCGTCGTCGGCGGCATGATGACATTGGTCGTCTCCTCGACCCTGAACCGGAACCAGGGAGCCGTGGCCTCGGTGGTGAAGCGGGCGGGCGAGGACATCCGGGCGGCGGGCTACGTGCGCTGCGATCTCTTCGACGCCGTTGCGCCCTACGACGGGCCCTATCCCTTCGCGAGCTTCCCGGCGTCCCCCGGCGGGGTTCCCGAGAATCAGGCCTCGGACGACAAGACGGGGATGGTCGTGGAGCTCCCCACGCTGAGCCGGATCACGACCATCGACGGCACCACGGTCCTGTGGACGCGCACCGGGGGTCGACAGGCGGGCTGCGTCGGCCGCGAGAGCGCCTCCCAGATGGTCGAGATCGAGACCGTCTCGGCCGACGGCAACGTCACCTCGCGCCTGCTCGTGGCCAAGGCGAAGCCCGAGTTCCCCTCGTGACCGGCGGGCGGCACCGCAGTGACTCCGGGTTCACCCTGGTCGAGGTGCTCATCACCGTGGTGATCACCGGATTCATCGTCGGCGCAATGACCGGGGCGATCATCATCGGCTTCCGCAGCACCTCGTCGTCCGATAAGCGGCTGGCCCAGAACCGCGACGTCGAGCTCGTCCAGGGAATCCTGCCCCAGGACGTCATGACGAGCTCCGTCGTCACTCCGAACGCCGCGGCCACCACCACCTGCTCGGGCAAGCAATCCGTCCTCGAGCTGACCTGGCGCACCCCGAGCCTCGTCACCCCATCGACCCGGGTCGGGCCGCCCGTGACCTCGGCCCAGGACTTCGAGGTCAACTACGTGTACTCGGTACCCCCGCCGGGCACCGACTACCCGCCGCCCGGCGCCACCCTCGAGCGCCTGATCTACCCCGTGATCTGCACCGGCCCGTCGACCCCACCGATCTCGCCGCTCTCCCGCCGGGTCGTGGCCTCCTCACTCAGCCGCACGAGCCCGCCGACCGCAACCGTCAGCGGCAAAGACGTCACCCTGACCCTCACCGACGGGTCGGGGAACACCTTCCTGGTCCGGGCCAAAGGACGCTCATGAGACTCAGCCCGCGGCGATCCGACGAACAGGGGAGCACGCTCGTCCTCACCCTCGTCTTCATGACCCTGTTCGGCGTGCTCGTCGCCGCGCTGTTGTCCTTCGCTGACACGGGCATCAACCTCCACGACGTGCAGGAGGCCCGCACCAACCAGCTGTACGCCGCCGACAACGCGGTGGAGTGGGCCACGAAGGTCGTGCAGGACAACAAGGGGCGGTGCCCGTCCGACCTCCGCGCCGGCCGCACGCTCCGGTCCTCCGACTCGCCCCCGGCGATCGCATTCCCCCAAGACGTCTCCGAGCTGACCGTCCGGTGCCGGCAATACACGGGACCCGGGAGCAACGTCTTCGGTGGCTACGCCGTGGTCGCGGGCACGAAGTACGCCGAGTGGCTCCGCACCAAGAACTACCAGAAGGGGTTCCGCTCGCTCTGCGACTCGTTCAGCACCGACCCGGTCGGCAGCACGTTCGGGAAGAAGGGCACGGAAGGCGACCGCTGCCGGACCTTCCCCGCCGACGCTTCCGCCGCCCCGCTCTGGACACCGCTCGACCCGCCCGACTGGGCCGACGATCCCACTGTCTGGGTCGACTGCGACCTCAGCCAGGCCGACTGCATCAGCGGCGAGGCCTTCTGGAAGAAGCACGAGTTCATGGACGCGACCACCACCGACGCTGCGAACTGGTGGTACGGGGGAACCCGGAAGAACCGGGTCAGCGGCGCCGACCAGATGGAGCCCTTCGTCTACTGGGGCAGCGACAACGACGACTTCATCGACTTCAGCGGTGTCCCGACCGCCAGCGGGACCAACCCGAGCCTGCGCGAGCAGAAGGTGAGCGGGAAGGACGTCAAGGCCGTCACCCGGGTCTGGGCGAACCGGATCGGTGCGGTCGGCAGTGCCGACGAGACCCGGTTCGGCGTCTGGGCGGTCACCTCGGAAGCCGACGACAGCACCGCCAAGACGAGCGCCCTGTGGACGGCGAACCTCCGGACCGAAGCCGTCGACGACGATCCGGCGAACGCTCAGTGGTCGCAGATCACCGGGCTTACCGGCAGCCCGTCGCTCATCTATGACGTCTTCGGATACGACGACCCCAACAGCAGCATCAACGACCGTGTCTTCGTCATCGGGCGGTACTCGAACGACAAGGATGCCGTCTGGACCGGCACCTCGGCCGACGGCTCCTGGAGCGCGGCAACGATCACGTGGACACGGTCCCCTGATGTGCCCAACGACACGCCCGCCGCGGGCTGGACGCCCGACGGCGTCCGGCTCTACCTCGTCGGGGGGGCCGATTCCTGGTACCTGTCGGGAACCCCGGCCGCGACCTGGGTCAAGAAGGACGTGCCCGACGCCGACACCCTCGTCGCGATCGACGGCTTCGTCGAGCCCGGGGGCACGGTCCGGGCCTGGGCCGTGGCCCGCAAGAAGAAGCACGTGTTCCGCCTCTCCGACGCCGCCACCAACACGTGGGCCAGCACCAAAGACGTCCTGAGCGGCAACGCCCGGTCGCTCACCGCCCTCGACGCCGACTACATGTGGGTCGGCGAGACGAACAAGCGGATCTACAACTGCCCGGTGCCCGCCGCGTGCGTGAGCGAGGGCATCGACCCCGACTGGACACCCCAGAAGGATCTCGTCGCCGGAGCATCCGCGAGCCTGCTCAATCCCGACGGCACGCCGGTCCTGAACCCCAACGGTGAGCCCACGGTCCTCGCCAACTTCTTCGCGATCGATCAAGGTGACGACGGGAAGTACGGAGGCGACGGCACTGCGCCGCTGACCTACTCGCCGTCCTTCCCGGTGGATTGCGGTGACACGTGTCGCGCCTACATCGGGGGCGGACCGGTCTTCAACGCAATGGATGTCAACCTCGCCTCCCCATTGAGCGCACCCGAAGGCTTCCAGCAGCTGAAGAACCCTTCGTCATCGGCGAGCTGCGCGTCCGCATCGGTCTCGACGACACCCCGCTACCTCCTGTCCCCGACCGCCGCCTGGACCTGCCTCGACTCGATCCCGAGCGCGATCACCGACCTGAGCTTCCCGCTCCCGACTGCCGTCCCGCCTACCTCTCCCACCAACGGCGGCAGGGAGGGCGCGCCCAAGGTCGGGACCGGCTCCGGAACCTGCAACAACCTGCGGGTCTGGCTGCCCGGCACCTACACGACGAAGGTCAAGTTCCCCAAGAACACCTACAACTTCCTCGTCAGCGGCGTCTACAACTTCGCCGGTGGGTTCAAGGGCATCGATAACGGCCGGGAGTCGACCCGGAACCCGAACGCGCTCTGGATCGTCGGCGGTCAACCGATGTTCGGTGAAGCCGTCACCGTTGCCGATCCGTCGACATTCGTACCGGCGGCCGCACTCACCACCGTGCAGAAGAAGGCGACCGACTGCTGGTCGGCGATCCGCAGCAGCAACTACTGCCCCCTCTCGGGAACCGATGCGAACCTCTGCAACGCCACCAACGGCACCGGGAGGAACGGAACCGGAGTCGAACTCATCCTCTCCAAGAATTCGAAGTGGGACATCAAGACGGCGAACGTCGAACTGTTCACCCGTTCCGATCCGACAGGAACCCGACCCGAAGGCCTCTCCATCCGCGAGAGCTGCCGAGTGGAACCCTCCGATGTGGTGGCGGTCACGACCATCCCGAACTGCCCGGCGGCCTGGACGACCTACGCCAACACCCTCGGGGACCGAGTGATGTTCAAAGTGAAGAAGAAGGACCGCCGTCCATTGATCAACATCCACGGCGGTCTCTACCTGCCCAGCCACAACGTGCAGGAGCTGACGACCACCCAAGGGGTCGTCCTCGGCCCCCTCTACGCCAACTCCGTCGAACTCGCCTTCGCCAAAGCGGAGAGCCCGGCAACCCAGGTGAGCGGCGGGTCACCCCTCACGCCGACCGTCGTGATCACGGTCACCACCGGCGGCACGAATCCTCACACCGTCGAGGCGTTCGTGCCCTACGCCGCCACCCAACAACCCGGCTTCGGTCGCTACACCGGGACGTACGGCGTATTCCGAATCGACGACCCGGCCTGGACGAGTTACAAGACCGGCTGGGGGCGCGACGACACCCGGACGTACACCTGGCGGGTCCTCACGCCGACCAGCTGACCACCCGGTCGTAACCTGCCGACGTCCGCCGACGAACGGGAGACGGGGTGGCGACGACGGTCGGGGTCACGGTGCTGTTCACCGACGTCGTGGGTTCGACGGAGCTCGCGACACGCCTCGGGGCCGACGGTGCCGAACGGGTGCGCCGCTCGCACTTCGCCCTGGTACGCGGACGGATCGCCGCGCACGGTGGCACCGAAGTGAAGAACCTCGGTGACGGGATCATGGCCGTCTTCCCGAGCAGCGCCGACGCACTCGACGCGGCGACCGCGATCCAGCAGACGCTGGCCCGGACGACGGGTGACGAACCCGACGCGCTCGCGATGCGGATCGGCGTCGCGGCGGGCGACTGCACCGCCGCAGACGGCGACTACTTCGGCGAGCCGGTCGTGGTCGGTGTCCTGCGCTGGGCGCCCCCGACCCGTTCCGCCCACTCCCGGGTGCTCGGTCTGCTCGACCGCCTCGCCGACGACGTCTGATCGCGCCGCCCGGGCGGCGCCACCAACCCGCGTGCGTTATCCGACCGTGGCGCTCGCCGCCTCCTGAGCGTCGGGAACCAGCCGCGAGAGGTCGTGGGTACGGGCCGCCTCGTGGGCGACCCACGTGCGCCAGCCCCCGTCGAGATTACGGGCCTCGATGCCGAGCTCGTGGAGCAGCGAGGTGGCGGTGTGACCACGTTGGCCGACCTCGCAGAACACGAGGAACGGACCGGGGCCGAGGCGTTCGAGGTCGTCGCGCAGGGTGTCGAGCGGCGCGTTGCGGCTGACCGCGATCGCGCCCGCCGCGTGCTCCGCCGGGGTGCGCACGTCGAGCACCGTCCAGCCCGCGGCGACGAGCCCTTCGACCTCGGGCGGCTCCACGACGTCGTACTCGCCCGAGGCCACGTTCTCGGCCATGTATCCGAGCATGTTGACCGGGTCCTTGGCCGAGGAGAACGGGGGCGCGTACGCGAGCTCGAGATCGGCGAGCCGGGGGGCCGGGATGCCCCCGCTCATCGCGGTCGCGAGCACATCGATGCGCTTGTCGACCCCCGAGCCGCCGACGGCCTGGGCCCCGAGGATCGTGCCGTCATCGGGGTCGAAGCAGAGCTTGATCGCCATCTGCTCGGCCCCGGGGTAGTAGCCCGCGTGGTTCATCGGGTGCGACCGCACGCAGCGGTACGGCCGCCCCGACGCCCGGAGCCGCTTCTCGTTCGCGCCGGTCATCGCCACGACCCGGGAGAACACCTTCACGATCGCGGTGCCGAGCGAGGCCGCACCCTGCACGTCGAGGCCGGCGATGTGATCGGCCACCCGCCGACCCTGCCGGTTGGCGACGTTGGCGAGCGCGACGAGCGAGGTGCCGCCCGCGACCGCATCGGTCTTCTCGACCGCATCGCCCACCGCGTAGATGTGCGGGTCGCTCGGACGCCCCACCGCGTCGACGGCGATGCCCCCGCGCGGCCCGATCTCGAGCCCGGCCATCTCGGCCAGGCGGGTGTCGGGCCGCACGCCGATCGCCCCGACCACGAGCTCGGCCGGAATCGCCCGTCCGTCGGCGAGCCGCACCGCGTCGGCCGCCACCTCGGTGACGGCGACGCCGGTCTCGACCGCAACGCCGTTCGCGACGAGTTCGGCTTCCACCAACACGGCGAGCTCGGGGTCGAGCGGAGCGAGGATCTGGTCGGCGGCTTCGACCACGGTGACCGCCACGCCCGCGTGTGCGAGGTTCTCGGCGGTCTCGAGCCCGATGAACCCACCCCCGATGACGACCGCCGTGCCGGGCCGGGCCGCGACCTCCGCCGCGAGCCGATTGGCGTCCTCGACCGTGCGCAGCGACCGCACCCGATCGAACCCGGGAATGGGGGGGCGCACGGGCAGTGCACCGGGGCTGAGCACGAGCCGGTCGTAGGCCTGCTGTCGCTCGGATCCGTCACGCGTCGAACGCACGGTCACCTCGTGGGCGACCGGGTCGATGCCCACGACCTCGGTCGCCACGTGGACGTCGAGCCGGAACCGATCGAAGAGCCGTTCCGGCGTCTGGAGCAGGAGATCCTCCTCCTCCTCGATCACCCCGCCCACGTAGTACGGCAGGCCGCAGTTCGCGTACGAGACGTGACCCGACCGCTCGACGACGGTGATCACGGCTTCCTCGTCGAGTCGCCGCAGGCGCGTCGCCGCCGACATGCCCCCGGCCACGCCCCCGACCACGACCACCCGCAGGGGTGCGCGCCGGCCCACCTCGGCCGGACCCGTTCCCGTGGCGCTCGTCGGCCGATCGTTCATGTCGTCCTCCGTCGTACGGGCGCGGATCCCGGCCGGTTGCCCTGGTTCGGCGGCCGAGCGCCGTCCGTCATGATACCCTCGGGGGTATGTGCAAACGAGTGACGTGCTCCACCTGCGGCCGCCCCACGTATGAAGGGTGCGGCGACCACGTCGAGCAGGTGCTCGGCGACGTGCCCCCGGCCGAGCGCTGCCAATGCGCCGACCGCACGACGGGAGCCCCCACGGCAGGCACCCGGGGCTTCCTCCGCCGCCGGCGGTGAAGCTCGACGAGGACGTCCGGGCCGAGCTCCACCGGCGCCTGCGCCGGATCGAAGGTCAGGTGCGCGGCATCCAGCAGATGCTCGACGCCGAGCGCGAGTGCCGCGAGATCGTCACCCAGCTCGCCGCGGCCACGAAGGCCCTCGAGCAGGTCGGGTTCCGCATGCTCGCGTCGGGTCTCGCTTCGTGCCTCGACGACCCCGAGCGTTCGGCGGCCGAGGGTTACTCGGTCGCCGAGGTCGAGCGGCTCTTCCTCAAGCTCGCCTGATCCGCCGACGACGCGTCACCTCGGCCCGCGCCGAGCCGTCGGCTACTTGATCAGCGGGTCGCGGGGCAGGCCGAGGATGCGCTCGCCGATCTGGTTGCGCTTGATCTCGGAGGTGCCCCCCGCGATCGACATGCCCCGGTGGAACAGCACGAGCGCGTTACTGATCGCGCCCGCCCCGTCCATGAACATCGCGTCGGGACCGTTCAGCGCGGTCATGATCGCCGCCGCCTCGTGGCCGACCTCCGAGAGCACGAGCTTCGTGATCGCGCCCTCGGGGCCCGGTCCGCCGCTCGCCACCGCCCGGCTCGCGCTGCGCAGGTTGAGCAGCCCGATGGCCCGGTGCTCGGCGATGTAGCGGCCGATACGCGCCGCCCCGCCGGCCAGCCGGTCGGGATGGGCGTCGAAGATCGGGATCATGGCGTCGCCGGGGAAGGTGAGCCCGCCCTCGCCGCCACCGATGCTCACGCTCTCGTTGCCGAGGGTGGCCCGGGCCACCGTCCAGCCGCCGTCGATCGGCCCGACCACGTCGTCGTCGGGCACGAACACGTCGTTGAAGAACACCTCGTTGAACTCGCTCTGGCCTGCGGTCATCCGCAGCGGCCGCACCTCGACGCCGGGTGCGTGCATGTCGATGACGACCATCGTGATGCCCTCGTGCTTGGGCACGTCGGGGTTGGTGCGCACGGTCGCGAAGCCCATGCCCGCCACGTGCGCGCCCGAGGTCCAGACCTTCTGGCCGTTGATCTTCCAGCCGCCGTCCACCCGGGTGGCGCGGGTCTTGATGCCCGCCGCGTCGGAACCGGCGTCGGGCTCGCTGAAGAGCTGGCACCAGATGACGTCCTGGTTCAGGGCGGGCGGAACCCACCGCTCGACCTGGTCGGGTGTGCCGTACTGGATGAGGGTGAGGATCACCCAGCCGGTGATGCCGTAGCCGGGCCGCTTGACCCCCGCGGCCGAGAACTCCTGCTCGATGACGAGCTGCTCGATCGCGCCGGCCGCGCGACCCCACGGTGTCGGCCAGTTGGGCATGACGTAGCCCGTCTCGATGAGCCGGGTGCGCTGCTCCTCGGGCGAGAGCCCGGCGATGCCCGCAGCGAACGCCCGCACCTCGTCGCGGA
The DNA here is from genome assembly GCA_046086225.1 of Actinomycetota bacterium. Classification (GTDB taxonomy): domain Bacteria; phylum Actinomycetota; class Acidimicrobiia; order IMCC26256; family PALSA-610; genus JBJSXF01. The sequence goes on along the minus strand of JBJSXF010000154.1, from coordinate 17,406 downwards.
TCGGCTCGGCCTCGGGCGGCAGCTCGACCGACTTCTCCCGCACCACCCCACGGCGGGTGAGGTCGGTGAGATCCTCGGCGGCCACCTCGGGGCGCAGCACGTTGAGCAGCACCGTGGCCCGCCGCATGTAGAGGTGGGCATCGTGCTCCCACGTCATCGCGATGCCGCCCTGCACCTGGGTGTCGAGGTTGGCGCAGAGGTCGGCGGCCGGGGCTGCGAGCGTCGCGGCCATGGCCGCCGCGTACGAAAGCTGGTCACCGCCGGTCTTCGCCGCCCGAGCCGCGTCCCACACGCCGCTCGTCGCCAGCTCGGCGGCCACGAGCATGTCGGCGCAGAGATGCTTCACGGCCTGGAACATCGCGATCGGCCGACCGAACTGCTGGCGCACCTTCGCGTACTCCGCGGCCTGCTCGGTGCACTCGCGGGCCATGCCCACGGCCTCGGCCGAGAAGAGGAGCCGGGTGTAGTCGGTGAGCGCCCGGCGACCACCGGGGATGACCGTCGCCGAGGCGTCGGTGAGGGTGACCTTGGCCGCCCGCCGGCCCTGGTCGAGGTTCTTCGGCGTCTCCAGCGCCACGCCGCTCCCCGCCTCGACGATCACCACGTCGTCGCCCGCGGGCACGAGGATGATCCCGGCGAGCGGTGCACCGACGACCACGCCCGCCGCACCGGACGCCGTGCCCCCGGCAACCGTCACCGACGCGTCGGTCGCCACCGCCGCGGTCAGCGAACCGTCGGCGAGCCGGGGCAGGTACGCGGACTTCACCGCGTCGTCGGCCGCGGCGGCGATCACCGCGCTCGCGACCACCGTCGGTACGAAGGGGCCGGGCGCCACGACCCGGCCCATCTCCTCGACCACGATGACGAGCTCCTCGAGCCCGTAGCCCGAGCCGCCGTAGGCCTCGGGGAGGTGGAGGCCGAGCCAGCCGATCGCCGCGACCTCGCCCCAGAAGGACGGCATCGTTTCGGTCTCGGCCTCGAGCCGCGAACGGGCCTCGGCCAGGGCCTTGGTCGAGGCGAGGAAGTCGCGCGCCGTCTCGGCGAGGGCGCGGTGCTCTTCAGTGATCGCGATGGACATCGGGGGCTCCTTCCCGCAGCATCACCGGGTCCCCGCCGCTCCCGCGGACCGGGCCCGGAACGGGTGAGACCCTACCGACGGCTCCCCGGAGGCGGCGAGCCGACCGGGTCCGTGCCACCGATACGGCGGGGCGAAACTCCGAGCCGTTACGACCGCGTGCGGCGGGAGCCGAACCGGTGGCTCGCAACTACGCTCGTTGCCGGGCTGCGCCGACCCCCGCAGCGGCCTCGAATCCGACCGCCGGACCCGCCGGGCGGTGGTCGCCGACCCACCCGGCCCCCGAGGAGGCATCGCCCGTGCCGCAGCCACCCGATCGGTCGGGGCGCACCGACGCCCGGACCCCGAACCCGCGCTCGCAACGGTTGATGCGCGCCTTCGGCGTCGCCGAGCACGATTCGCACGAGTACGTCACCCTCCGCCCCGACCAGATCGAGCACCTCCTCGCCATCGGCGACGTTCGCGAAACCGAGGCCGGGGAGGCCCTGTTCACCGCCGGCGTCGAGACGTCGGAGTTCTTCGTGGTGCTCGACGGCACGGTTGACATCCTCGGTGCCGGTGACGCCGACGTGACCCTCATCACCACGCACGTCGCCGGTCAGTTCCTCGGCGAGCTCAACCTCCTGATCGGTCAACGGCCGTTCGTCAGCGCCGTGGTCGCAACGCCGGGACGGGTCCTCGCGATCGATCTCGATGACTTCACCCGGTTCATGCGGGCCAACCCCGACATCGGCGACACCGTGTTCCACGAGCTCGTCGCCCGTCGCGATCACACCCACGCCGGATCGGGTGCCGCGGCGATCCGGATCGTCGGCACCCGGTTCTCGGCCCGGACGATGCAGCTCCGCGTGTTCGCGGCCCGCTCACAGATCCCGTGCACGTGGACCGATCTCGACGAGGTCGACGATCCCGCCGCGCTCCTCGCCGAACTCGGGGTCGGTGAGGCCGACGGGCCCGTCGTACTCACGCCCCTCGGCGTCCTGCACAACCCGACGACCGCCGAGTTCGCCGCGCACCTCGGGCTCGCCTATGACGGCGACGCCGATCACATCCATGACGTCGTGGTCGTGGGCCTCGGCCCGGGCGGGCTGGCGGCCGCGGTCGTCGCCGTCGCCGAAGGCCTCGACGCCCTGTGCCTCGACGCGGTCGCGGTCGGCGGCCAAGCCGCGGCGAGCTCGCGCATCGAGAACTACCTCGGGTTCCCCAACGGCATCTCGGGTGAGCAGCTCATCGAGGCCGCGTCGGTGCAGGCCCAGCGGCTCGGAGCGCGCCTGATCGCACCGTGCGAGGTCGTCGCGCTGCGCTCGGCCGGGGACCACAAGATCGTCGACCTCGCCGACGGCACCACCATCCAGGGCCGGGCTCTGGTGATCGCCACGGGCGCCCGCTACCGCAAGCTCGAGGTCGATGATCTCGCCCGGTTCGAAGGCGCCGGGGTCTACTACGCCACATCGAACCTCGAGACCCGGGCCTGTCTCGGGCACCCCGTCGTCGTGGTCGGCGGCGGGAACTCGGCCGGGCAAGCCGCGCTGAGCCTCGCCCGATCGTGTGCGTCGGTGACGCTCGTCGTTCGCCGCGACAGCCTGGCCGACACGATGTCGCACTACCTCGTCACCCGAATCGAGAGCGACGACCGAATCCACGTGCGCTACTCGAGCGTCGTGCGGAGCCTCGTAGGCGCGAGCTCGGTGGAGCACGCCACGATCGAGCACACCGGCACGGGTGCGCAGGAGGAGGTTCCGTGCCGAGGGGTGTTCTGCTTCATCGGCGCCGTGCCGGAAACGGAGTGGATCGGTGACGACATCGCTCGCGATCGCTCCGGATTCATTCTCACCGACCGTGATCTCCCGGCCACTGCCTTGCGGTCGGGAGCCTTCTCCGATCGGGAGCCCTTGCCCTACGAGACATCCGTCCCCGGCGTCTTCGCCGTCGGTGACGTGCGCGCCACTTCGCTGAAGCGAGTGGCGGCCGCGGTCGGCGAAGGCTCGACCGTCGTCCGGTCACTCATGGAGCACCTCGGCCCGGGAGATTGAGCCCGGCTCGATCGCGGCGCTCGGCGAGCCGACGACCGGCCCGACGATTCGCCCGCCACTAGGTTCCCCGTCCGATGCGTCCCGCCCGGCTCGACCCCCGCACCTGGAGCCTCGGCGCCAAGGTCGGGGCGACCCTCGTGATCGCCACCCTCGCCCCCATGGCGGTCGTGTCGTTCGCAGCGACCCGAGCCGGCCAGAACGCCGTCGAGCGCGCCGAGAACCAGCGGCTCGGCGTCACCGCCGAGATCGGGGCCGCGGCCGTCGACGAGTACCTCGCCGGAGTGTCGCAGCGCGCCGAGCAGTTCGGCACCGGCGAACGCGTCGTGGCCTACATCGAGAGCGGCGGAACGGGCGCGCCTCCTTCCTACGACGCGGTCACCGAGTCGCCCGACGTGCGATCCGTCTGCGTCATCGATGCCCTCGGCCGGGTGATCGGGGCCGCACCCACCTCGGTGTTCGGCGATTCCGTCTCCCGCCAACCGTGGTTCGGCGTCGCCGAGGGCGGCAAGTCGATCTCGGACGTCTTCACCCCCGATGCCGAGAGCGATCGCTTCCTCGTGACCGCAGCATCCCCGGCCCGCCGGCCGGGTGACGCACCGGTCGGGGTCGTCGCCATCACCGTCAGCAGCGAGAACCTGCTCGCGGCGATCAACCGCACGCCCACGAGCCCCGGTGGCCAGGTGCTGCTCGTCGACGGCGAGCGCATCGTCGCCGCCCGCGACCAGCGTCTGCAGGGTCGGACCCTCCGATCCGTCGGCCTCGGAAGCGTCGACCGGGCGATCACCACGCCCCGGCCCGACGGCACCCCCCAGGGAACGCTCCCGTCGATCGATCTGCCCGGTCGCGGCGATCAGGTCGTGGCGTGGGACACCACGACGGGTGGCGCCCAGGTCGTGGTCCTCGAACCGCGGGCCGTGCTGCTCGCCCCGATCACCCGGCTCGCCGACCGGATCCGCATCGCCCTGCTCGCGGTCAGCCTCGTGACCCTCGCCCTCGCCCTCCTCGTCGCCCGCCGCCTCACCCGCCCGGTGCGCACGCTGACCCTCGCCGCCCAGTCGATCGAGGCCGACCAGGACTTCGCGACCGAGGAGCTCGAGCGGGTAGGCCGGGCCCGGGACGACCTCGGTCGGCTGGCCCGGGTGTTCGCCCGGATGGCCGAACAGGTGTTCACCCGCGAGAAGCAGCTGCGCGCCCAGGTCCAGGCCCTGAAGGTCGAGATCGACCAGGAACGGCGGAAGAAGGACGTGAGCGAGATCGTCGACTCCGACTTCTTCACCGATCTCCAGGCCAAGGCGGCCGACATGCGCCGCCGGGCGAAGGGGGAATCGTGACCGTCCTCCGAGCGTCGGCCCGCACTGCCCGCCGCACGGTGATCGCGGCGGTCGTCGTCACCCTCGGGCTCGCCGGCTGCGGCGGCTCCGACGCCGACGAGACCCAAGGCTGCGGCGCCCAGGCGATCGCCTTCATCGGCCCCACCACCGGACCCGACGGCGGGTTCGTCCGCACCGCCCGCAACGGCGCCGAGCTCGCCGTCCGCCGCCACAACGTCGGGAACGCCGACTGTCCGGTCGGCCTCATCACCTTCGACACCACCGGCGACGCGGGCGAGATCGACCGGGTCGTCGACGAGGTGGTCGGTGACCCGCAGATCCTCGGGGTCGTCGGCCCCACGTTCTCGGGCCTCACCGCCGACCTCATGCCCGCTTTCGATCGGGCCGGGCTCACCGTGGTGAGCGGATCGGCCACCAACCCGGGTCTCGCCGACGAGGGCTGGTCGGCCTTCCATCGGGTGGTCGGCACCGACGCCGCCGTCGCCCCGGCCGATGTCACGTTCCTCGTCGACCGACTCGAGGCCCGCCGAGTGGCGGTCATCGACGATGAAGGTCTCTACGGCGTGGGGCTGGCCGACCTCGCCGCCGACGGCCTCCGCGACCGGGACATCGCCGTTCCGGTGCGGAGCGGGGTCGACCCCGAGAGCGTCAACTACAGCTCGACGGTCGCCGCCGTGCTCCGCGCCGACGCCGACGCCGTCTTCTTCGGCGGGCTGTCGGTGCCCGGCGCCCGGCTCGTTCGGCAGCTGCGGGAGGCCGGATTCCGCGGCGACTTCGTGGGCGGCGACGGCGTCTACCAGGACGAGTTCATCACCGCCGGGGGTGCGGCCGCCGTCGGTGCGTACGGCAGCTGCCCGTGCCTCGACGCGACCGGCGGATCCCCCGAGCGGGTCGCCTTCGCGCTCGAGTACGCGGACGTCTACGGATCGGTGCCCGGGGCCTTCGCCGCTGAGTACTACGACTCCGCCGACGTGATCCTGCGGGCGATCGCCGACGGCGCCACCAGCCGCAGCGCAGTCGAGCAGTGGGTGACCGATGCCGACGTGAGCGGACTCACCAAGCGCATTCGCTTCGAGCCCAACGGCAACATCCGGGGCGGACCCATCTACATCTACCGGGTGAGCGAAGCCCGCCGCTTCGTACCTGCCGCGACGGTCGTCGACGGCAAGCTCGTCGGCGGCTGACGTTCAGTCGGCGCCGAGGTACGTCGCCGCGAGCCACTGGCGATCAGCGGCGAGTTCGGCGGCCGGCCCCGACGCCCGGAGCCGTCCGTTGACGAGGACGTAGGCACGATCCGCGACCGCCAACGCGGCGGGCGCGTGCTGCTCGACGATCAGCACCCCGATGCCGGTCTGCCGGGCGATGTCCCGCACCCGGGGCAGCAACTGCTCGACGATGATCGGGGCCAGACCCAGGCTCAGCTCGTCGATCATCAGGAACTTCGGACGACCGGCGAGCGCCCGAGCCACCGCCAGCATCTGCTGCTCCCCGCCCGACATGAGCCCGGCCCGACGGTCGATGATCGTCGCGAGCGCCGGGAACGGCGCGAGGGCGTCGTCGATCGCCTGCCGGCCGCCGCGCCGAGCCGCGAGTCGCAGGTGCTCGCGGCCGGTGAGACCGAAGAACAGAGCCCGGTCCTCGGGCACGTGGGCCACACCCCGCCGCACGATGCCGAGTACCTCGGTCATCGGGCGCCGCCGCCCGACCGCGACCGGCGCACCGAGCACGGTGATGGTGCCCCGCTCGGCCGGGAGCAGCCCCGAGACGGTGAGCAACGTCGTCGTCTTGCCCGCGCCGTTCGGTCCGAGCAGGGCGACCACCTCACCCGCGTCGACGTGGAGGTCGAGGTCGTGCACGACCGTCGCACCGCGGTAGCCCGCCGACACGCCGACGAGATCGAGCAGCCGGTCGCCGCTCACGTCGCACTCCCGAGATACGCCGCGATCACCGCCGGATCGTCACGAACCTCCGCCGGGGAACCGCTCGCGATCACCTGCCCGAAGTCGATCACCGTGACCGCGTCGCTCGTACCGAGCACCAAGCCCATGTCGTGGTCGACGAGCAGCACCCCGATGCCGAGACCGGGGAGCGACCGGATTACCCGGCCCAGGGCCGCGGTCTCGTCGGCGTCGAGCCCGGCGGCCGGCTCGTCGAGGAGCACGAGCCGGGGCCGGGACACGATGGCGCGGGCCACGCCCGCGAGCCGGCGGCGCCCGTGCGAGAGCTCCCCGGGCCGGGCGGCCGCGACATCGGTCAGACCGAGCGCCTCGAGCGCGAAGTCCACATCGAGGCCGCGCAGACCCCGCCGGGGAGCAACCGCGTCGACGATCGGCGACCACCACCGGGGCCGGGCCGCCGCCACCAGCAGGTTCTCCCGCACATCGAGATCGTCGAACAGTTCGATCGACTGGAACGTGCGGACCAGGCCGGCCCGGGCCCGGCCGTGCGGTGGCAACCCTTCGATCGGCCGGCCGTCGAGCACCACCCGACCCGTCGCGCCGACCACGAAACCCGAGATCGCGTCGATGAGCGTCGTCTTGCCCGCGCCGTTCGGCCCGATCACGCTGTGCACGGTTCCCGGCGCGACCGTGATCGACACGTCATCGACGGCCAGCAGCCCGCCGTAGCTGACGCGCAGGTGCTCGACCGCCAAGCGCGCGCTCACGACCGCACCCGCGCCACACCGCGCCGCACCGCGTTCGCGATGCCGTCCGGATACCAGACCGCCACGGCAACGAGCGCGACGCCGCTCACCGCGAACTGGTAGCTCGACGCATTGCCGGTGGCCCCGCCCTGGAGATGGGTGAGGATGCCCCCCGAGGCGAGGAGCCCGGCGATGAGCGCGCCGGCCAGCGTGCCGATTCCCCCCAGGAAGCAGAGCGCGAGCACGGCGAGAGCCCCGATCACCATGAACTGCTGGGGCGAGAGCGCCGGGAGCTCGTACGCGAGCAAGGCTCCGCCCAGTCCGGCGAGCACCGACGAGACCGCGAAGGCGCTGAGCTTCGTCGCCGCGACGTCGATGCCGGCTGCTGCGGCCGCCCGCTCGTTGCTGCGTACCGCGAGCCACCGCAAACCGGTTGCGCTCCGCCGCAGGTTCGCCACCGCGAGCACGGCGACCGTCAGCACCCCGAGCGCGAGGAGACCGAACGCGGCGCGGAAGTTGTCGTCGCCGGCGGCGATGAAGCCGAAGTCGATGCCGAGGAATCGCGGTGCGGGCACATCGCTGATGCCGTTGAGATCGGGGGACGCGAACACGAGTTGCTCGATCGCGACTGCGGCCCCGAGCGTGGCCAGGGCCAGGGTCATGCCCCGCACCCGCACCGCCGGGATGCCGACGAGCACCCCGACGACGAGGGTGAGGAGCACGGCGAGGAGCGGCGCCCACGGGAACCCGAGCCCACCGACCGCGAGCTTCGCGGTGGTGAAGGCGGCGAGCCCGGCGAACGCGTACTGGGCGAGGGAGATCTGGCCGACGTAGCCGGTGACCACCACGGTCGACAGGGCGATGAGCGCTGCGATCGTCGACACCACGATCGCCAGCCGCCACTGCGCGTCGAGGGTGAGCAGCGCGACGGCCGTGACGCTGACGAGCCCGAGCGCCCACCACCACTGATGCCGAGGGGTGGGGGATGCGGGCAACCGGGCATCCACGACCGATTCCCGGGTCGGGAGGCGGGCCCCACGAACCGTGATGGCGATCACGATCAGGATCACCGGGAGGGCCTGCCGGAGCCCTCCGTTCGGCACCGCGTCGGGCATCCAATCGGCGCGCGACTGGAACGTCGACAGCACGCTCTGCATCATGCCGATCGCCAGCCCGGCCACCGTCGTGAGGCCGAAGCTGCGCAAGCCGCCGAGCAACGCCGCCGCCAGCGCCGGGACCACCAACAGGCTCGTCTCGACCGGGTCGAGTCGGCTCGTGATGCCCGCGATCGCGATGACCGCCGCCCCGGCCAGCACCGAGGCCAGCGCCCAGTTGACGACTCCGACGCGGTCGGGGGAGATGCCCGAGAGCACTGCGCCCTTCTCGCTCTCGGCGGCAGCCCGGGTGGCCAGACCGAAGCGGGTGTAGCGGTAGACGACTCCGAGCCCGAGGGCGACCACGATCGCGATCCCGGCGAGCAGGAAGCTGCTGACGGGCACCACTGCCGAGCCGATGTGCACGACGCCGTCGGGGAGGAGCGACCCGAGCCGGAGCGCCGCCGAGCCCCCGCCGGAGGCACTCACCCGGAGCTGCATGACCGACTGCAGGTAGAGGAACACCCCGAGCGAGCCGACGATCCGGGCGAGGGCCGGAGCCGTCCGCAGCGGCCGGAAGACGAGCGCGTAGACCACCACCCCGAGGAGCACGGCGACGATCAGCGAGATGATCAGGGCCGTCACGACCGTCGGTCGGTCGACGACGTGCACCCGGGCCGGGAGCCCGATGACGGGAAGCACGAGGTCGCCGCCCCGCTCGGTCGAGGCCACGTCGTAGTCGCGCAGCCCGTAGTACACGAACGCGGTGTACATGCCCATCGCGCAGTGCGCGAGGTTCACCACGTTGGAGGCGCGGAAGGTGAGGACGAGCCCGATCGCGAGGACGGCGAGGATTGCGCCGGCCCCGAGACCGGTCAGCGATGCCTGGAGATAGTCGATGACCCGACCTCGCCCGTCCCGCTCACTTCAGGAGCGAACCGACGTCGATCCAGCCCGAGACGGCCTCGATCTGGCCGTCGACGAGCCGCCCGAGGGTCTGCTGCGGAGCGCACAGCGCGGGGTAGCCCGGCAGCGCCTCGCCGTTGCACGTGTACGGGTGTCCGAAGAAGCTCGGGGCATCCTTCGCGGCCCGGAACTTGGCCAGGATCGCCTGCGGGGTGATGTTGTCGTAGCCGATCTCGCGGAGCGCCACGTAGAGGTTGATCACCGACCGGAACGAAACGGTGCCCTCGCTCTGCACCGGGTAGTCGTACTTCGCCCCGTACCGGGTCGCGATCTGGCGATAGAGCTCGTTGTCGGGATCGCCGGGCTCGAGCACCGCCTCGACGTTGAAGATCCGGCCCTTGGCCGCGTCGCCGACCGACTCGACGATCTTCGGAGCGATGCACGCGCCGGTGAGGAAGAGCGGCGCCTCGAGCCCGATCTGCTTCGCCGTGAGCATGACGGGCTTGCAGCCACTGTCGGCCGTGAGGGCGATGACGGCGTCGGGCTCGGCGGCCGCCGCCTCGTTGAGGGCTGTCACCATGTCGGGGTTGACCGGCGCGGTCGCCACGAGGGTGACCGTCGCCCCCTGGCGCTCGAGCGCTTCCTTCCCGAGGCGGGCCGAGTCGGTGATCGGCCCGAAGTCGCCGTAGATGATCGCGATCTTCTTCGCCCCGAGCTCCTCCATTGCGTACTGGCCCATCCCGAGCACCGCGCCCCAGGTGCCGCCGCTGAACTGGAAGCTGATCGGGGAGCGAGCGGCCTCGAAGCTCACGGGAATGCCTCCGACGTACGGGATCCCGTTCTTCTCCAGGGTGGTGATCCCGGTGCCCCAGATGTCGATGCCGCCGACGACCACCGGCACTTTCGCCGTCACCATCTCCTGGGCGCAGCTCTGCGAGAGGTCGGGGTTGAAGTTGGTGTTGCAGGTGAGGAGCTCGATCGGGTGGCCCTCGATGCCGCCCAGCTCGGTGTTGATGAAGTCGATCGCCACCTTGTCGGCCGTGGTGAGCAGCGGGAACGCGCCGGCCGCGCCGGTGTCCTGGTTGATCGTCCCGATCCGGATCGGTGACTCGGTCGCCCGCTCCGGCTGGTCGGGCAGGTAGGGCGCGAGCATCGATCCCTCGGGCGCGCACTCGACCACCGGCTTGGTCTCGACGCAGTCGACGCCCGCTGCGGCCGTGGTCGAGGACCCGCCGTTCGACCCCGACCGGGTCGGCTCGCTGCACGCCGTGACGGCGATGCCCAAGACACCGATGGCGGCCGAAGCCACGAATTTGCGGATGCGCACGGTTGACCCCCCGGTTCGTGCGAACGAACGGACGTTAGCGGCGGTCAGGACCCGCTCGCGGGCGACACCATCGGCACACCCTCGTCGAGCTCGCGGGCGACCGCTCGGGCCGCGGCGGCGAGGTCCTCGGGCAGCTCGTCGACCCGGGCCAGATCGTCGGCGAAGCGCGTGCGCTCGACGGCCGGGGCGGCCGCGGCCCGGGGCGCCCACGCCGAGTGCAGGATGAACGGCACGGTGTGATCGGGGGCGGTGAGGGTGCACACCGGACCCGCACCCACGTCGGCCGCCGAGAAGATCTCGACCCGGAAGCCGTGGTCGCTCATCACCGGCACCACCACCCAGCCGTGAAGGCCGCCGGCCCGCTCGCCCCCGTGGGCGCTGCGCCCGTCGGCACCCGGAGCGACGGGCACGAAGATCGGCGACGACGGCAGGTCGTCGATGGCGGGGAAGACGTAATCGGAGATCGGGGCGAGGCCGTCCCACGCGAGGGTCACGATCGAGGATGCGGTCTCCTCGGTGGGCAGGAGCGTGCGGTCGACCCGGTCCCGGTAGAGGTCGAGCATTCGTTGCACGACGGCCTCGGGCCGGAAGCCGTGGTGCACGGTGTGGACCGCCTCGGGCGCCGCCCACCCCTCGGCCGACCAGTCGAACGCGCTGAGCTGCCGGGACCAGTGACCGGCGGGCTCGCAGTAGACCGCCAGCTCGCGCTGCTCGCCCGATTCGGGATCGAACCGGTGCAGCGAGGTTCTCGTCGGGCTCATCGGGAATCCGTAGAGACCGGCGAGGGCGGGATCGACCGGCCGCCCCCACGCGTCGATGTCGCCGGCGCGCACGGCCATGGCGATGTCGGCGTTCTCGGTGTGCTCGAACATCACGACGACGCCGTCGGAATCGTCGTAGCACGCGTAGTAGTGGTTCATCTCGGGGGCGAGGGTGTAAGTGCGGCACGTCACCTCGGTGCCGGGCGCAGTGCCGTCGAGATCCGCCTTACGGATCAAGTAGATCGGCTCGTCGGGGTTGGCGGGCTCCGTGCGCTCGCCACCGAACATCACCGAGGCCTCGGCCTTGAACGCGCAGTCACCGACGATGATCCACTCGCGGGTCTGGGTGATCGTGTGCACCGACTGCGGGACGAACGCGCCCGCGACCGGCCACCGGCGCACCGGACCCTCGCCGTCCCACCGCACGATCCAGAGCTGCCCGAGGTACGTGTTGACCGTCCACAGGCATCCGCGCTCGGGGTCGACCACCGGATGGGCCGTGCTCGTGATCATGGGCAGCACGGGCCCGGGCATCAGGTCGAACACCTGCCATTCGTCGGCCCGGCCCACCTCGCCGAGGTAGCGCAGCGAGACGGGATCGATCTCGACCGGCCGCCCGACGTCCCAGGTCATGAACAGGCGGTCGCCCCAGGGCAGGGGCGCGGTGTTCGCCGCGTTGACGAGTCCGAACGGCGACTGCACGCCGAGCATCGTGCGGGTGAAGACGTCGGGCCGCTTGTGCTGGAGGCGCGCGCTCGGCGAGTCGATCCAAGCCTGGCGCCAAGCGAAGGTTCCGGGCTCGGCGCCGTGAGTGCCGGGCGCGAGCGACAACCGGTACGACATCCCCGCCCCGAAGAAGGCGTGGGGCGGGCCCACGGTCGTGGCGTGGGGCGCGCTGATGAAGATCTCGCCGCCGATGCCCGCGGGCATCGCACCGGCCGTGACCCGCAGGTCGCGGTCGACGGGCTCGATCGGAGCCAGCACGGAACGGGGCAGCGGCACGGCATCTCCTCGCGGTCGGTCAGAGGGCCTCGGGAGCCGGGGCGGCCAGCCCCCGCACCAGGTTGTCGATGACGGTGTCGATGATCGCGCCCTCATAGTCCTCGCCCAGGTCGAGCCCGGCGAGGGTGACCGTGGCCGCCCCGTGCACGGCCGCCCAGAGCGCGATCGACACCTTCACCGGATCATCGGGGCGCAACGCGCCGGATCGCATGGCGGCCTCGACCGTCGTCGCCGCGAACACGAAGGCCCGGGTCGCGGCCGAGTGCTCGTCCATCGGCGCCGCGGGCGACCACTGCGGACGGAAGAGGAAGAGCACCTGGAAGAGGGCCGGTTCCGAGCGGGCGTGCTCGATGTAGGCCCGGGCGAAGCCCCGCACCCGCTCCAACGGATCGGTCGCCTCGATCGCCTCGAGTCGGTCGATGAGCCGTTCGAACTCGCGGGTCGCCACCGCCTCGAGCAGGTCGTGTTTGTCGTCGACGTAGGCGTAGAGGGCCGGCGCGGTGACCCCGAGGACCGCGGCGACCCGCCGGAGCGACATCCCCTCGAGCCCGTCGGCGACCACGAGATCGTGGGCCGCGGTGACGATGGCCGCCCGGGTGAGGTGGTCGCGCTCGATTGCCACGGGCCGGACTGTACGGTAAACAGCGTTCACCGAACCAGAAGGGGCGTCATGACCGCCGTCGCCGATGCACGCAAGGACCCGTACCTCTCGGGCGTCTACACCCCCGTCACCGACGAGCGGAACGACGTCGGCCTCGAGGTCACCGGCGAGATCCCCGCCGCGCTCGTCGGCACCTACCTGCGCAACGGCCCGAACCCGAGGTTCGCGCCGAAGGGCCGCTACCACATCTTCGACGGCGACGGCATGCTCCACGGCCTCACCCTCGACGGCGCGGGCGGCGCGGCCTACCGCAACCGCTGGGTGCGCACCGAGGGCCTCGCGGTCGAGGAACGCGCCGGTCGGGCGATCTACGGCGGCATGGCGAACGGCGAGTTCCCCACTCGCGAGGAGACCGGCGGCGGGCCGCTGATGAAGAACGTCGCCAACACCAACGTCATCCGCCACGCCGGCCGGATCCTCGCCCTCTGGGAGGCCGGACCGCCGACCGAGGTGACCCCCGAGCTCGCCACGATCGGCATTCACGATTTCGGCGGCGCGCTGCCCGGGCCGTTCACTGCACACCCGAAGCTCGACCCGGTGACCGGCGAGATGCTCGCGTTCGGCTACTCCGCCGTCCCGCCGTACCTGCGGGCTTACGTCATCGGACCCGACGGCACCTTCCGGCACACGGTCGACATCGACCTGCCGGCCCCGGTGATGATGCACGACTTCGCGGTCACCGAACGACACCTCGTCTTCCTCGACGCCCCCGCCGTCTTCGACTTCGCGTCGTTCGCACGCGGGGGACCGATGCTCACCTGGCAGCCCGACAACGGCACCCGGATCGGCGTGCTGCCCCGCGACGGCGACACCGCATCGGTGCGCTGGTACGAGGTCGATCCCTGCTACGTGTTCCACTTCATGAACGCGTTCGACACCGCCGACGGCGGAGTCGTGATCGACGCCTGCCGCCTCCCGCGCATGGACATCGGGCTCGAAGCCGAGGGCGGCACCGCCGACGCCGACTCCTGGCTGCACCGCTTCACGGTCGATCCCGACTCGGGCACAGCCTCCTGCACGCAGGTCGCCGAGCTGCCCGGCGACTTCCCGCGGGTGCCGGCCGCGCTCGAGGGCCGGCCCCACCGCTACGGCTACTACGCGAGCTTCTCGTCGGGGCGACCAGACGGCGGCGCCTTCGACTCGGTCACCAAAGTCGACGGAGCCGGCGGTACGGCCGTCACCCACTCCTACGGAGCAGGGACCGTCGCCGGGGAGGCCGTGTTCGCCGCCGACCCGAACGGCCGGGCCGAGGACGACGGTTGGCTCCTCAACTTCGTGACCGACCTGCCCACGATGACCAGCGCGTTCGTAGTGCTCGACGCCCGCGACCTGTCCGAGGTCGCCCGGGTGGCGCTCCCCCGCTTCGTCCCCGCCGGCTTCCACGGCAACTGGCTGCCGGCGGGCAGCACCACCCACTGAGGAGCACCATGACCGCCACCGAGCTCACCGGCTCTGTCACCAACGCCGCCGACCAGCCCTTCCTGCGGGGCAACCTCTTCCCGGTCGACCGTGAGCTCGACGCGGTGTGCGCCGTGACCGGCGAGCTCCCGGCCGGACTCCGGGGCTCGTTCGTGCGCAACGGGCCCAACCCGATGTTCGAGCCGCTCGGCAAGTACCACATGTTCGACGGCGACGGCATGCTCCACCGGGTGCGCTTCGGCGAGGGCGCGCCCACCTACCGCAACCGCTGGATCCGCAGCGCGGCGCTCGACGCCGAGATCCGCAACGGCCGCGGTCTTTACCACGGCCTGGCCGAACTGCTGGAGTTCCCCGACCCGGCCCTCATCGGCGACGCCGGACCCCTCAAGAACCCGGCCAACACGCACATCGTCCGCCACGCGGGCCGGATGCTCGCGCTGTGGGAAGGTGGGCCGCCCACGGAGGTCACCCCCGATCTCGGCACCGTCGGCGTCTACGACTTCGGCGGTCGGCTCGCCGGTGGCATGACCGCGCACCCCCGCCTCGATCCCGTCACCGGCGAGATGGTGTTCTTCGCCTACGCGCCGTTCCCGCCCTACCTCCGGTACCACGTAGTCGACGCGAACGGTGCGCTCGTGCACAGCACCGAGATCGATCTGGCCGTGCCGGTGATGATGCACGACTTCGTGGTCACCGAGCGCTACTCGATCCTGCTCGACTCCCCGGCCCGCTTCAACCTCTCGGGCGACGGCGGCGACATGATGCGCTGGCAACCCGAGCTCGGCACCCGGGTCGGCGTACTGCCCCGATTCGGCACCGGCACCGACGTGCGCTGGTTCGAGGTCGAGACCGGACACGTCCAGCACTTCTGGAACGCGTGGGAGGACGGCGACGAGATCGTCTTCTCGGGCAGCGTGCTCCGCCACGCCGACTTCGGCATGGACGGCGGTGACCTCGCCGACAGCTCGGCCGACGCCACGGCCGGTCGGCCCGGTGAGTTCCGGGTCGATCTCGCCCGTGGATCCGCCGCCTGGCGCGAGACCGACGACCTCGGCGGTGACTTCTGCCGATTCGACGACCGGCGTACCGGTCGGCCGTCGCGCTACCGCTACATGAGCGCGTTCCTCGGCGCCAACGACCTCATCGGCGACTTCGACACCGTCGTGAAGTACGACGACACCACCGGCGAGCGATCCCTCTGGCACGCGGGCGAGCACTGCGGGGTCGGCGAGGCCGTGTTCGCCCCCGACCCCGAGGGCACGGCCGAGGACGACGGCTGGCTGCTGTGCACGGTGTTCGACGAACGCGACCGGAGCAGCGAGGTGGTCGTCATCGACGCCCGGGATCTCGCGGCCGGACCGATCGCCCGGGTGTCGGTGCCCCAGCGGATGCCGTTCGGCTTCCACGCCAACTGGTTCGCCGACGCCTGATCGGGCGGGCCGAATCGGCCCCGGTCGGAATCAGCCGCCGATCGCGCCGGCCAGCGCGGCCTCCAGCCGCAGACCCAGGTGGCGGGCGAATCCGCCGGTGATGTGGACGCCGTCCCGCCACACGATTGTCCCGTCCACGAGCACGGGGCACTCCGGTTTCTCCGGGCAGACGAGCCGGTCGACGTCGACGGAGACGACTGTCGGATCCCGCTCGGCCACGGCGCGCAGCTGCCGCTCGAACCCGAGCGGCTCCGCCGTCACCGGGAACCGGCATTCGTCGGGACGACCCGACCCGACGAGGCAATTGAGCGGATCGTCACCGAGCCGCGCGGTCGGGATCGGCTCGAGGAAGATGATCCTCCGGCCCGCCGCCGAGAGCTCATCCAGGCTGTCGGCATTGGCCCGCTCGAGTATCGGGAGGAATCCGTCGCTCGTGACCGGGACGAGGTCACCCCCCAGCGGCCCGATCGCCTTGGGCCGCATCGGATCGTCGAGGCCGCGCTGGCTCACCACGATGTAGTCGGGATCGAAGGTCGGGATGACCCGCCGGTACCAGTCATCGCGCGTCGCCACGCACGAACCGCCCCCGACGTCCATGTCCTCCTGACGCAGCCCGTGCTGCCACGGACACGCGGCCTGGGCCGCAACCGCGAGCGTCCAGTCCCGCCGGCGGGCGATGTCGGTGAGGGCCGGGATCCACATCCGGGCGATGCTGTCGCCCATGAGGAGGACACGCGGTCCGTTCCCCCTCACGATCACGCACTCCGCGACGGGGCGGTCCCGACACTCGACGATCCGCGGGATGTCGGATCGGGCGGCCCGCCAATCGAGTGGCTTCCCGTCGGGGCCCACGACCGTCCGACCCCCGTCGAGCACGGAGGGCAGGACGAACACTCCGATGAGGATGCTCGACGCGAAACCGACCACGATCGTCGGCGCGCGGTGGCGGTCGAGGAACCGGACCCGGCGCACCGGCTGTTCGAGGAGCAGGTAGCTCGCCGTCGCCAGAACGATCGAGCCGACCAGGGCGAGCGCGAAGAGCGGAAGCGGCGCGATCGTGTGGTCCTCGGTGGCGATGACGATGATCGGCCAATGCCAGAGGTACATCCCGTACGACACCAGGCCGAGCGCGACCATCGGCCCCGACGCGAGCAGGGCCCGCACCGGTCCCCCCGAGGAATTCTCCAGGGCGACGATGAGCACCGCCGTCGCGATGGTGACGATGAGCCCACGGGTGATCGGGCTCACGGTGACCGCCGAGGTGGCCAGGCCGAGAACCACCAGGAGGGCCGCCACCGCGACGAGCGGGGCCGCTCGGCGCAGGCGTGGTCCGAGGCGTGACAGCTGCGGGGTCAGCGCGAGCGCCGCTCCGGCCAGCAGCTCGTAGGCGCGGGTATCGGTGCCGTAGTAAGCCCGCGAGAGGTTGTGGCCACCGATCACGAATGCGGCCGCGGCCGAACCCGACGCTGCGGCCAGCACGGCCCCGCGCCGGATCCACCACCGATACCGACCCGTGCGGGCAGTGACCGCGAAGAACCCCCCGAGCAGCAACGGCCACACCAGGTAGAACTGCTCTTCGACCGCCAGCGACCAGAAGTGCAGTACCGGATTGCGGTTGACGTCGGCGGCGAAGTAGTCGGTCGACTGCCGGATGAAGTGCCAGTTGGCGATGTAGAGGAACGCCGACCGGAAGCCGCCGAAGGCATCGGCCTGCTCCAACGGC
>JBJSXF010000153.1:0-14816 GCA_046086225.1 Actinomycetota bacterium | reverse complement strand
GTGAACGCGCCGAGGCCGCCGAGCAGTCCGGCGACCTCTCGACCGCCATCGCAACCTGGTCCGAACTGCTCGCCCGGGAGCCGGACACCCGGGCCGAGGTGCACCTCGCCGAGCTGCGGGTCGCCGGCGCAGGGGCGGCTCCCCGGCCGACGACGATTCCGGCATTGCCGACACCGCCCGACCCGTTCCCCGGCCTCGTGGGTTCGCCACCCGAGGTCGCGCCCGGCGCCGTCGACGCCGACGTGCTCGGCGGCGCCCTGCAGCACCACGGCTGTCTGCTGATCCGGGGTCTCGTCGATGAACCCCGCGTCGACGAGTTCAACGACACCATCGAGCGTGCCTTCGCCGCCCGGGAGACCGACAGCGGAGCAGGAGCGGATCCCCCGGCGCCCTGGTTCGCCCCGTGCCGGGAATGGACCGCACGCAAGCCGGGAAAGGCCGGGATCGCGCGGCAGTGGGCCCGGGACTGCGCAACCATGCAGGTCGTCGACTCCCCCCGCACGCTCCGCCTCCTCACCGATGTCCTCGTGCACACCGGCCTCGTCGCCACCGTCAGCGACTACCTCGGCGAGCGGCCGGTTCTCTCGGTCGACAAGACCACGCTGCGCCGCATTCCGCCCGAGGCCCGCACCGCCTGGCACCAGGACGGCGCCTTCATGGGGGCGGGGAGCCGGGCGGTCGACATCTGGATCGCGCTCACCGACTGCGGTTCCGGCACCGACGCACCGGGCATGCACCTCATGCCCCGCCGCCTCGACGATGTCGTCGAGTACGGCACCCGCGGCGCGGCCCACCCGCTCGGTGTGAGCCCCGACGTCGTCCGCGAGGTCGGCGATGACATCGCCCCGTGCACGCCACATTTCGACGCAGGGGACGCACTCGTGTTCGACCAGCTCTTCCTGCACTCGACCGGCGGTGACGTCTCCGGCCTCGCTCGGCCCCGGCTCGCACTCGAATCCTGGCTCTTCGCCCCGTCGACGTTCCCCGACGACTACCTCCCGATGTACATCTGATCCGGGCGCGCCGCCCCGACCGTTCCCCGGAGACCACCGTGCCCATCCGTGCCGCCCGCGTCGTCGTCGCCGTGCTGCTCGCCGTCGCGCTCGCCGCCTGCGGCTCCGACGCCGAGACCGCCACCGGGAGCTCCGGGGCCGGGATCCGCTGTTCGGGCGTCGCGCTCGCGTCGATGAGCGCGCTCTCCGGCCCCGATGCCGGGCTCGGACGCGCCGTCGCCCGGGGCGCCGAGCTCGCGGTCGCCGAGTTCACCGAGGCGAACCCCGGCTGCGAGGTGCGCCTCGAGCAGGTCGACACGCAGGGGCTCCCCGAGCGGGCGCCGGCCGCCGCCCGCCGCATCGCGGCCGACGAAGAGGTCGTCGGTCTCGTCGGGCCGGGATTCTCGGGCGAGACGCTCGCCGCCGGGCCGTTCCTCGACGAAGCCGGTCTCGCGTTCGTCACCCCGTCGGCAACCAACCCGTCACTCTCGGCCAAGGGCTGGGCCGGGTTCCGGCGCGTACCCGCCTCCGACGCCGCGCTCGGTGCGGCCACGGCCCGCTACATCGCCGACCGGCCCGACCGCGGCACCGTGGCCGTCATCGACGACGGCAGCACGTACGGCGCGGGCCTCGCCGACATCGTGGAATCCGGGCTCGGCAGAACCGTGGCCGCGAGCCTCACGATCGCACCCGGCGCGGCGAGCATCGACGAGGCCGTCGGGACCGTGGCGGCATCCGGGGCGGGGACAGTGTTCTTCGCGGGGTACGAGGCCGACTCGGCCGACCTCGCCGTCGCGTTGCGACGATCGGGGAGCACCGCGCGCCTGGTCCTCAGCGAAGGGGCCTTCAACCCCCGGTTCACGGGCCGCGCCGGTCGGGCGGGCGACGGGGCCGTGATCGTCACGTCGACCGCACCCGAGTCGACGGTGCCCGAGTTCGCGGCTGCGTACCGGGCCCGTTTCGCGGCCGGCCCGCCCGCCTTCGCGGCCGAGGCCTACGACGCCGCCAACGCGCTCCTCGCCGCCGTGGCTGCGGGCGCCCGCAACCGCGCCGACGTCGATGCCTTCCTGCGCACCGCCGACCTCGACGGCATCACCCGCCCGCTGCGATGGAGCGGGAACGGCGAGCCGGCCCGGGCCCGCTTCCGGTTGGTCGAGTCCACGAGCGACGGGTTCGTCGATCAAGGACCCGTGCCGGCCGCCGTCGGCTGACCGCGCCGCTCGGGGGATCAGGACCGCGGGCCGCCGGGACCGTCCTCGCGCCGCCGGAGACTCCGGATCGTGAGGAAGAGCGCCAGGCAGACGAGCCCGGCCACGACGAGCACCGGGATCGGATCGGCCTGGGCGTCGAGTTGAAACGGCACCGATTCAAACCGCCGGCGCGTCGGGCGCCCAGCACGAGAGGTCGCGACCGAGCATCTGCTCGAGCCGGGCGATGTCGTCGGTGAAGCACGCACCGAGCTCGCGCCGCTCGGCGACCGAGAGATGCTGCTCGGCGTGCGCCGACGGATCGCGCTGCTGGTAGCTGTAGCGCACCCGCTCCAGCTCGGACGGCACGAAGTCGGTGGCGGCCCCGAGGTGCCGGAGCGCAGCGGTGTAAACACCGCGCGGATCCTCGTCGGCATCGTCGTGCAGCAGCACCAAGAGACGGTCGCCGAAGCGATCCCGGAACGGCTCGAGGCTCCGCGCGTACCAGCTGCCGCTCACGATGCCGAGGGGGTCGCGCTCGGGATCCACCGAGCGCACGTACTCGAGCACGCCGGTGCCGGCCGGGATCCCACCCGCTTCGATGTGATGCACCACCGCCGACTGCGAGCGATCGATCGGATTGCGCAGGATCGCCATCGGCCGCACACCGGGCAGCGTTGCGTCGATCCGCTCGGCCATGACGGCGGGATCGTGCCGCCAGAACATGTAGCCCGGCGTGGCCTCGCCGACGAGCCGCTCCCCCGACCACCCCGCGAACTGCTCGCGGTACCACGCCGGGCCCAGACCGGCGAAGCGCTCGGCGTTGTTGAAGAACTCGATCTCGCGCTCGGCCGTGAAGATCTCGGGGTGGAGGCCGAGGTTGAGGCGCAGCCAGCGGGTCGCGCTCTTCTGCGCGCCGATCACGAGGAAGTTCGGCAGCGGGAGCTCCGGCATCGCTCCGCCACGATAACCGTCGTCGACCGGTAGCATCGAGGCCCGTACAGCCCGGCGGAACGGAGTCGCGGTTGCGTCGATCACTCGAGTCGCGGGCCGAGGCGAACGGCTCCGACGCGGCGTCGATCCGGGACTCGATCCGGGGCTCGATCCGGATCGTCGTGCCCGAGCGTCTGGTGCTCGACGAGATCGCGCGGGAACGACTCGTTCGCGCCCTCCTCACCGCGCCCGCACCGATCGCCGCGGTCGGCGGCGAGCTCGCGACCATCGAACCGGGTGCCAGCTACCGGGTCGACGCCGAGTGGCGGTCGGTGACCGGCGGTCCGCTGCGGCCCGCCCCCACGGGCTCGGTGCGCGGCGCGGTCGCCCTGCGGCCGGGCACCGACTACACGGTGCACGACGACACCGTGACCGTCGCCGGGGCCGACGTGCTCGTCGACCCCGGTGCGGTGGCCTTCGATCCGCACGCGCCGGGCGAACCCGGTCCGGCAACGCCTCGGGGTCGCTCGCCGTTCCCGCGGCGACCGGTGGTGTGCTTCCTCGGCCTCGAGCCCGACCCCGAACGGGAGGACTGGGCCCGCCGGATGGTGAACCGGCTCGTCCGTCGCGACGTCGAGGCCCGGCTCCTCACCCCGACCGGAGCACCGGGTGCCTTCCACCTCACCCGGCCGGCCACTCCCGACGCAGCGTCGATCGCGGCACTCGAGCCCGATGTGGTCGTCGCGCTCGATCCCGATGCCCTCCGCCTCGGCCCCCGATGGTGCACCCGCCGCGAGACCACGCTCATCGCGTTCGATCCCGAGCACACCGAATCCGTCGAGCTGATCTCCTGGGAGATCACGCGGGCACAGGGCCGACTCCGGGCCCGCATCGGCTACCGGGTCGATGCCCCGACCCTCGTCGGCCTCGTGCTGCGGCTGTGCGCCGGTCCCCAGCCCGTCGCCCCCCGAGACCGCCCGACCCGAGCCGCCGCGCTCACGACGACCGCCCCGCTCGCCCGCCGCACCTTCGTGATCGCGGCCACCGAATCGGCCCGAGCCCTCGGCCTCGTCGACGCGTTCGCCGCCGCCGGCTTCGATCCCGACCTCACCATCGCGAACGAGCACGTTCCCGGTTCGGCCGCCGACGCCGACCTCGTCGTCATCGGCGGCGCCGTCGACCCCGAGACCGTCGCCGAGCTCGTCGCCGAGCGCACCCGCGCCGGACGGCCCACGGTGTGCGACCTCACGGCCGCTGAGCTCGCGGCCGATGATCCGACAGCGATTGCCGAATCCGCTGCGACCCTCGCCCGGGCCTGCGGCCTCGTCGCCGCCGGCCCCGGCCCGGTCGCGGTCGCCGCCACCGAGCTCGGCCTGCCCGTGCTCGAACTCGTCACCATGCCCACCCGACGCCGCACTGCGGCCCTCGTCGCCGCTCGTCGCGCGCATGATCCGTTGGCGACGATCATCGGCTGGCGACCGCCCCCGGCCGACCCCGCAACCACCGACGCCGCCGCCACCGCCGTCGCGCGCCTCCTCGACGCGCACGCCGGGCTGGAGGTCGAGATCGCCGACGGTGAGCCACCGGCTGCCCTCGCCCGCTCGGCTCGCGTCCGGGTCGTCGGCCCCGATGTCGAGGCCGCCGTGATCGCGGGCTGGCGGGTGCACCTCTGGACCCCGCGGCTCGTCGACGGCATGCCGGCCGACGACCACCTGGCCGTTCGCGAGGCCGCCCTCGCCGGGGTGCCCACGGCGAGTCCGCTCACCGCCCGGGCCGCCATCGTCGGCTTCGCCGCCGATGCGCTCACCGCCACCGATCCCACGAGCGCCGACGACTGGACCGCGGTCCTCGGCCATCTGATCGAGCACCCCGACGCCCGAGCGTTCCTGGCCCGGGCCGTCGTACGCCGGGCCCGCGCCGTCTACGGGCCGGTGTGGTGGAAGCTCGCGGCCAACCGACTCGTCGGCTGGGCGACCGGCCCCGGCGCCCCGGAGGCCCCGTGAGCAGTCGAACGCCCGTCAGCGTCGTCGTGCCCGTCTACCGAGACGTCGATGACGTGCGACGGTGCCTGGAGAGCGTGGTACGTCACGCCCCCGAGCTGCGCACCCCGTTCGAGCTGCTCGTCATCGACGACGACACACCCGAGCCCGCCGTGCGCGAGTACCTCGACGACTTCGCCGCGCGCCGGTTCGCGTTCCCCGTGCGACTGCTCCGCAACGAGCGCAACCTAGGCTTCGTCGGCACCATGAACCGCGGGCTTCGCGAGACGGTCGGCGATGTCGTGATGCTCAACGCCGACACCGTCGTCACCGCGGGCTGGCTCGACCGACTCGCCGACCTCGCGGCCGGCCCCGACGTCGCCACCGTCACCCCGGTGACGAACCACGGCTCGATCTGCACCCTGCCCGATTCCGTGATCGCCGCTTTCGCACTCCACGGCACGGAGCCCCGGATCGACGAGTGCGCTGGTTTCGTCCGCGACCACGCCCTCGGTCTCGCGCCCGAGGTGATCACCGGGGTCGGCTTCTGCATGTACACGACCCGGCTCGCGCTCGACCGGGGAGGGCTCCTCGACGAGGCGGCGTTCGGCCGCGGCTACGGCGAGGAGGTCGACTTCTGCCTGCGGGTCACCCGCATGGGGATGCGGCACCTCGTCGACGACGGCACGTTCATCTACCACCGGGGCGGTGGATCGTTCGGCGACGAGCAGGCCGAGGGCTGGGCCCGCAGCGCCGCCGTGATCCACGAGCGCTATCCGTACTTCCGACCGACCAACCAGCGGGAGCGCACCGAGGAGCCGACCCTCGTCGCCTTCACCGCGCTCGAGCTGGCGCTCCGCGAACGCGACCCGAGCCGCCCGCACGTGCTGCACGTCCTCCACAGCCGCCCCGGCGACCGCGGGGGCACCGAGAAGTTCGTCGAGGCGCTCACCGAGGCGCTCGACGACGAGATCGACTTCTGCGTCTCGTATCCGGTGCCGAACGGTCTCGCCGTCCGTACGCACTGGCGGGTGCCCGACGCCGGAGGCGTGGTGCACGAGGAGTTCCTCCTGCCCGGTGGCGGCCGACCGGTCACTTCCGTCACCGACCCGGTGATGGGCGCCGCGTACGCGATGGCGGTCGACCTCTTCGGCTTCGATGCGATCCACATCCACAACCTCATCGGCTCCTCGCTCGCCCCGCTCGCGGCGCTCCGCGACTTCCCCGGACCGGTCAGCTGCTCCGTACACGACCTCTACCTCGCCTGCCCGAACTTCTCGCTCCTCTACAAGCGCGTCGAATCGTGCGGCATCCCCGAGTCGCGCGACGTCTGCGCCTCGTGCCTCGCCGAGATCGCCGAGCAGCCGATGCCCGGCTCGCCGATGATCCCCGAGCTCGGACTCCCCTACCTCGACGAGCACCGGGCCCGCACCCGGGCCGACCTCGACGTGGTCGACCACTGGGTCTTCGCGAGCCGGAGCGTCGCCGACACCTTCGCACGCGTCTACGAGATCGACGCCCCCCGCAGCCACCTCATCGAGCACGGCTCGGTGATCCCCCTCGGACGTCGGGGCCGCGGTCCCGACGTCGGCCTCGTGCACGACGAGCCGTTGCGAGTTGCCTTCGTGGGTCTCGGCTGGTCGAAGAAGGGCCTCGATGTGGTCAACCACCTCGCCGACGCCCTCGCCGAGCGTTCGGTCGAGATCCACCACTTCGGCGAGCTGAAGGAATCGGCCTCACCGTTCATCCATGCCCACGGCCCCTACGACAACGCCGTGCTGCCCGAGCTGTTGCGGCGGGCCGGGATCCAGATCGTGCTGCTCCCCGGTCCCTACGCCGAGA
Organism: Actinomycetota bacterium; assembly: GCA_046086225.1. GTDB lineage: Bacteria > Actinomycetota > Acidimicrobiia > IMCC26256 > PALSA-610 > JBJSXF01. Next base: position 7,883 of record JBJSXF010000153.1, on the reverse strand, counting down.
CCTTCGGCATCGTGATGACCGAAGCCCTGGCCGCCGGGATCCCGGTGATCGGCGCGGTCTACGGCGCGCTCGGCGAGCGGATCCGGGCGTCGGGCGCGGGCTGGACCATCGACCCGCTCGACCCCGAGGCGCTCGTCGCGCTCGTCGACCGGCTCGACCGTTGCCGGGACGAGGTGATGCGGGCGACCGAGCGGGTCTACCGGGTGCGCCTGCACACGGTGGCCGAGACGGCCGACCGGTACCGGGCGCTCTACACCGGCCCCTCGGCCTAGGTATCGTCGCCCCGGTGCGTCGGCTCCTCGTCGTCTCAGCAGCGCTGACCGTGGTCCTCGCCGCGTGCGGTGGGAACGGGGACGGGGGATCGACGGCGGCGACGACCACGACCGCGGCACCCGCGGCCCCCACCACTCGGCCGCCGACCAAGCCGGTCGCCCGGAACGGGCCCTCGGCACTCATCCTCCGGGCCGTCCCGAGCGGGTACGTGCTGCAGCCGGAGGCCCGCACCGACACCGGTCCGGTCGACTTCGACAAGGCCGTTCGCGACGACGTCGCCGCGAACGGCGAGGTCGCGCTCCGCAACGCGGGTTTCGTCGACGGCTACCAGCGCACCTGGACGAGCGTCGGGGGCCTCGACCGCAACACCGTGCTGCTCTACCGATTCCGAACGCCACCGGGTGCGTCCGGCTACGCCGACCATTGGCTCGCGACGCTCGAGGCGGCCGGCGGCGGGGTGACGCCCCGGGTCTTCGAGCCGCCGCTCATCCCGGGTGGCATCGGCGTCACCGCGACCTACGCGGGAACGACCACGGCGGTGGTGATCGTGACCAGGGGCGGCTACGCCGTCCAGGCCGTCGTCGAGGGCGCCGCCGGATCGAATCAGGAGAACGCAGCGGCGGCGCTCGCCGGCGCGCAGCTCGCCCGCCTCCCCGCGTGAGAGTCGTCGTCACCGGCGGGGCCGGCTTCATCGGATCCCACCTGGTCGATGCACTCGTGGCCCGGGGCGATGAGGTGGTCGTCGTGGATGACCTCAGCACGGGGTTCCGGGCCAACGTGCCCCCGGAGGCCGATCTGCGGATCGGCCCCGTGACCGACCTCGCCCTGATGCGCGACGCGTGCGCGGGCGCCGCAGTCGTGTTCCACCAAGCCGCGGCGAAGGCGGTGCTCCGCTCCGTCGAGCAGCCCCTCGACACCGACCACGTGAACACGCACGGCACCCTCACCGCGCTCGTCGCCGCCCACGAGGCGGGTGTCCGCCGCTTCGTCCACGCCTCGTCGAGCAGCATCTACGGCGGGGCGGCCACCCGGCCGACACCCGAGGACGTGCCGCTCGCACCCCGGTCGCCGTACGCGGTGTCGAAGCTCGCCGCCGAGCACTACTGCCGGGTGTTCCACGAGCTCCACGGCCTCGAGACGGTTGCGCTGCGCTACTTCAACGTGTTCGGGCCCCGCCAGCCTCCCGACGCCGCCTACGCGGCCGTCATCCCCCTGTTCGCCGCGGCGCTGCTCGCCGGTGAGGCGCCGGTGATCCACGGCGATGGCCTCCAGTCCCGCGATTTCACGTACGTCTCCGACATCGTGGACGCCAACCTCGCCGCCGCCGCCGCACCCGTGGCGCGATGCGCCGGTCGGGCCCTCAACGTGGCGGGCGGGCATGCCCACTCGCTCCTCGACCTCATCGCCGCACTCGAGGAGGTGACCGGCCGCGGAACGGCGCCGGTCTTCACGCCGACCCGGGCCGGCGACATCCGCCACAGCTGCGCCGACGCCTCGGCCGCCGCCGTCGCCCTCGACTTCCGCTGTCGCGTCGATCTCGTGACCGGGCTCCGCCGCACGGTCGAGTGGATGCGCGATCGCGGGCCCGGACCGGACCGGTCTGCCACACTGGCGCCGTGAGCGAGCCCCTCGACCGACTGCTCGCCCGCATCTCCTCCCGCTCGGCCCGGGTGCTCGTCGTCGGCCAGGGCCACGTCGGCCTCCCCGTCGCCATGCGGGCGAGCGAGGTCGGCTATCCGGTCGTCGGCTTCGACACTGCACCGGAGCGGGTCGCCGCGCTCGAGACGGGCCACTCCTACGTCGGCGATGTCACCGACGAAGGACTCGGTGCCGCTCGTGCTCGTGGGTACCGGGCAACCGGCGATCCGGCCGCGATCGAAGCCTTCGACATCGCGGTCATCACGGTTCCGACCCCGCTCCGCGACGGCATCCCCGACCTCTCCTACATCGAGTCGGCCGTGGCCGTGGTCGCCGATCACCTCGGAGCCGGCGCCCTCGTCGTACTCGAATCGACGACCTACCCGGGCACCACCGAGGAGCTGGTCCGGCCCGCGCTGGAGCAGCGCGGCCTCACCGTGGGCGTCGACGTCTTCTGCGGCTACTCGCCCGAGCGCATCGACCCCGGGAACCGGGTCTGGCACCTGCAGAACACGCCGAAGATCGTCGCCGGGTGCGACGCGGCTTCCCGGCGGGCGATCGAAGCGTTCTACGCCACGATCGTCGACGAGATCGTTCCCGTGGCGACAACCGCCGAAGCCGAGCTCGTGAAGCTGCTCGAGAACACGTTCCGCCATGTGAACGTGGCCCTCGTCAACGAACTCGCCATGTTCGCCCGTGACCTCGGGGTCGACATCTGGAACGCGATCGACGCGGCCGCGACCAAGCCGTTCGGGTTCATGCGCTTCGTGCCCGGACCGGGCGTCGGCGGCCACTGCCTGCCGGTCGACCCGTCGTTCCTGGCCTGGCGGGTGGAACGGCAGCTCGGCCACCGGTTCCGCTTCGTCGAACTGGCCAACGACGTCAACCGGGGCATGCCCGAATACGTCGTGCGCCGAGCCGTCGCCCTCCTCGACGGAGCCGGCATTCCGGTCGCCGAGGCCCGCGTCCTGCTGCTCGGCCTCGCCTACAAGCCCGGCACGTCCGACTGGCGGGAATCACCGGCGGTTGCGGTCGCCCGCGGTCTCGCCGATCTCGGCGCCGAGGTCCGGGCCCACGACCCGTACGTGCCGGAGGACGCCGGGCTCGGACCGAGCATCAGCCGCGTCGACTGCGACGAAGCCGAGATCGTCAGCGCCGACCTCGTGGTGATCTGCACCGATCACGCCGAACTGCCCTACGACGCCGTCGCCGCACGGGCCCGCCTCGTGCTCGACACGCGGGCCCGCCTCCGCGACCGCGATTTCCGCGGCGAGATCCTCTAGCCCGCCCCGCCGCCGGTGGAGGCGGACGGAGTCCGCCTGCGCTACTTGACGGTAGTCCCGCCCTGACCGACGTTGATGAGCGGCGTGAGGTTCTGATCGAACGGCAGGATGATCGTGCTGTTGTTCGGCGAGTTGACCAGGTTCTTCAGCGCCTGGATATAGCTGAACTGGAGGTACGCGGGTGTGAGCTGGCTCTGCGAGCAGGCCGCGATCGGGTTGGGGACGACCGTCTCGGTGGCCTGACCGGCACGGTCGACCTTCCCGGGCTGACCGCCGCACGCCAGGATCTGCTGCGAGTCGGCCGTGGCGAGCGCCTGGATCCGGCTGATGTCAGCGGCCTGGAGGGCCGTGGCCAGCTCGAACTTCTGACGCTCGGCGTTCTGCTGGGCGGCGACCTTGGCGTCGACAGCACCCTGGAGCTTGTCGCTCAGCGCGACCTCCCGCATCTGGAAGTCGACGAGTTCGAGGGACCGCCCCTCGAACTTGCCGCGCATGCAGTCGGCCACCTTGTCCTGCACCTTCGTCCAGTCGGTCGTGGCCGCGTTCACGAGGCTGTAGCCGGTGAAGACGAGCCGGACGCAGGCCCGGGCCGACGGCCGCACGACGGCCGGCAGGTAGTTGGGGCCGACCTCACGGTAGAGATCGCTCGCCCGGGCCGGGGTGACCCGGTACAGCACCGTGGCGTTCACGGCGGCCGCACCGCCGTCGGCGCCGAGCACCGCGACCGACGTGTCGGCCTGACCGCCCTCGGTCGGGCTGGCCGACATCGTGTAGTTCTGGACCCGGGTCGAGATCGACCTCGTGGTCGTGAACGGGAGGGTGACGTGCACTCCCGGCTTCAGGGGCTTGCCCGTGTGCCCGAGGGTGACCGGCACGCCGACGGTGCCGGGCTGGACGATGTGCACCGACGTCCAGATGATGATGACCCCGAGGGAGACACCGGCCGTGGTGCCGAGCCGCTTCCAGTCTCGCCGCTCGAGCGTGCCGTCGGCTGCTCGCCGCCGCTTGAGCCCCAGGAAGACGAGCACGGCCTCGATCGCCCGGCCGATCTGACGACCCCAGTGGCGGAGCAGCGACGGGCGCTCGACCCGCTCGGCCCGCGGGTCCCGGATGACGCCGCCGATGGGGGCCGACGGCGTCGGCCCGCCGTTGCCGCCGCTGCTCGTCGTCGTCTCGCTCATCCTGGCCTCCTCGTCACGGTCGCGGCATCGTAACGGCGCGTCACCGCCGATCCGGGGCGCCCCAGCGGGTCCGGAACGCGGCAATCTCGCTCGCCGAATAGAAGTATCGGGCGTACTCCGAGCCGTACGCCGCGTCGAGCGCAGCCGCCGGGAGACCCGGCGCAGCGACGAACGCCCCGTACGCGTCGGCGTACCGCCGCCCGCTCGCCTCGTTCCGAGCGGGCACCGGCACCGGGCCCGGCCGCCCGAGGAACCGTCCGAGCGCAGCCGGGGTCGTCGCCGCGTCCTCGAGCCGTACGACGAGCAGGCGCACCCCGGCACCGGAGACCTCGACCGGCATGGCGACCGGCGCCGGGCCGACGGCGTAGACGTCGATGCCGAGGGTCGGACCGATCTCGCGGTCGAACCAGCGGGCCGGACGCTCGAGCCACCCCTCGTCGAGGAGGTCGCGCCGAGCCGATGCGGGATCGATCGTCGTGACGCCGCGGCCGTCGAGCGCGTGGAAGAAAGCCGAGACCGCCTGGGCCACCGGTTCGCGCACGGGAACGATCACCCGCCACGGAGCGTCGGGGCGGGGTGGCCGACGAGCGAGGAAGGCGCTCTCCCACAGGTGGAGCGCACCCGGGAACGGCACGGGGCCGGGAGCCGCGGTCGGGTGCGCGGCCCGATACCGCCGTTCGGCCGCTTCGGCCTCCACCCGATCGAGCCGGAACACCTGGAAGACGTGCTCGCCGGTCGCGTCGGCGAGGGCGCGGGCGAGAGCCGTGCTCCCCGTCTTCCCCATCGAGCAGACGACGAGCGGCGATGCGCCGGTCGGTACCGCCCGGGCCATGCGGGCCCGGGCCACGGCGCGGGAGAGTCGGTAGCTGCGGCCGACGACGGCCCGCAGCGGGCGCGTCGCCGCGCTCACACGTCCTCGAGCGCGACCGCGTTGCCGGAGCCGATCCGCTCCTCGGCGAGATACGCGGCGACCACCTCGCTCGCCGCCGCGTGCATGCGGACCTGGCCGCGTTCCAACCAGACGCAACCCTCGGCGAGCTGGCGGCCAACCTCGAGCCCGTGGGAGACGATCAGCACCGTGCAATCACGCTCGCAGAGCTCGACGACCTTCTTCATCGACTTCAACTTGAACGCGGCGTCGCCGGCCGAGAGCGCCTCGTCGATGAGGAGAATCTCGGGGTCGAGGTGCGTCGCCACCGAGAACGCCAGCCGGGCGAACATGCCCGACGAGTAGGTGCGCATCGGGAAGTCGATCGCGTCGCCGAGGGCAGCGAAGTCCTCGATGACCGGGGCGTAGGCCGCGATCTCGTCGGCAGTGAGACCGGCCGTGAGCCCCCCGAGCAGGATGTTCTCCCGCCCCGTGAGCTCGCGATTGAAGCCGACACCGAGCGACAGCAACGGCGTCACCTTGCCCCACACCGAGACCCGGCCGTGGGTCGGCGGCAGGATCCCGGCGATCGTGCGGAGCAAGGTGGTCTTGCCTGCGCCGTTGCGCCCGAGGATCCCGTAGACGGAACCGGCCGGGATCTCGAAGCTGACGCCGCGGAGCGCATCGACCAGCATCGCCCGCTTCGACCGGTCCCGGAAGCCGGCGAGGGTCGTGCGCAGGGTCTGGCGCCGCTCACGCGTCGTGCGGAAGCGGATCCAGAGATCCTCGACCCGGATCGCGGGCGGTCGCTCAGAGTCGGACGGCAAGTTCCCGCTCCCGCGAGAGGAACACGACGGATCCGACGAAGAGGGCCACGACCGCCCAGGTCGTGGCCGCGGCGAGGGCCCCGAGCGAGGGGGTCGAGCCGGTGAAGATCTGCTCCAGCGCCGCGAACATCGGGTAGAGCGGATTCCACCGGAGGTAGGCCTTGAGGCCGGGAGGGATCTCGCTGATCGTGAAGAGCACGGGCGTGATGTACATCCAGATGCGCGTGACGTACGGGATGATGTTCGCGGTGTCCCGGTAGAAGACGGTCAACGGCGCGACGAGCAGGGCCACCCCCGTGTTGAACACGGTGAGGATGACGACGACGAGCGGCACGAAGAGGAGCGCCGGCGTGACCGGCTGCCCGAGGATCACCTGGAACCCGAAGTAGACGAGCAGCGTCGGGGCGAAGTCGCACGCGGCCTTGATGACGGCCACGAGCGGCAGGGCCGCCCGCGGGAACGATGCGTTCAGGATGAGGCCCCCGCCCTTCACGAGCGAACGGGAAGCGGCGGTCACCACGTTGTGGGTGTACATGAAGAAGAACACCGCCCAGATGAGGTGGGCGATGACGAGGTTGCGATCGGCGCCCGATGCCGCGGGCCGCACCACGCTGCGCAGGAGGAAGTAGACCGCGGCGAGGAAGAGCGGGTCGATGATGACCCAGAACTGCCCGAGCACCGTGTTGTAGTGCTCGGACTTCAGGTCGGTGCGGGCGAGGTGCCAGATGAACCGGCGACGCTCCCACAAGGCGGCGAGGTACGGCCGCAACGGGGGCAGGCCGGTGACCGTCGGCTCGTAGACGATCGGGAGACGGGCGACTTCACCGGACATCGGTCGGATGAGCCTACCGACCGCCGAGGGCGGCGATGACGCGCTCGGCCGACCGATCCCACGACCAGGACTCGGCCGCCACCTCCCGGGCCCGGGTCCCGAGCCGAACGCGGAGCGCCGGATCGTCCCGGAGCCGACGCAGGGCCGCAGCGAGCGCAGCCGGATCGCCGGGGGCGACGAGGAGCCCGTCCTCGCCGTCGCGGATCCGGGCTCCGGGCTCACCGATCGCCGGCGCCACGACCGGCAGGCCCGCAGCCAAGTACTCGGCGAGCTTGAGCGGCGAGTAGTGGAAGGTCTGCCCCGTCGCCGCCACCACGACGGCCGCGTCCATCGCCGCGAGCACGTCCGGAAGCTCGGCGTGGGGCACCGTGCCCGTCGTCACCGTGCGTACCCCCCGAGCCGCGGCCTCGGCCTCGACGCGTCGACGCTCGGGACCGTCACCGACGAGGAACAGTGCCGCACCGGGCACTTCGGCGACCGCGGCCACTGCGAGGTCGAGGGCGTGGAAGCGTCGGAAGCTGCCGACCCAGCCGACGACGAACGCGTCGTCGAGCCCGAGGCGCGCGCGCGTCGCGGCGCGGGCGGCGGCCCGCTCCTCCTCGCCCCGCGATTCCGGATCGGCGCCAGTCGGCGTCACCACGAGCCGCGACTCGACCACCCCGAGCCGAGCCACCTGCTCAGCGACCGCATCAGTGCCGCACGCCACGAGATCGGCTCGCCGCAACGGGCGGGCCTCACCCACCGTCTCGGCCCACCGTGACCATCCGGGGCGGCGGACCCCCCACTGCCGCGCCTGCCACACGAGCGGCGCGGGAACGAAGACGACGGACGGCACGCCGAGCGTCGCCGCGAGTTCGATCCCCGCGGCGTGGAACAGCTCGTGGCGCTGCCAGACGAAGGCCACGTCGTCCTCCGACCAGGGCCCGATCGTCGGCACCCGAAAGGCCGCCGCCCGCCGATGGTCGCGGAGATCCTCCACCG
>JBJSXF010000152.1:0-3580 GCA_046086225.1 Actinomycetota bacterium | reverse complement strand
GTCTTCACGCCCCGCATGGTCGAGGGGCTCGGCCCCCGGGTGCGGGAACTCGTCGACGAGCACCTCGACGCGGCCGACCCGACCGGGTTCGACCTCATCGCCGGGCTCGCGTTCCCGCTCCCGTTCGTCGTGATCTCCGAGATGCTCGGCATCCCCGAAGGCCGCGACCGCTTCCTCCTGCGCGAGTGGTCGGGCGCACTGGTGAAGACCTTCGACCCGGTGCTCACCCGCGAGGAGCGCCTCGCCGCGTTCCGGGCCGGCGACGAGATGAACGTCTACGTCGACGAGGTGCTCGGCTGGAAGCGCGACCACCCCGCCGACGATCTGCTCACCGCGCTCATCGCCGCCGAGGACGAGGGCGACCGGCTGAGCCCCGACGAGCTCACCGCCCAGGTGATGCTGCTCTACATCGCCGGCCACGAGACAACGGTCAACCTGATCGGCAACGGCACCCTCGCCCTGCTCCGCCACCGCGACCAGCTCGAGTTGCTGCGCGACGATCCGAGCCTCGACGCGACCTTCGTCGACGAGCTCCTCCGCTACGACAGCCCGGTCCAGATGTCGCGCCGGATCACGCTCGCGCCCTACGAGATCGACGACCGCACGTTCACGCCCGGCACCGTGCTCATGACCGCGCTCGGCGCCGCGAACCGCGACCCGGCCAAGTGGGGACCGACCGCCGACGACCTCGACCTCCGGCGGCCCGATGCCCGCGACCACCTGAGCTTCGGGGGCGGCTTCCACTCCTGCCTGGGCGCCCACCTGGCCCGTCTGGAGGGTTCGATCGCAATCTCGACGCTCGTACGCCGCTTCCCCGCGGTTGCGCTCGCCACCGATGCACCCGAGTGGAACGGCCGCATCGTGCTGCGGGGCCTGAACCGGCTCCCGCTCACCCTCACCTGACAGAATCGACCGGTGAACGCAGTCGAGGTCGAACAGCTCGTTCGTCGCTTCGGCGACTTCACCGCCGTCGACGGCATCTCGTTCGAGGTCCCGACCGGGGAGCTGTTCGGCTTCCTCGGCCCGAACGGGGCGGGCAAGACCACCACCATCTCGATCCTGTGCACGCTGCTGCACCGCACCGAGGGCACGGCCCGGGTGGCCGGCTACGACGTCGAGACCGAGCGCGATCTCGTGCGGTCGAATATCGGCCTCGTATTCCAGGAGATCACCCTCGACGACTACCTCACCGCCGAGGAGAACCTGCGGTTCCACGCCGTCATGTACGGCGTGCCGGCCAAGGAGATCGCGCCGCGGATGGATCCCCTGCTCGAGATGGTCGGGCTCTCCGATCGTCGCGACCAGGAGGTGCGGTTCTTCTCGGGCGGCATGAAGCGCCGCCTCGAGATCGCCCGGGGCCTGCTCCACATGCCCAAGGTGCTCTTCCTCGACGAACCGACCATCGGCCTCGACCCCCAGACCCGCTTCCACATCTGGGACTACGTCGACGAGCTGCGGCGCCGCGAGCAGACCACGATGTTCCTCACCACCCACTACATGGACGAGGCCGAGCGGTGCGACCGCATCGCCATCATCGACCACGGTCGCATCGTGGCGATCGACACCCCCTCGGCGCTGAAGGCGTCGGTCGGTGCCGACACCGTGATGCTGCGCACGGCCGACGATGCCACCGCCGAACGCGAGCTCCGCGAGCACTTCGGGCTCGAGGTCGAGCACCGCGACGAGCAGCTCGTGCTGCACGTCCCCGACGGCGAGGCGTTCGTACCCCGGCTCTTCGCCACGCTCAGCGTCGGCGTCTCGAGCGTGAACGTCCGCCGCCCGAGCCTCGACGACGTCTTCATCAAGTACACGGGCCACGACATCCGTGACGCCGAGGCGGGCAACGCCGCCCAGTTCGCGGCCAACGCCATGACCCGGGCCTTCCGGAGGAGCTGATGTCCACCACCGCCGCCCCCCTCCCGACCGTCGACACCGTGCACCGGGGTCACAGCTCGACCCGGAACCTGCGCACGGTCGGCATGGTGTGGACCCGCGAGCTCATCCGACTCCGGCGCATGCCGACCCGGATCATCAGCGGCATCGCCCAGCCGCTGCTCTTCCTCATCGTGCTCGGCGCCGGCCTCAAGAACCTCGTCGGCGCGCAGTCGTTGCCGGGCGGCATCTCCTACCAGGTGTACATCTTCCCGGGCATCCTCGCGATGTCGATCATCACCTCGGCACTGTTCTCGGCGGTCGCCATCGTGTGGGACCGCGAGTTCGGGTTCATGCGCGAGATGCTCGTGGCCCCGGTCTCCCGGACCTCGCTGGTGCTGGGCAAAGCGGTCGGCGGCGGCAGCGTGGCCGTGGTGCAGGGCGTGATCCTCATCGTCTTCGCCCCGCTCATCGGCGTCGACCTCACCGTGGCCCGGGTGCTCGGGATGCTCGGCTCGCTGCTGCTCCTCGCCTTCGCCCTCACCGCGTTCGGCATCGTGCTCGCCAGCCGCATGGAGCGCATGGAGTCGTTCCAGATGGTGATGGCCCTCGTGATGCAGCCGATGATGTTCCTGTCGGGCGCGATGTTCCCGCTGGAAGGCCTCCCCGCGTGGCTCGGCGTGCTGTGCCGACTCAACCCGGCCACCTACGGCGTCGACCTGGCCCGCCGCACGTTGCTCGGCAGCGACTTCGCCCTCACGTTCGGCGACTGGGTCGTGCCCGTCTGGTTCGACGTGGCCGTGATCCTCGGCGTCGGCGCCGCGATGCTCGCGGTGGCCGTGCGCCTGTTCAACACCATCGAGTAGCGCGGCCCGCCCGGGAAGACCGGCGCGCGGGAACCGGGGCGAGCGCGGAGCCGCGGGGCTCAGGGGCGCCGGGGCCGGTTGGTCCAGCCGCCCTCGGCGGTCGGGAACCAGCCCGACGACGCGAGCGTGCCGCCATCGACCGGAATCGTCGTGCCGGTCACGAACGCCGAGAGGTCGGACGCGAGGAAGAGCACGGCGCCGGCTGCGTCGTGCGGCTGCCCGAGCCGACCCACCGGAACCCAGGCCGGCACCATCTCGCGGTCGGCGGCGCTCAGCCACTGCGAGTAGGGCACCTGGGGCGTCTCGGTGACATCGGGGGCGATGGCGTTCACCCGGATACCCGCGTGCCCGTACTCCACGGCGAGCGATCGGGTGAGCCCGGTGATCGCGGTCTTGAACGCCGAGTAGACGGCGCGGGTCGGGATGGCCCGGAACGCCTCGACGGTCGAGACGTTCACGATGAAGCCCGGGGCGCCGCGACCGACGAGATCAGCGATCACCGCGCGGGAGCAGTCGAGCACGTGGGCGAGGTTCACCCGGTAGAGGTCGTCCCAGTCGGCGTCGGACTGCTCGTGGAAGGCCTGCCGGGGCCCGCCGAAGTGGCCGACGTTGTTGACCAGCACGTCGGGTCGCCCGAACGCCGCGGTCGCGGCAGCCACGAGCCGGGCACCGGCCCCTCGCTCCCGCACATCACCGACCTCGGTGACGACCGCCGCGCCGAGGGTCGCGCGCAGATCGCTCGCGCGCTCCGAATCGATCTCGGCGACGACGACCCGCGCGCCCTCGGCGACGAAGCGCTCGACGATCCCGCGACCGATGCCCGCCCCGCCGCCGGTGACGAT
>JBJSXF010000151.1:0-16271 GCA_046086225.1 Actinomycetota bacterium | reverse complement strand
CTCGCCGCCGAGGTCGGCGCGACCTGGGACGAGGTCCTCGGTTCGATCATGCTCACCGTCCCCGGCCACGGGCTCCTGCCCGCGGTCGAGGCCATCCCCCACGCCCGGCGGGGCTTCGATGCCGCCCGGGCCGCCGAGGAGGACTGACCGTGTCACCCCCGTTCCGCGTCTTGCCCCGACTCGACGACACCAACCGCGACTTCTGGACGGGCGGAGCCCACGGGGAGCTGCGCTTTTGGCGGTGCCGGGACTGCGGGCACTACCTGCACCCGCCCCAGCCGATCTGCCCGGTCGACTACTCGAAGAACCTTGCGCCCGAGGCGGTGTCGGGCCGGGCCCGGATCGCCTCCTACACGGTCAACCACCAGCCGTGGATGCCCGGGCTCGAGCTTCCTTACGTCGTGGCGATCGTCGAGATCGTCGAGCAGCCGTCGGTGCGGCTCACCACGAACATCGTGAACTGTGAGCCGGGTGCAGTGCACATCGGCATGGCCGTGCGGGTCGTGTTCGAGCACCACGCCGACCCCGACGGCGACGTCTACCTCCCGTTGTTCGAGCCCGACCCGGAGGCATCGTGACCGACGCGAACGAGATCATCGAGCGGCGGGCCTGCATCAGCGGGGTCGGGCAGTCCGACGTCGGACGTCGGCTGTACCGGAACCCGCTCGAACTCACGCTCGATGCCTGCCTCGCCGCGATCGAACACGCCGGGCTCACCCCGGCCGACATCGACGGCGTCTCGACCTACCCGGGCCCGCAGACCATTCCTCCCGGCTTCTCGGGGGCCGGGGCCTACGACGTCATGGACGCGTTGCGCCTCTCGTGCGGGTGGCACAACAGCGGTCTCGAGTCCCCGGGCCAGCTCGGCTCGGTCATCAACGCGTGCCTCGCCGTCTCGGCCGGCCTCGCGAACCACGTGCTGTGCTTCCGCTCGGTGTGGGAGGGCTCGGCCCAGGGCGACAAGGGCCGAGCCGCGGCCATGCCGGGTGGCGGCGGTGGGGGCGGCGGCGGAGGCTTCAAGGCCTCGGGGTTCATGCAGTGGAACCTGCCGTTCTCGGCCCCGTCGGCGGCGATCTGGATCGCCATGTTCGCGCAGGCGCACATGACGCGGTTCGGCATCACCCGCGAGCAGCTCGGGTGGATCCCGGTGAACGCCCGCCGCAACGCAGCGCTCAACCCGAAGGCGATCTACACCGACCCGATGACCATCGACGACTACCTGGGCGCCCGCATGATCACCGAGCCGTTCGGGCTCCTCGACTGCGACGTGCCCTGCGACGGCGCCACTGCGGTCATCGTGTCGCGGCGCGACCGGGCCGGTTCCCTGCGTAACCGGCCGTTGCGGGTCGAGGCGGTCGGCACCCGGATCGATGGTCGCCCGTCGTGGGACCAGTTCGACGATCTCACGGCGATGGCGAACCGGGGTGCGGGCCGCCAGCTCTGGGAGCGCACCGACCTGCGACCCGCCGACGTGCAGATGGCTCAGCTCTACGACGGTTTCTCGTGGCTCACCATGTCCTGGCTCGAGGCGCTGGGCCTGTGCGAGGAGGGCGGGGGCGGCGACTTCGTGGCCGGGGGCGCCACCATCGCCCGCGACGGCCGACTCCCGCTCAACACGCACGGCGGCCAGCTCTCGGCCGGGCGCCTCCACGGCTACGGGTTCCTCCACGAGGGGGCGCTGCAGATGTGGGGCGAGGCGGGGGCGCGCCAGATCGCGACCGCACCCGAGATCGGCGTCGTCGCGGCGGGCGGGGGCAACACCTGCGGGTGCCTCCTGCTCGTCCGCGAGTAGGGCCCGGTCGGCTGCTCGGGCGTTAGCCTCCGCGCCATGCGTCTGCAGTACGCCGCCGAGGACGAGGAGTTCCGAGCCGACCTCGGAGACTGGCTCGACGCGAACGCGCCGAGCGAGGACCTCCGGCGGGAGCCGAAGCTCTCGAGTGCGCACATGCCGCAGTGGGCGCGCGACTGGCAGCGACTCCTCTTCGATGCGGGCTGGCTCGTGCCCGGCTGGCCGCCCGAGCTCGGCGGTCGCAACGCCTCCCCGACCCAGCAGATGATCTATTTCGAGGAGATGAGCCGGCGTCAGATCATGCGCAGCGCCAACCCCCAGGGCCTCGGCATCATCGCCCCCTCGATCCTCGACTACGGCACGCCCGAGCAGCAGGAGCAGTTCCTCCTCCCCACGTTGCGAGCCGAGATCTCGTGGTGCCTCGGGATGAGCGAGCCGACGGCAGGGAGCGATCTCGCGAGCCTGAAGACGCGGGCGGTGCTCGACGACGACGAGTTCGTCGTCAACGGCCAGAAGGTGTGGACGTCGGGCGCGCACCACGCCGACTGGTGCCTGTGCTTCGTGCGCACCGATCCCGAGCTGCCCAAGCACAAGGGCATCAGTGCACTCATCATCGAGACCACGGCACCCGGCGTGGAGCGTCGTCCGTTCCCGGAACTGAGCGAGCCCGATTTCTACGATTTCAACGAGGTCTTCCTCACCGATGTGCGGGTGCCCGTCGCGAACCTCGTCGGCCCGCTGAACGGCGGTTGGCCGATCACCCAGGGCTCGCTCGCCCACGAACGGGCGATGCTCTGGATCAACTACGCCTACGACCTCCAGCGGGCGGTGCAGGCGCTCGTCGAACTCGGCGATCGGCGCGGGCCCGACGGCATCCGACTCGGCGACGATCCCCGCTACCGCGACGCGGTGGCATCGTTCCACGTCGACGGGCAGGCCCTCCTCGCCATGGGGTACCGGGGATTCGCGAAGTTCCTCGCCGGTCGCTCGGCGCCGGAGCACTCGCTCCTCAAGCTGTACGGCAGCGAGGCGCTCCAGAAGGCGCTCCTCTACGGCACCGAAGTGCTCGGGCCCGACGCGCTCGACGACGATCTCTTCGGACCGCAGATGTGGCGCGAGGGCTCGTGGGCGATCCAGTACCTGCGTTCGTTCGGCGCCACGATCCCGGGCGGCACGAGCGAGATCCAGCGCAACATCATCGCCGAGCGCGTGCTCGGGCTGCCGAGGGCCTGATCCCGCATCCCGGGCGGGCCGGCGGCGTCCGGCCGCTACGGTTCCGCAGCGATGGACTTCACGCCGCGCGAACCCACCACCGAGCAGGTCGAGCGCTACATCGGCGAGGGATTCTGGACCGGACGGACGGTCGGCCAGGTGCTCGCCGAGGCGCTCGGCGAAGCCGCCGACCGGCCCTTCACGGTTCGCTCCGACCGCCGCCCGTACCGCGGCACGCTCGGCGAGGTCGATGCGCTCGCCCGGAGGGTGGCGAGCGGCCTGCGAAGTCGGGGCATCGGGGCCGGCGACGTCGTGTCGTTCCAGCTGCCCAACTGGGTCGAGGCCGCGGCGACGTTCTACGCCTGCACGTACGTCGGTGCGGTCGTCGTGCCGATCGTGCACTTCTACGGCCCGAAGGAAGTCGGCTACATCCTCCGCAAGACGCGGGTGCGCGCGCTCATCACGGCCGACCGCTTCGGCCACCAGGACTTCCTCGCCAACTTGGATGGTCTGCGCGACGACCTGCCCGACCTCGAGTGGGTGGCGGTCGTCGGCGACGACGAGGGCCGCGGGCTCCTCGCGTTCGCCGACCTCGTCGCGACCGATCCGATCGCCGGCCCGGCGGCGGTCGACGCGGCCCGTCCGGCGCTCGTCGCCTACACCTCGGGCACGACCTCCAATCCGAAGGGTGTGGTGCACACCCACCGTTCGATCACGGCCGAGATCCACCAGCTCGCGGCGATGCAGGCGGCCCGGGGTGCGCCTCCCTTCCTCACCGGGGCGCCGGTCGGGCACGCCATCGGCATGCTCGCCGCCCTCCTCGTGCCCCCGTACCGCCGCCACGCGATCCACCTCATCGACCAGTGGGACCCGGGTCGGGTGCTCGCCGCGATGATCGAGGACGGCATCTCGGGTGGACAGGGCTCCACCTACTTCCTCACCAGCCTCCTCGACCACCCCGATTTCGATCCCGAACGCCACGTTCCGCTGATGCCCTTCGTCGGGCTCGGCGGATCGCCGGTGCCGGCCGCGGTGGGGGAGCGCTGTGCGGCGCTCGGCATCGAGATCGCTCGCAGCTTCGGGTCCACCGAGCACCCGTCGATCACCGGCAGCTACCCCGACACGCCCCGGGTGAAGCGGATCAACACCGACGGCGCGCCCCTGCCCGGCGTCGAGCTCCGACTCGTCGACGAGGACGGCGCCGATGTCGCCCCGGGTGAGGCGGGCGAGATCTGGACCCGCGGTCCCGATCAGTTCGCCGGCTACACCGACGAGGCCGAGACGGCGAACGCGTTCAGCCCCGACGGCTGGTTCATGACCGGGGATGTCGGCGTGCTCGACGCCGACGGGTTCCTCACGATCACCGACCGCAAGAAGGACATCATCATCCGCGGCGGCGAGAACGTGAGTGCGGCTGAGGTCGAGGAGGTGCTCGTGCGCATGCCCGGCGTGGCCGAGGTGGCGGTCGTCGCCGCGCCCGACGCCCGCCTCGGCGAGGTCGGCTGCGCGTTCTTCCGGATGCTCCCCGGTGCGGAGCCGCCCGACGTCGAGGCGGTGCGGGCGTTTCTCGAGCCGGCCGGTCTCGCCCGCCAGAAGTGGCCCGAGCACGTGCGGGGCGTCGACGAATTCCCCCGCACGCCGAGCGGCAAGATCCAGAAGTTCGTGCTGCGAGCCGGGCTGCGGGCCGAGACCTGACGGTTCGCTCCCGGAACCGCCGCCGCGGGCCGTCGGACGCGGGTCGGGTCTACGAGCGCAGGAGCTTGCCCGGGCGCTCGGCGAGCGCGGCGGTGTCGGGGGTGCCGTCGGCCCGGATGACGGTGCCGTTCACCAACATGTGCCGCATGCCCTCGGGCCGGTCGGCGACGAGTCGCTCGCCGTCGGCCGGAAAGTCGCGGATGCGACGCAGCGGGCCGGGAGCCACCGTCTCGGGGTCGAACGCCACGACGTCGGCGGCCTTGCCCACCTCGAGCGTGCCCCGGTCGTCGAGGCCGTAAACCGCAGCCGGCTCCCCCGAGAGCTTGTAGATCGCCTTCTCCAGCGGCATGACCTCGCGGTCGCGGACCCAGTTGCCGAGCAGGTCGGTGGCGAAACAGGCGTCGCAGAGCTGCGAGACGTGCGCCCCGGAGTCGGCCAGGCCGAGGAGCACCGTGTCCTCGGGCAGGAGCTCGGCGATGGCGTCGGGGTCGTTGTTGGCGAGGACGCTGTTGAACCGGGTGCCGAGGTTCTCGTCGATCGAGAGGTCGAGCATCACGTCGAGAGGGGTCACGCCCCGCTCGGCGGCGACGTCGACGACCGGGCGACCCACGAGCTCGGGGTGCGCATCGGATTCGGCGACGCTCAGCGAGTCGAAGTTGGTCGGGAGTGCGCCCCCGCCGCCCGACAGTTCCTCCCAGGCCCGGGCGCGCCAGGCCGGGTCGCGGTACGCGGCCAGGCGCTGGTCGTCGGACCGATCCATGAGCTCCTGAAACGAAGCGCGCATGTTGAACGTGAACGGCTCGCGCAGGTTCATCTGGAACTGGAGCGGACGGCACGACACCTGGGGCCACACCTCGACACCTTCGGCCCGGGCCGCCTTGTTGTCGGCCATGATCTTCTCGTGGTACGGGAAGCCCTTCACCGTGAGGAGCGCGGTCCACGTGAGCGGCCGACCGGCGGTGCGCTGGATGCCGTAGACGTCGCCGTGGGTGACCTTCTCGCCGGGGAGCAGGGCGACCACGCCCTTCCCGGCCGCACGTAGCGGCTCGACGAGGGCGTGCATCTCGGCGAGGTCGGCGACCCGGGAGGGCACCGGTCGTCCCCCCGCGCCGCTGTGCGTGGGTGAGGAACTGCTCGCGAATCCGGCCGCGCCGGCGGCCATCGCGTCGGCGATGATCTCCTGCATGGCCCGGATCTCGTCGTCGGTGGCTGCCCGCTCGTAGCCCTCGTCGCCCATCACGTAGATGCGGATGGCGGTGTGGCCGACGTAGCACGCGTAGTTGAGGAGGGTTCCCCGGCGCTCGATCGCGTCGAGGTACTGGGGGAACGACTCGAACTCGTCCCAGGGCACCCCGGCGAAGAGCGTGTCGGGCGACATGTCCTCGACGTGCTGGAGGGTACGCACGAGCAGCTCGCGGTCCTGGGGGCGCACCGGTGCGATCGTGAACCCGCAGTTGCCGGCCACCACGCTCGTCACCCCGTGCCAGCACGACGGGGTGAGGGCCGGGTCCCAGAACACCTGGGCGTCGTAGTGGGTGTGGATGTCGACGAAGCCGGGGGTCACCACCTGCCCGCCGGCATCGAGGACGCGCCTCCCGTCGAGGCGGTCGCCGATCCCGGAAATCACGCCGTCGGTGACGGCGACATCGGCCCGGTAGCCCGGCGCTCCCGTGCCGTCGATGACCGTCCCACCCCGGATGACCACGTCTGCGCTCATGGTGCCAGTCTCGCGCGGGCGGGGAGCTCGTGCGCGGGTCGGGGCGGTTCGCTCCGAACCGTCGCCCGGTTGACGCGTGGCCTCCGCTCGGGCGAACCTGACCCCATGACCGATGCAACCACCGTCCGGCCCGTCCCCGAGACGATGCCCGCCGCCGTCTTCATGGGGGTCCGTGAGGTCGTCGTCGAGGAGCGACCCGTTCCGAGTCCGGCGCCCGGCGAGCTGCTGCTCGAGGTGAGCCACTGTGGCGTCTGCGGGTCCGACCTGCACTTCCTCATCGAATGGGGCGGGCGCCCCGGCGTGATCGAGGGTCACGAGTACTCGGGCGTGGTCGCCGCCGTCGGTGAGGGGGTGACCGGTTGGGCGGTCGGCGACCGGGCGATCGGCGGTCCCACGGCCCGGTGCGGAGAGTGCGAGTACTGCCGGGCGGGCCGCCGCCAGCTCTGTGTCGAGCGGGGGCGGGTCGGGGCCGACGACGGGGGCTGGCAGGGCGCGTTCGCGGCCTACAAGGCGGTGCCGGCCGCCGAGGCGCTGCGCGTTCCCGATGGTCTGTCGTTGAAGCACGCCGCGCTCACCGAGCCCCTCGCCGTATCGCTGCACGGCATCACCCGGGCGGGCGGGGCGCGCCCGGGTACCCGGTGGCTCGTCACCGGCGGAGGTCCGATCGGATTCCTCGCGGTCGCCGCGCTCCGGGCCCTCGGCGTTGTCGACGTGGTCGTGAGCGAGCCCAAGGCCAACCGCCGCGAGCTGTGCGCGCGGCTCGGCGCCACCGTCGTCGAGCCGGAGACGCTCGTCGTCCCGCCCATGCCCCACGACCTCGTCGACGAGCCCTTCGACGTCGTGCTCGATTGCTCGGGCAACGGCAAGGCGATGGAGACCGGCCTCGCCCAGCTCAAGCGGGCGGGTCGGCTCGTGCTCGTGGGCGCCGGCATGGCTCGGCCCCGTTTCGACCCGAATCGCATCCTGCTCAACGAGCTCGAGATCACCGGCGCGTTCGTCTACGACGACGACGGCTTCGAGCGCGCGCTCGAGCTGCTCGCCTCGGGTCGGCTGCCCAACGATCTGCTCGTCGAGGCCGAGGACTTCCCGCTCGACCGTCTCCTCGACGCCGCGATCGGGCTGCACGAAGGGGAGCTCGCCGCCAAGGCCATGATCGTGCCTGTCGTGTCCCCGGAGGCGGGGCGATGACCGGTCCGGCCTTCACGACCCGCACGCCACGCATCAACCATGTGGCGCTGAGCCTGCCGCCCGCCGAGCTCGATGCCGAGCACCGACGGCTGCGGGCCGAGTTCTACGGCGACGTCTTCGGGTTCACCGATCTCGAGATGATGACCATTGACCGGAAGCGCCAAGTGTTCTCGGTGCACCAGGTCGAGCAGTTCGTGTTCCTCGTCGCCGACGACGAGGGCGGGGTGATGACCTGCCCCCGGCTCGACCACTTCGGGCTCTCGGTGGGCGCGGAGTCGGAGCTCGACGACATCCTCGCCCGGGCCCGGGCCTGGCAGGTGCGTGACCCGCGGGTCGACATCATCGACAAGCACACCGACGATCACGGCGTGCTCGCCATCACCGCGATCTACATCGGCTACTTGCTGCCGATGATGCTCGAGATCCAGTGGTGGGACTACAAGCAGGGGGAGCGCCCGTGAGCGCCTTGGCGTTCGGTGCGTTCGCGCCGCAGGGTTGGAAGCTCGAGTACTCCGGATGGGACGCCGTCGCCGCGTGGGACCGCACCAAGGAACTCGCGGCGCAGGCCGAGGCCCTCGGCTACGAACATCTCTGGGTCTACGACCACGTCGAGACCGTGCCCCGACGCGAACCCACCCACGTGTTCGAGGCCTTCACCACCCTGGCCGCTCTCGCCCAGCACACCTCGACGATCCGCCTCGGGCAGATGGTGACCTGCGTGGCGTACCGCAACGTCGGGCTGCTCGCCAAGGAAGCGGCCTGCGTCGACGTGTTCTCGGGCGGTCGACTCATCCTCGGATTGGGTGCGGGCTGGTATGAGCAGGAGTACGGCGCGTACGGCTTCACCTTCCCTTCGCCCCGCACGCGTCTCGCGATCCTGGAGGAAGCGGTCGAGGCGATCAGGCTCCTCTGGACGCAGGAGACCACGACGTACGCCGGGGAGCACGTCCGCTTCGACGGTGCGTACTGCGATCCGAAGCCGCGGCAGGACCTGCCCGAGATCTGGATCGGCGGAGGGGGCGAGAAGGTGACCCTGCGGATCGAGGCCCGCCACGCCGACAAGGTCAACTGGCAAGTGGGGCTCGACGCCTTCGTCCGCAAGTCGCGGCTCCTCGAGCAGTACTGCGACGAGATCGGTCGTGACCCCGCGACCATCGTGCGCACCCACGGTCCCGACTGCCGGATCTTCGAGACCGAAGGCGACCTCGAGACGTGGCTCGCATCGCCGGATGGCGGCCCTCTGCGCAAGGGCTCGATGAGCGACGAGGAGTACGTGCGCGACCACCTCGTCGGCACCGTCGATCAGGTGGCCGAGAAGGTGCAGGCCTTCGTCGATGCGGGGTGCCGCGAGTTCATCCTGTGGTTCCGCGACTTCCCGTCGGGCGAGAGCCTCGAGGCCTTCGCCCGCCAGGTCGTCCCCCTGGTCCGCGGCTGACCGGGGCCCAGCGGTACCGTTCTCCTCCGTGACCGCCCCGCCCGTCGCGCCCGCGCGCGCCGGAGCCGCGGGCGCTCCGCCCTGGCCGCGATCCGCGGTCGTCGCGCTCGTCGGCGCAGTGGCCGTCGGGTCCGGGCTCGCCTTCGTCGCCCGCTCGGGCCTCTGGCTCGACGAGGCGCTCTCGGTCTCCATCGCCCGGCTCCCGCTGGGTTCGATCACCGACGCGCTGCGCCAGGACGGAGCGCCGCCGCTCTACTACCTCCTCCTCCACCTGTGGACCGCAGTGCTCGGGACGGGCGATCTCGCGGTGCGTTCCCTCTCGGCGGTCTGCTTCCTGGGGACCGTCGTCGCCGTCGGGTTCGCAGGCCGACGCCTGGCCGGCGCCGAGGTCGCCGGGTTGGCGGTGCTCGTCTTCGCCACGAGTCCCTACGCCCTGCGCTACGCGACCGAGGCCCGCATGTACTCGCTCGTGATGCTCATCGTGACCGGCGGGATCCTCGCGTTCCTGCGGGCGTGGGCGCGGCCGACCGCCGGCCGGCTGGCGACCTTCGCCGTTCTCGTCGCGCTGGCGCTCTACACCCAGTACTGGTGCTTCTACCTCGTCGGTACAGTCGGCGCGCTCCTCCTCGGTGCCTGGTGGCGCGATCGTGCCGCCCCGGCGCCGCGGCGGCTCCTGGCGGCAACGGTCATCGGGGGCCTGGCCTTCGTGCCGTGGCTCCCGGTCTTCCTCTGGCAGGCCGCGCACACCGGCACCCCGTGGGGCACTCCCGTGCTGCCGCCCCTCCCCGTCGCCTACACCGTGCGGGACTTCGCGGGCGGTTCACCGTTGGAACTCGATCTCCAGGAAGGCTGGACCCTCTTCCTCGTGATCGTCCCCCTCCTGCTCCTCGGGGTCTTCGGCTTCGGGGAAGCCGCCCGGAGAACGATCCTCGACCCCGGTGGTCGCCCCGGGGCCCGCGTCCTCGGCGCAGTCGGCGCCGTGACGCTCGTGGGGGGTGCCGCGACGTCGTACCTCGGCGGGCAGGCGTTCCAGACCCGCTACGCCGCGGTCGTCTACCCCTTCGCCGCGCTGCTCGTCGCCCGGGGCATCGCGACCTTCGCCGACCGGCGCATCCTCTGCGTCATCGCCGCGGTCGTCGCCGGGCTCGGTCTCGTCGGGGGTGCCCGCAACTCGGTCACCGAGCGCACCCAGGCCGGGGCAGTGGCCCGGGTTCTGCGGACCGATGCCCGACCCGGTGACCTCGTCGTGCTCTGCCCCGATCAGTTGGGGCCGGGGGTGGCCCGCCGGGCGCCCTCCGGAGTGCGCATCGTGACCTTCCCCGACTTCGCCGCGCCCGAGCGGGTCGACTGGGTCGATTACCAGGAGCGGGTCGATGCGGCCGATGTCGAGCGCTTCGCGGCCCGGGCGGTGCGATCGGCCGGAGCGGGCACGATCTGGGACGTCTCCTCCGACGATTACGACACGCACGGGGACAAGTGCCGCCGGTTGGGGGAGGCTCTCGCCCGCCGATCGGGCCGCTCGCGGATCGCCCGGGTCGTGCCCGACCCGTACGTGTTCGAGGCCATGGGGCTGATCGAGATCCCGCCGCGGACGGGCCGCTGACGTGCTCACGAGGTCGGCGCTCCGGGCGGTGGTGGTGCCCTACCTCGCTTCGCGTCTCCTCGTGCTCGGCGCATTGCTCGCGACCCGCAACCTGCTCGAGGTGCTCGAGGTCGTCGGTCGACCGACGACACTTCTCGGTTGGGACGCGGCCTGGTATCGCGACATCGCGGCATCGGGCTACGGGGGGACCGCGGCCGAGGCGCTGCGCTTCTTCCCGCTCTTCCCGATGACCGCCCGCGTGCTCACGCTGGTGCCGGGGATCGGTGCGGGGCCCGCCGTCATCGTCGTCGCGAACGTGGCCGCGCTCTTCGCGCTCCTCGCGGTGTATGCACTCGCGCTCGAGGTTCGGGGTGATCGGCGCCTCGCCCGGCGCGCCGTGTGGTGGCTCGCGTTCGCGCCGCCGTCGTTCGTCCTCGTCATGGGCTACAGCGAGGGTGTGTTCCTCGTGGCGACGACGCTCGCGCTCCTCGCGATGCGGCGCGGCAAGTGGTGGTGGGCAGCGCTCGCCGCATTCGCGGCCGGGCTCACCCGACCGGTCGGGGTGCTGCTGGCGGTGCCGGCGCTGATCGAGGGCGTGCGGACCCGTGATCGGCGGGCGATCGCGGTGGCGGGCGCGCCGATCGCGGGAACGCTCGCGTACTTGGCGTCGGTCGCCGGTCGGGGGAACGGTTTCTGGTACCCGCTGCGGGCCCAGGAGGATCCGGCCCGGCGGGGCGAATGGATCGATCCGGTACGTGGGTTGGTGCACGCCGTTCGGGAGGCCGCCGGCGGTGACCATCCGACGGTCGTCCTCCACCTCGTCGCGGCGGTCGGCCTCGTCGCGCTCGTGGTGGTTCTGGTCCGGCGGGGACCGGCGGCGCTGGCCGGGTACGCGGGTGTCACGCTCCTGGTGGCGCTCTCCGCCCGGAACTACGACTCGCTCGAGCGCTATGCCCTCGCCGCCGCACCGTTCGCCATCGCGCTCGCCGATGTCACCGGGGGGGAGGAGCGGGCGCGCCTCACTGCCGTGCTCGCGGGTGGTGGGATGGTCGGCATGTCGGTGCTGGTCTTCGCCGGGGTGGTCGTGCCGTGACCCGCTTCACGAGGCTCCTCTTCCTCATCGTCGCGGTGGCGTTCGCAATCCGGATCGGCTACGTCGCGGGGGCGAAGGACGGTCCGTGCGTCGTGAGACTCCCGGACGGCGCGACGGTGACGGTTCCCTCGGAGTGCGCGGTCGGCGATCAGCTTTTCTACAACGCCGAGGCGAACACGGTCGCCGAGGGGCGAGGCTTCACCGAGCCCTACGCAGGCCTCATGGGAATGCGTTCGGGGCCGGCGGCCGACCATCCGCCGCTCACCGTGCTCGTCCTCGCTCCGGTGTCGTGGTTGGCCGAGCGGCCGCCTCTGCAGTGGATCGCCGGAGATCCGACCGGCTCCCACCTCCGCGAACACCGGTTCACGATGGCGATCCTCGGCACCCTCAACGTCGCTCTGGTGGGATTCCTCGGTCGCCGAGTCGGACGTCGCCGAAGCGATTCCGGGGCGGCCGTCGGTCTCGTGGCCGCAGCGATTGTGGCCGTCGCCCCCTTCGTCTGGGTGAACGACGGTCTCGTCATGTCCGAGACGGTCTCGATCATGACCGCGCTCGCGGCCATTCGCTTGGCGTTCGCGGCGCACGATCGGCGGACGCCGCTCCGTCTGGCGGCGCTGGGCGCGGCGTGCGGACTGGCGACCCTCGCCCGGGCCGAGCTCGTGCTGCTCTTCCCGTTGCTCGTCGGACCGGTTGTGTGGCGGGCGCCGGGGATCCGGGCCCGCGGCACCGGACTGCTCGCCGCTGCCGCCGCGACGGTGGTCGTGCTCACTCCGTGGGTCGGCTTCAACCTCGTTCGTTTCGATGAGCGCACCTTCGTCTCGACCAACGACGGCATCGCGCTCCTCGGCTCGTACTGCGACGCGGTCTTCTCGGGGCCGGCGGTCGGGCTCACCGCGATCGAGGGCCCGGCTTCCTGTCTGCCGCCGTTCCCGCCCGGGGATCAGTCGGTGGTGGCAGCCGAGTTCCGGGCGCAGGCGCTCGACTATGCGGCGGCGAACCCGCGACGACTGCCCGCAGTCGCCGCCGCTCGGATCGGCCGTACCTGGGGGCTGTTCCGGCCCGGCGACATGATCTCGTACAACACGGGGGAGGGGCGGGAGGAGTGGGTCACCCGCCTCGGTTACGGCGTCTACTACCCGACGCTCGTCGCCGCGATCGCCGGGGTGGCCGTGCTCGTCCGGCGCCGACAGCGCTTCGCCATCGCCGTGCTCCTCGCCCCGGTCGTCGCGGCGACAGTCGGAGCCGCGTTCACCTACGGGCAGACCCGCTTCCGGGCCACTGCGGAACCGGCACTGGCGATCCTCGCCGCAGTGGCGATCGTCGCGCTGGTCCGGCGCTTTCGGTCGACACCGGCTCCCGGACCGTGACCGTGGCCGAATCCCCCCGGGCCTACTCGCCCGCGCTCGACGGTCTGCGGGCGCTCGCGGTCTCGGCGGTCGTCGTCTACCACTTCGCGCCGGGAGTGCTGCCCGCCGGCTTCCTCGGCGTCGATGTCTTCTTCGTGGTCTCCGGCTTCCTCATCACTCGGATCCTCGTCACTGAGCTCGGCCTGCGGGAACGGATCGGGCTCCGATCGTTCTGGGCGAGACGGATCCGTCGATTGCTCCCGGCGCTGGCCCTGCTCACGGTGGTCACCGTCACCGGCGCCGCGGTGCTGATGACCGCGCTCGAACGGCGTGGTCTGCCCGCCCAGACGGTCGGCACGCTCACGTTCTCGCTCAACTGGGTGCTCATCGGTCAGTCGGGCGACTACTTCGCGACCGTCGGACGGCCGTCGCCGTTGCTCCACCTGTGGTCGCTCGCGATCGAGGAGCAGTTCTACGTCGTCCTGCCGCTCGTGCTCCTGGCCGCGCGCCGGGTAGTCGGGCGCCGGCCACACGTCGCCGCCGCAGTCGCGCTCGGCGCTGCGGGGCTCTCGGCAGTGGCGATGGCCGCGGTGGCCGGATCGGGGGCGGGCACCTCTCGGGCCTACCTCGGGACGACGACCCACGCCTCGGCGCTCCTCGTCGGCACGGCCCTCGGGCTGGTGGCCGAGCGAGCGCCGGGGCGGCGCGTCCCGGCGGGCAGCCCGGTCGCGGTCGGCGCGCTGCTCGTGATCACTGCGACGATGCTCGGGGCCGACGACCGGTCGCTCTGGCTCTTCCGGGGCGGGTTCCTCGCCTTCGCCATCGTGACGGGGCTCGTGGTCGCGCTCGTGGTCGACCGTCCGGCGGCAATTCCGGCCCGGGCACTCGCGGCCCGTCCGCTGGTCGCCCTCGGCCTGCGCTCCTACGCGCTCTACCTGTGGCACTGGCCGGTCCGGGTGTTCATCGATCCCGACACCGGCCTCGACGGGCCCGCGCTGTTCGTCGTGCGGCTGGCCGTCTCGCTCGCTCTCGCCGAGGTGTCCTACCGGCTCGTCGAGGTGCCGTTCCGGCGGGGCGTCGTCGCTCGCCGGACAGGAACGCGGGGTGCCGTGCTCGCCTACGGCGTCGGGGGGATCGGGGCGTTGCTGCTCGCACTCACCGTCGCCGCGCCCGGCGCGACGCCACCTTCGTCGTTGGCCGGGGGCGACTCCGGGCCGCCCGGCGCGCGCCGCATCGCGCTCTTCGGGGATTCGACGGCACTCGTGTTCGGACTGGCCGGCCGGGACCGAGCGGGCGAGCTCGGGATCGGCGTCGGCGGGGCGGCCGAGCTCGGCTGCGGCGTGGTGCTGCGCGACCACGTGAGCGCCGGTCGCCTCATCCCGAATCCGAGCCGGGAGTGCGGAGCCATCCGGGATCGCTGGCGCGAATCCCTCCGCACCGATCCGGCGGCGACCCGGGCCCTCATGGCCGGCGCCTGGGACATCCTCGACCACCGGGTCGACGGTCGCACCGTCCGCTTCGGCACCCCGGAGTGGGATCGGCTCCTCGCCGACTCGCTCCGGGACGCGCTCCGGCAGCTCAGCGTCGACGGCCGGACGGTCTGGCTGTTCGACGTGCCCTGCTTCGGGGCCGGTGACCCGGCCTACCCCTTGCCCGAGCGCACCGATCGGAAGCGGCTCGCCGCGCTCGATCGGATCTGGGCGAGCACCGCCCGGGAGTTCCCGACGGTCCGGCGCGTGCGCTGGCGCAGGTTGGTGTGCCCCGACGGTGAGCGGGCCGAGATGGTGGACGGCGTCGACCTCTGGGAGCCCGACGGCGTGCACCTCACCCCGGAGGGGGCGGAGGTGGTGTGGCGCTGGTGGCTGCCCCGGCTCGCTCGGGGATGAGCGTCGGGGCGAGCCACGATGCGACGAACGCCGCACCTTCGGGTGAGAGGTGCATGCGGTCGCGGTTGCGCACCCGGATGCCGGCGACGGTGTCGGTCCAGACGCCGTCGGGGCCGAGCAGTCGGTTGAGGTCGCGCAGTTCGGCCCGGCCGCCCGCCGCGTCCACGACCGACCGCTGGATGCTGTTGTAGCGATCCGTCCACGGTGCGTACATGGACGAGCGGCTCTCGTCGATGCGCATGGGCCACCCGAGCACGTGGTACGGCGTCGTGAGCACGACGACCTTGGCGCCGCCCGCCGAGAGGATCGAGATCGCCTCGTCGAGGTCGGCGCGGGCGAGCATCGTTCCCGCCAGCGTGTCGAAGCTCACGATCTGCCCGTTGATCCGGCGGTCGAAGATGTCCTGGGTGCCGACGAGCATCACGACGACATCGGGGCGGAAGGCCGCGACCTGCAGGGGCCAGCGGTCGCGCCACGGGGGATCGCAGCGGGTCTCGTGGGGGCGCCAGCCGACGCCGTCCCAGTGCTCGCCGATGTCGTTCGACAGCCCGCAGCCCGGGACGGCGACGTTCCAGAGCCGCCAGCCTCGCCGGTCGGCCTCGGCTCGCAGGCCCGGCGCCATGCTGTACGCCACCGAGTCGCCGACGATCATCACCCGGGGTGCGGCGGGCACGGTGACCGGAACTGCCTCGATCGCCCCGGCGCTCGCGGGCCGGAACTCGGTCGGGACCGCGCCGGCGGTGGCGAGCACGATCGCGCCGACGAGCGCGGCAGCGCCCGCCGGGAGCAGCACGCGTGGGCGCCGGACCCGGAATGTGCCGGCTCGGATCGGCTGCTCGACGAACGCGTAGGAGACCGTCGCAACGGCGACGGTGACGGCGAGGCGGAGGACGAGGAGCGCGGTTCCGTCGATCCCGGTGCGATCGGGGCTGAGGTAGACGTACACCGGCCAATGCCAGAGGTAGACGCCGTAAGAGATGACGCCGAGGGCCCGCAGGGGAGGCCAGGCGAGGGACCGGCCGACCGGGCCGGGCCGATCGGGGTCGGTCACCGAGGCGATGACGAGAGCGACGAGGATCGCAGCGAGGAGGAACCCGCCCCGGTAGAGCCATGGGGCGGTGTCGGTCGTCGTGGCCCACATCACGGCGAGGACGGCGACGGCGGCGGGGGCGAGGCGGTGCAAGTGGTGTCGGGCTCGTTCGCTCGGCGCCCGCCGGGCCAGCACGGCGCCGAGCGCGGCGCCGACCAGCAGTGACTGGGCCCGGGTGTCGGTGCCGTAGTACAGCCGCGACGGGTCTCGGCCCGGTTCGAACAGCCAGGCCATGAGC
>JBJSXF010000150.1:0-9580 GCA_046086225.1 Actinomycetota bacterium | reverse complement strand
CCGACGCGTTCGCGACGGTCGATCTCCCGGCCGCGGCCCTCGTACTCGCCCAGGGTGCGGGGCGCCTCCTGCGCACCCGGGACGACCGGGGGGTCGTCGCCGTGCTCGATCCGCGGCTGGCGACCCGCAACTATCGCCGCGAGCTCCTCGCCGGGGTCCCGCCGTTGCGCCGGACGGTCGATGCCGAAGAGGCAGTGGCCTTTCTCACGGCGACGACCCGTCGCGCCTGACCCCGCGACGGCGGGGGTGCCGACGGACGCGCCGTAGTGTGCGGGCGTGCGACTCGGCGATGTGGCCAACGGGGATGCGGCCCGCTTCGGCAAGCCGCTCGACGGCGTGCGGGTGCTGGCGGCCGAGCAGATGCAGGCCCTCCCCTACGCGACCCAGCTGCTCGCCCGGCTCGGCGCCGAGATCGTGAAGGTCGAGCACCCGGCGGGGGGCGAATCGGGCCGGGGGGCGAGCCCGGCGATGACCGACCCGGCCGGTCGATCGGTCGGGGCGACCTTCCTGCGCAACAACCTCTCGAAGCGCAGTGTGGCGATCGACCTCAAGTCGGCCGAGGGCCGTGAGCTCTTCGTCGAGTTGGCCGGACGCTTCGACGTGGTCGCCGAGAACTTCAAGCCCGGCACGATGGATCGCATGGGCATCGGCTACGACGCGCTCGCGGCGCGTTACCCCCGGCTCGTGTTCGTGTCGATCTCGGGGTTCGGCAACACGGTCGAGACGCCGTATCGCGAGTGGCCGGCGTACGCGGCGATCGTCGAGGCGATGTCGGGCATCTACGACTACCGCAACCCCGGGCGCCCACCCGTCACCATCCCCGTGGGTGCGCTCGGCGACATCTCCTCGGCGCTCTTCGGCGTGATCGGCATCCTCGCCGCCCTGCGCCACCGCGACCGCACCGGCGAGGGTCAGTACGTCGACATCGCGATGTTCGACGCCATGGTCGCCATGACCGACATCGTCACGCACTTCTGGTCGATGGGGGTGCGGCCCGATCCCGACGAGGGCGAGACCGTCGGCATCCTCTGCGAGGGTTTCCGCACGTCCGACGGGTATGTCGTGCTCCAGATCGGGCGCGAGGCGCAGTTCGCCCGGCTCGCCGAGCTCATCGGTCGCCCGGAATGGAAGGATGATCCGGTCCTGGCGCAGCGTTCGGGCTGGGGCCCGAATCTGGAGTCGGTCATCCGGCCTGCGGTCGAGGCGTGGTCGGGCACGCGCACGAAGCTGGAGGCGGCCGGTGAGCTGGCGGCGGCGGGCATCGTCGCCGGTCCGAGCAACCGTGCCCCCGACGTCATCGCCGATCCGCACGTGGCCGCCCGGCACATGCTCGTGGAGATGCCGCGCACCGACGGCGTCGCCGAGCCCGTGCTCGTGCCCGGCAACCCGGTGAAGATGTCGAAGGTGGCCGAGGGGCCCGAGACCCGGGTCCCGTGGCTCGGCGAGCACACGGCCGAGGTGCTGCGCGCCGAGCTCGGTCTCGATGACGCCCGGATCGCCGATCTCACGGCCCGGGGCGTGGTGGCCTGAGCGGTGCGGGCCCGACGGCCGACGGGGTCGGGCCGGTGAGCCTGGCTGCGATCCTCCCGGCGCCCACCGACGCGATCGTCGTCCACGATGCCGATGGTGTGACGACGGGGCGGGAGCTCGCCACCGCCGTCGATCGGCTCGAGGCCGATCTGCGGGCGGCCGGGCTCGGTGGTCGGGCGGTGGGTGTGCATCTGCCCAACCGGGCCGCGATCGTCGCGGCGTGGTTCGCGATCTGGCGGACGGGTGGAGCCTTCGTGCCCCTCAATCCGCTCGCTCCCGCCGCCGAGGTGGAGCGAGCGGCCGACCGCACGGGCATCGCCGCGGTGCTCGGTCCCGACGGCCTCGCCCGGCGGACCCCGTCGACCGAGCGGGTCGTCGGCCCCGACGACGCCATCGTGCAGTTCACCTCGGGTACGACTGGCGAGCCCAAGGCCGTGGTGCTCGCCCACGCGACGGTGACCGAACTGCTCGACCGGGTGATCGGATCGTTGCGGGCGGACGCGTCGACGCAGGCCCGCATGCCCAACCTCGTGCCCGTCTCCTGCTCGCTCTGGGCCGGCATCTACCAGGTGCTCTTCGCGTTCCGGCTCGGCGTGCCCGTCGTGCTCATGGATCGATTCGACGCGAAGGAGTTCGCCCGGCTCGTGCGCGAGCACGGCATCCGGTCGTCGGTGCTCCCGCCCGCCGCGATGGTGATGCTGCTCCACGAGCCGGCGGTCGCGTCGCTCGAACCGCTGCGGTACGTGCGAAGCGTCTCGGCGCCGCTCTCACCTGCGCACGCCCGCCGCTTCCACGAGCGCTTCGGCATCGCGGTGCTGAACGGCTACGGCCAGACCGAGCTCGGCGGCGAGGCCGTGGGCTGGACGGCGGCCGACTGGAAGGCGCACGGGCACGACAAGCTCGGGTCGGTGGGGAAGCCCCACCCGGGCTTCCGCCTGCGGGTGCGGGGCGACGACGGCGCGCTGCTCGGCGTCGACGGCATCGGCGAGCTCGAGGTCGTCTCCGGTTCGGCGCTCCCTTCCGACGATCCGACGCTCACCGATCGGATCACCGACGACGGGTGGCTGCGCACCGGCGACCTCGCCCGGATCGACGCCGACGGGTACGTCTGGATCTGCGGGCGGCTCGGGGCGATGGTCAACCGGGGCGGCCTGAAGGTGTCACCCGACGAGGTCGAGGAAGTGCTGCGAGCCCACCCCGACGTCGACGACGCCGCGGTGGCCGGACGGCCCGACGACCGGCTCGGCGAGGTGCCCCGAGCCTGGTTGGTGCTGCGGCCGGGAGCGGTGCTCGACGCCGACGCGCTCGCGGCCTGGTGTCGTGACCGGCTCGCGCCCTACAAGGTGCCGGCGGGCTGGACCGCGTGCGCCGAGCTGCCTCGCAACGAGATCGGCAAGCTGCTCCGTCACGAGCTCGGCTGAGTCGGGCTGCGGGGCGACCCGGGCCGGGTGTTCGCGGCGGAGTCGGCACGAGGGTGCGCGGTCGAGCGGCGGTGAGCGGCCATCATCGTGATCCGCCGCTCGTGGACGCGACGCGGTTCGACGGAGGGAGCGGAGATCGTGCGGTTCGGACTCGATACGGCCCAGCAGCGGATGACCTGGGCCGAGAACTTGTCCCGGGTGCGCCTCGCCGAGGAACTCGGCTTCGACGGCGTGTGGGGGTTCGATCACTTCCAGCCGATGTACGGCGAGGGCCCGGGCGAATGCTTCGAGGGTCAGACCACGCTCGCGGCCTGGAGCGGCGTGACCGAGCGGGTGCGGCTCGGGCTCCTCGTGGCCGGCCTGACCTACCGACACCCGTCGATCTATGCGGCGGAGCTCATCACGATCGATCACGCGTCCGGCGGACGGCTCGAAGCCTCGTACGGGGCTGCCTGGTTCGGTGAGGAGCACACCCGACTCGGGGTGGCCTTCCCGGCGCTCAAGGACCGGGTCGACGCGTTCGAGGAAGCCGTGCAGATCGTGCGGGGGCTGCTCACCACCGACGGCTTCACGTTCGAGGGACGTCACTTCTCGGTGCACGACGCGACGTTGCATCCGCGCCCCGTGCAGCACCCCCACCCGCCGCTCTGGATCGGTGCGTCGGGCGAGCAGCGCATGATGCCCATTGCGGCGCGCTACGCGGACGTGTGGCACTCGTTCGGTCCACCCGAGTATCTGGCCACCAAGTCGGCCCGGATTTCCGAGCTCGCCGCAGCGGCGGGACGCGACCCGAGCGCGATTCTCCGGTCGTCGTCGCTCTCCCTCGACGACCTCGACGAGGCGGAGCGCCTCGTCGACGAGTGGGAAGCCGCCGGCTTCGGCTACCTCGTCTGCGGCTGGCCCGGGGCCGGGACGGCGCAAGTCGAGGCCTTCGCGGCCCGCATGCTCCGTCACTGACCGTGGCTCGGGGCCCGGCGGGCGCGGCCGGAGTCCAGAGACGATCGACGAATCGGATCGGGCCCGACCGGGATCAGACCCGGTCGAGCTCGAGCATCCGGATGGCGTTGCCCCGCAGCACCTTGTAGGCGATGTCGGGATCGAAGCCGGCGAGCATCTTCTCGACGTACTCGCGCGAGTTCGGCCACGTCGTGTCGGTGTGGGGATAATCCGTCTCGAAACAGATGTTGTCCTCGCCGACCTCGGCGAGCGACCGCAGGCCGTGCCGGTCGGCGGTGAAGCATCCGAAGATCCGGCCGTAGTAGTAGGTCGACGGCGGCTCGGGGATGCGCGCCCGGGAGCGCTGCCAACTGTCGTGCTGTTCCCACACCGTGTCGGCCCGCTCGAGCGCGTAGGGGATCCAGCCGATCTGGCCCTCCGAGTAGGCGAGCTTCAGCTTCGGGAACTGGATCAGCTTGCCCGAGAAGAGCCAGTCGGCCATCGACGCCATCGAGTTGTTGAACGCGAGCGTGCCGCCGACACCGCCCGGCGCATCGGGTGACGCCGCAGGGTTGGTGGAAGACGATCCGATGTGCATGCAGATGGTGACCCCGTTGGCGTCGCATTCGGCGAGCATCGGGTCCCAGGAGCCGGTGTGGATCGTCGGCAGCTTCAGGTGGTGCGGCAGTTCGCTGAAGCAGATGGCCCGGCAACCGAGCGCGGCGACCCGGCGCACCTCGGCGGCGGCGAGCTCGGCGTCCCAGAGCGGGATGAGGCAGAGCGGGATGTTCACGCCCCCCGACGGCTCGCACCACTCGTGGATCATCCAGTCGTTGTAGGCCTGCACGCAGGCGAGGGCCAGCTCCTTGTCGTCGGCCTCGAGAAAGGTCTGGCCGCAGAAGCGCGGGAAGGTGGGGAAGGGCAGCGAGCCGTCGACCCAGTTGAGCGCGAAGTCGGCGATGCGTGCGTCGCGGTCGTAGCAGCCCGGGCGCATCTCGTCGTAGGTGACCGCCTCCATGACCATCTTCGTGCGGTCGAAGCGCTTCACGTCACCGTCGGGCGTGGCTTCGAGCGGGATGGCGACGAAGCGCTTGTGCACGTAGATGAGGCGGTCCTCGAAATACCAGGCGTCCCCCCAGAGGCCCTCGGGGTCCTCGGTGTTCACGTAGCGGGCGCCGGCCTTGTGCTTGAACGCACCCCACCGCTTGCGCTCGATGCGGGGCCCCTGTTCCCGGAATCGTTCCGGCAGCCAGGACTGCCAGACGTGGGCCGGCTCGACGACGTGGTCGTCGACACTGATGATCTTCGGGAGCTCGGCGTCGTTCGCTGACATGCGTGTCAGGATACGCCCGCGAGACGGCGGCGGACGATGCCGGCGAAGGCGGCCATGCCCGTGGCGTTGGGATGCACGGGTGCGGCGTCGACGGCCGGGACGAGGGGCTCGACCCACCGCTGCGGGGCGGGTGCGCAGGCGTCGTGGCCCGTGCTGGGGCCGGCCAGATCGACCCAGACCGCCCGGTGGGCCCTCGCCTGGACCGCGAGGGCCCGTTCGAGCCGGAAGTGGATCGAGCGCAGGTACGCGACGTCGGTCGGGGTGAACGGCATGCGGGGCCAGCAGCCGTTGCCGGCTCGGGGGAGGATCAGGGGGTAGCCGACGAGCACGATGCGCGCCCGCGGGGCGCGGCGGCGCACGGCGTCGATGGCCGCTCCGATCCGGGGGGCCAGGCGCGCGATGCGGACGGCGAGGGTGTCGACGCCGTCGCGGATGTACCGGTTGCGGCACGGCGATCCGACCGGCCAGAGCGCGAGACAGCGGACGAGGATCGAGCCGAAGCCGAGATCGTTGCCGCCGATCTGCAGGGTCACGAGGGTCGCGTCGTCGTCGACCCGGGCGAGTTGGGCGGGGTTGGGTCCGCCGAGGACGATCTGGCGACGACCGAGCCGGGTGACGGTGGCGCCGGCGCAGCTCGCGTCGCGCAGCCGGGCGCCGGTCGAAGCGGCGAGGAGCCGGGCCCAACTGCGGCCCGAGCGCAGGCAGCCCACCGGCGTGCCGATCGGATCGGGGATGAACGGCCCGGCGGTGTAGGAGTCGCCGAGGGCGACGTGCACCGGCGGACGGGCCGCCTCCGCCGGTCGGGGCGCGACGAGCGTCGCGGCGAGGAGCACGACGACCGCAGTCGAGATGACCGGGACGGAGCCGGACGTCGGCGTCGGTCGAAGCGAAGGGCGTCGGGTGGTCCGTGAGCGCATGATGGCGACCGTACGGAGATGACCGGACCGCGACCGCAGCTCGCGCCGAACCGCGCGTCGGCGACAGCGCCTCGGGCCGGGCCGTAGCATCGGCACCGTGGCTCTCGACCTCCCCGCCGGCCGTCGCGGTGTGCTCGCGTGCCAGCACCTCGAGCGGGCGATCGCGTCGGGTGTCGTCCACGCCGGACGCTTCACGATCCCCGGCGCCAACATCCAGCCCGCGAGCCTCGACCTGCGGCTCGGGGAAGTCGCCTATCGCGTGCGGTGCAGCTTCCTGCCCGGTCGGCGCACGGTCGCCGACCGGCTGACGGAGTTCGTCATCGACGAGCTCGACCTGCGGGGCGAGGGTGTGGTGCTCGAGCCGAAGCGCCCGTACCTCATCCCCCTGAAGGAGGGGCTCGCGCTCCCGCCGGGCTTGCGGGCGAAGGCCAACCCCAAAAGCTCCACCGGCCGCATCGACGTCTTCACCCGCGTGATCACCGACGGCAGCTACCGCTTCGACGAGATCGCCGACGGCTACCACGGCCCGCTCTTCCTCGAGGTGGTGCCCCTCTCCTTCCCGGTGCGGGTTCGCGAGGACCTCACCCTCAACCAGCTCCGACTCTCGGTCGGCCGGGCGGTCCTCGACGACGAGGAGCTCCGGGCGTTCCATGCCGAGCGGCCGCTGCTCTTCGCGGGTGACGCTCCGGTGCCGGCCGCCGACCTGGCGCTCGCCGACGGACTCTTCCTCGGCCTCGACCTCCGGGGCGATGTGCAGGGCCGGGTCGGACACCGCGCTCGCGACAACGCGCCGCTCCTCGACGTCGCGGTGGCGGCGGTCAGGCCGGTTGATCCGGCCGGCTACTGGGAACCGGTGACGCGTGAGGACGGCGACCGGATCGTCCTCACCCCGCAGCGCTTCTACCTGCTCATGAGCGACGAGGCGGTGTGCATCCCGCCGGTCCTCGCGTCGGAGATGACCGCGTACGACCCGACGAGCGGTGAGCTGCGCACCCATTACGCGGGGTTCTTCGATCCGGGCTTCGGCTACGACCCGTCGGGTGCATTCCTCGGCTCGCGGGCCGCGCTCGAGGTGCGGGCGCACGACGTGCCGTTCATGATCGAGCACGGGCAGTGGGTGTGCAAGCTCACGTTCGAGCACATGCTCGAGGCGCCGCAGCGGCTCTACGGACAGGGCATCGGATCGAACTACCAGCGCCAGGACGAGACGCTCAGCAAGCACTTCGCGCGCGATCCGCAGTCGGATCTGAATCGGGCCGGCTGAACCGACCCTCCCTGCGGGGTGCGGGTCAGGCGAGCACGAAGATCGTGACCGCGAGCGCGGTGACCCCGGTGAGCACGAGGCCGTCGCCTATCCGCGGGCGGCCGGCGTCGGCGGACACCGCGCCTCCGAGCCCACCGCGCGCCGTGATCGCCTCGGCGACGTCGCGGCCGCGACGCATCGTGGCCACGACCGCGGCCCCGAGGAGGTCGTGCACCTGACCGAGGACGATGCTCACCGAGAACCGGGAGATCGGGGCGCCGTCCTCGTCGCGCAGTCGGAGTCGGGCGGCCGCGGCGAGCACCCGGATCTCGTCGGCGAGCAGGGGGAGGCTCCGCAGGGCGAGGGCGAGGGCAGTCACCCACTCGTCGACCGGCACCCGCAGTCGGCGCAGCGGTGCGGTGAGGGTGCCGACCGCGGGCGCGACCTCGCCGAGCGGGGTGGTCCAGCCGATGAGCGCGCCCGAGGTGAGGAGCACGACGGCGAGCGCGGTGAAGCGGGCCCACTGCTCGAGTCCGCCCACTCCGATCGAGATGCCGAGGATCTCGACCTGCGGGTCGACGCCGGCGAGGAGATTGAGCCCGGCTCCGGCCAGAACGAAGAGCAGGAACCATCGGGGGATCCGGGGGAACGCGCCGAGGGGGATGCGGGCCACGACGAGGCCCAGGAGCACGACGGCGGCGCAGCATCCGATCGCGGGCCAGGTCGGCACGAACGAGCAGATGACCGAGAGCGCGAGGGCGACGAGCAGTTTCGTTCCCGCCCAGAGGCGGTGCACCGGGCTGTTGCCCGGCACGAGCCGCAGCACGGTGATGTCGCCGCCTCGGCGCGACCCGCTCACTGCGGTTCCCCGGCCGGGGTGCGCTCGTCGCGCACGATGCGGCCCCCGGCCAGCTCCACGGTGCGCTCGGCGAGCGCGATCGGGAGGTCGGGGTCGTGGGTGACGACGACGATCGCCACCCCGTGGTCGTCGCGGAGTGAGAGGAGCAGAGCGCCGAGGTCGGCGCGCCCGGCGGCGTCGAGGCCGGCGAAGGGCTCGTCGAGGACGATGGCGCCGGCCCGACCGGCGAGGGCACCGGCGAGCACGACGCGCCGGGCCTCGCCGCCGCTCAGCTCGTCGACGCGGCGGCGGGCGAACGCCGGGTCGAGCCCGAGCGTCGCGAGCACCCGGCCGACGACGGTCGCGTCGACTCCGGCGCTCGCCGCGATCTCCTCGCCGACCCGGGGTCGCAGCAGCTGGAGCCGGGCGTGCTGGAACGCGACGGCGACTCGGCCGACCGCCTCGGTGGCGGGGGTGTTCTCGACGAGCGCGGTGCCCTCGGTCGGCGTGAGCAACCCCGATGCGATCCAAGCCAGCGTCGACTTCCCCGACCCGTTGCTCCCCACCACGACCACCGACTCACCGCTCGCAACGGCGAGGTCGACGTCCCGCAGCGCCCGGTGCTCCCACGGTGTGCCCGGCGCGTAGACGTAGCCGACGCCCCGGAGGTCGAGCACCGGGCGGCCGCTGCCCCAGCGACGCGGCCGGCCGACCGGCTCGGGCCGTGCGGGCGCGTGCTGCCCCAGCGCGATCGTCCGGTCGGCGGCGGCAGCCTCGGCCGGATCGTGGGTCACTTGGAGCACGGCGGTGCCGCGGTCGGCCAGCTCGCGCAGGAGTCCGACGAGCGTGAGGCGGCCGGCGGGATCGAGCATGGCGGTCGACTCGTCGGAGACGAGCAGGCCCGGTCGGCGGGCGACGGCGGCGGCGATGGCGAGCCGCTGCAGCTCGCCTCCGGAGAGCGTGGCCGTTTCCCGGCGGCCGAAACCGGCCAGGCCGACTGCGGTCAGCGCGGCCTCGGTGTCGACCGCATCGGGCTCGCGCAGTCCCCACACCACGTCGTCGGCGGCCCGCACGCCGAGCACCTGCGCCTCGGGGCGCTGGGCGACGAACGCGGTGCCTCCGATCTCGCCGAGGCCGGGTGTCCCCGGTCGTTCGACCCGACCGGCATCGGGCGCGACCCGTCCACCCACGATCCGGGCGAGGGTCGACTTCCCGACGCCGTTCGGTCCGGTCACGGCGATGAGCTCGCCCGGTTCGATCCGCAGGGATGTGGTGGTGAGGGCCAGGCGCCGACGGCCGGGGTAACGGAACTCGACGTCGTGGAGCGCGACCGGCACCGGGGCCACCGGGCCGGGATCGGCG
>JBJSXF010000149.1:0-23640 GCA_046086225.1 Actinomycetota bacterium | reverse complement strand
GACGCCCGAGGCCCGCAGGTTGGAGCCCGACACACCGTACGCGGCACCGAGCGCCGCCGGGATGATGCCGATCGAGCGGGTGCGTTGCTCGAAGATGGGGTTGCCGGCGACGAGGTCCTCGAACTCGTCGCACGACTGCATGACCTTGGCCATGACCGTTCGACACTCGGTGAGGAAGCCCCACGGGAGGTCGTCCTTCAAACCGCCGATGCGGTTGAAGTTGGGGTGAAACCTTCCACCGGTGACCGCCTCGATCAGGTTGAGGACGTACTCACGGTCGCGGAATCCGTAGAAGGCGGGGGTGATCGCCCCGACCTGGAGACCCATCTCGCCGAGGAACAAGAGGAAGGTCGCGATGCGCGACAACTCGGTGAGGATCGTCCGGATGTACTCGGCCCGCGGCGGCGCCTCGATCTCCATGAGCCGCTCGGCCGCGTGGACGAAGGGCACCTCGTTCGCGAACGACGAGAGCCAGTCGATCCGGTTGATGAGCGTGGTGATCTGCGGGTACGTGCGGTACTCGGCGAGCTTCTCGTAACCGCGGTGCATGTATCCGATGATCGGATCGGCCGCGATCACCCGCTCGCCGTCGAGCCGGACCACGAGGCGCAGTGTGCCGTGGGTGGCCGGGTGCTGCGGCCCGATGTTCAGGATCATGTCGCCCGTGTCGAGCTCGACGTTCATGCGGGCGTCCGCCAGCTGGCGGAGCGCGGCCGGGTCGAGCTCGACCTCGGGGAGGCCGCCGGGCGGCTGGGTCGTCGTCACTCCGCCGTCTCCTCGTCGTCGCCCCCGCCGGGCATGCCCTCGACGTCGACGAGGCCCGGCCAGGGCTTCACCTCGCGGGCGAGCAGAGGGAAGTCCTTGCGCAGGGGGTTCCCCTCGAACTCGGCGGGCAGGTAGAGGTGGCGCAGGCTCGGGTGCCCGTCGAAGGCGATGCCGAACATCTCCCAGGTCTCGCGCTCGTGCCAATCGGCGCCCGGGTAGACCGCCACCCAGGACTCGGCCCGCATCGCATCATCGATGTCGCACTTGAGCACGACCCGCCGGAACGGGCTGCGGGTCGACTCGACGCAGGCGAGGAGCTGGAAGCGGGTCGTGCCGCCGGCCAGACCCACGGTCTGCTCACGGGGCTGGGCCGGGGTCGAGGTGTCGCCCGAGCCCTCGTCTCCGACGAGGGGGGCGGGCATCCAGTCGACCGCCGACACGAACGAGAGGTAGTCGCACGCGAGCGCTTCCTTGCACGCGATGGCGGCGCGACGCCACGCGTCGGGCGCGATGCGGACCACCGGATCGCCGGCCATCGCCGCCCGATCGAGGATCGCGTCACCGAGCTCGGCCTCGAGCCGGGCGAGCGAATCGCTCGCCGTCTCCGACCACGTCGGCGCTTCGGCCGTCGTCTCAGACAACGCTCGGCTCCTGCTCCATGCCCCGCCAGCGGGCCGGCATGTCCTCGTTCTGGATCCGCTCCTGGAGCATGACGATCGCCTGCATGAACGCCTCGGGTCGCGGCGGGCAGCCCGGTACGTACACGTCGATCGGCAGGATCTGATCCACGCCCTTGGTCACCGAGTACGAGTCCCAGTAGGGGCCGCCACAGTTCGCGCACGAGCCCATCGAGATCACGTACTTCGGGTCGGGCATCTGCTCGTAGAGCCGCTTGATCGCCGGGGCCATCTTGTCGGTGACGGTGCCCGAGATCACGATGTGGTCGGCCTGCCGGGGGCTGGCCGGGAAGGGGATGACCCCGAGGCGCATGACGTCGTAGCGGGGACCGGCGAGGGCCGCGCCCATCTCGATGGCGCAGCAGGCCAGGCCCCACTGGAACATCCACAGCGAGTACTTGCGGCTGTAGTTGAGCAGCCAGTTGAGCGGCTTCGGGGACCGCCCCGAGGAGATCAGGCCCACCGCAGCAGCCCCTTCCGCCAGACGTAACCGAGCCCGGCGAGGAGCACGAGCACGAACACGGTCATCTCGATCAGGCCGAACCAGCCCAGCGCATCGACCTTCACCGCCCAGGGGAAGATGAACACCGCTTCCACGTCGAAGATGACGAAGAGGAGGGCGTAGACGTAGTAGCGGACGTTCGCCTGGCCGAAGAGCGGGAGCGGATCGGATCCCGATTCGTAGGTGATGTACTTGTCGGCCTGGGGCACCTTCGGGCGGACGATCGCAGCCAGTCCGAGCATGCCGCCGACCATCGCGAAGGCGGCCACGACGAACACCGCGACGGCGAGATACTGCCTGTAGAACTCGGTCACGCGTGCTTCCGATGCCGGGCGGCCGACGCCGCGGGAGGTTCGACGCGGAGTATACGCGTGGCCTGTTTCCGGGCGACGAACCAACGCGGGCCGGGGGAGCGGGCGCTCCCGGCGCCGACGGGGATCGTCACCGCAGCGGTCAACGGGCGAGGAGCTGGGTCGCGTTCCGGGCGAAGTCGAGCACGACGCCGGGCACCACGCCGAGGAGCACGATCGCCACGGCGGCGACCGTGAGGGCGATCCCGGTCCCCCGGTCGACGGTGATCGCCGGACCATCGGGCGCGGCTTCGTCGTCGGCCGGGGCGAACATCGTGAGCACGATCCGGAGGTAGACGTAAGCCCCGACGACGGCGGCGATCATGCCGATGAGGGCGAGCCAGTACTGCCCGGCGCCGACGGCGGCACCGAAGACCGAGAGCTTGGCCACGAACCCGCCGGTGAGCGGGACCCCGGCCTGGGCGAGGAGGAACAACGTGAGCAGCCCGGCCAGGACCGGACGGGCGGCAGCCAGGCCCCGGTACTCCGACAGGCCGTGCCGGTCGTCGCCGTCCCGACCGACCACCGCCACGATCGCGAAGGCCCCGGTAGCCATCACGGCGTACGTGCAGAGGTAGAAGAGCGCCGCCGCCGTGCCCCGGGCCGATGCGGCCTGGACGGCGATCAGCAGGTAGCCGGCGTGGGCGATCGACTGGTAGGCGAGCATCCGCTTGACGTCGGTCTGGGTGACGGCGGCGATGCTCCCGACGAGCAGTGACGCCACCGCCAGCACGAACACGATCGGGCGCCAGTCGACCCGGTACAGGCTGAACGCCCCGGTGAGCACCCGCAGGACCGCGGCGAAGGCGGCCGCCTTGGTCGCCGCGGCCATGAACGCAGTGACCGGGGTCGGGGCACCCTGGTAGACGTCGGGGGTCCACATGTGGAAGGGCGCCGCCGCGACCTTGAACCCGAGTCCGACGATGAGCAGGGCCAGTCCGGCCAGGAGCACCCCGTCGTGCAGGAGGGTGGTCTCGGCGAGGAACCGGGCGATGCCCGTGAGGTTGGTCGTACCCGTCGCGCCGTAGGTGAGGGCGACGCCGTAGAGGAGGACCGCCGAGGCGAACGAGCCGAGGATGAAGTACTTGAGGCCCGCCTCCTGGGATGCCATCCGGCGTCGGTCGAAGGCAGCCAGCACGTAGAGCGCGATCGACAGGATCTCCATCGCCAGGAACATGATGACGAGATCGTTGGCCGAGGCCATGAGGAGCATGCCCGTGGCCGAGCAGAGGAGCAGCACGAGGTACTCGGGTCCGTCGACCCCGTGCCGACGCAGGTAGCCGATCGAGATGAGCAGCGCAAGGAAGGTGGCGCCGAGCACGACCGCCTGCACGAACACCGCGAAGCCGTCGACGGCGACCATCTCGGCGAGCGCCTGGTAGGGGCCGTCGCGGTCGACGACCCGCCACTGCACGACGATGCTCACGGCCGAGGCCACGAGCCCGGCGAACGACAGCGCGACCGCGATGGCGAACACCCGGGGGTTCCGGCGCAGGAGCGAGCGCACCATCACGATCGTGATCGCCGCCGCGAAGAGGGCGAGCGCGGGCGCAACCGCGAGCCAGTCGACCGGCGGGGTGACGAGGTCGGGGGCGCCGGCGGAGGTCACGGGTGCTCACCTCCGGAGTCGTCCGAACCATCGCTCTCGGCCGGAGCCCCGGACGAGGTCTCCCCGTGGGTCACCACCGCCGGACCCACGTCGGAGACCGCGGGCACCGAGAGGTCGGTGTGGATCCGCACGTGCTCGACGAGCCGGTCGACGGACGGGCCGATCCGGTCGAGCACCGGCCCGGGAAAGAAGCCCAGGAAGAGCGACAGGCCGAGGAGCGGCACGACGGTGACCAACTCACGGGCACCGATGTCGGGCGTGGCCGCGTTCTCCTCGTCGGGCTCACCCGTGAACGCCCGCTGCACGGCCCAGAGCATGTACACGGCGGCGAGGACCACGCCGAAGGACCCCACCACGACGTACCAACGGGCCGTGAGGAACGCGCCGAGCATCGAGAGGAACTCCCCGACGAAGCCCGAGAAGCCCGGCAGGCCGATCGACGCGAAGGTCGCGGCCACGAAGAGCCCGCCGAAGACCGGCGCCGCCTTCCAGATGCCACGGTACGCCGAGATCTCGTAGGTGTGGCGCCGCTCGTAGAGCATGCCGAGCAGAAGGAACAGGGCCCCGGTCGTGAGCCCGTGGGAGATCATGGTGAACACCGCGCCCGACATCCCCTGCCGGGTGAAGGCGAAGATCCCGAGGACCACGAAGCCGAGGTGGGCGACCGACGAGTAGGCCACGATCCGCTTCAGGTTGGGCTGCACCGCGGCGACGATCGCGCCGTAGATGATCCCGAGCACGGCGGCCACCAGGAGCACCGGGGCGAGGTCGACCGCCGCCTCCGGGAAGAACGGCACCGCGAAGCGCAGGAACCCGTAGGCACCCATCTTCAGCATCACGCCGGCCAGCACCACCGACCCGGCGGTCGGCGCATCGGTGTGGGCGTCGGGGAGCCAGGTGTGGAAGGGCACGATCGGCACCTTCACCGCGAAGCCGATCGCGAAGGCGAGGAAGAGCGCCACGGCCGGCGCCCCGCTGATGTGGTTCGCCGCGAAGTCGGTGAGGACCCGGACGTCGAACGAGAGCCGGTCGGGGAGCCCACGGTCACCGAGCCACGCGACCCGCATGAATGCGACCGACAGGATGCCCACGAAGAGGAACGCCGAGCCCGCCATCGTGAAGAGGAAGAACTTCATCGCCGCGTAGCGACGGCCGCCGTGCCCCCACCCGGCGATGAGGAAGTACATGGGAACGAGGGCGAACTCGAAGAAGATGAAGAACATCATCGTGTCGAGCGACGCGAAGACGCCGATGACCGCGCCCTCGAGCGCCAGCATCCAGATCGTGAAGGCCTTGGCGTTCCCGACGTTCGCCGAAGCGAGCAGACCGATCGGGATGAGCAGCGCGGTCAGCGCCACCATGAAGAGGGAGATGCCGTCCACCCCGAGCGTCCACCGCATGCCCAGCGCGCCGAGCCACGAGTGACTCTCGGTGAACTGGTAGCGCGTCGCGTCGGACCCGGTGACGAACTCGGTGAGAAGCGGCACCGTCATCCCGGCCACCGCCACGCTCGTGGCGTAGCCGACGACGCGAGCGAGCTCGGGTCTCCGGACGGGCATGAGCGCAGTGAT
The DNA here is from genome assembly GCA_046086225.1 of Actinomycetota bacterium. Classification (GTDB taxonomy): domain Bacteria; phylum Actinomycetota; class Acidimicrobiia; order IMCC26256; family PALSA-610; genus JBJSXF01. Next base: position 18,166 of record JBJSXF010000149.1, on the reverse strand, counting down.
CGCGGCCCCGGCGAAGGGCACGAGCACGAGCGCCGTCAGGATCGGGAAGTCGAACATCAGAAGCTCGCCCGGGCGACGACGTAGAGCAGGATCAGCACCGCACCGAGCACGACGGCGAGGGCGTAGTTTCGGACGAGTCCGGTCTGCAGTCGCCGCACGGCGCCGCTCAGCCGGGTGGTCGTCTCGCCGAATCCGTTCACCGTGCCGTCGATGACGTCGCGATCGACGGGACCGGCCAGGAAGCGGGCGAACGCCGAGAGCGGACCCGCCACGAGCCGGGCGATGCCCGCATCGACGAAGTAGGCGTTGGCGAGGACACGCGACAGCGGTCCGAGCCGCTCGACGACCGGGTCGCGTTCGGGGTCGGGCAGCCCGCGTCGGTAGATGGAGAAGGCGACGAGGATCCCGGCCACCGCCACCGTGAGGGCCACGGTCGAGAGCACGAAGCCCTGCGCGAACGACGAGGCGTGGGGCTCGGGCACACCCTCGAACACCGGCTCGAGCCAGTGATGCAGGAAGTCGAGCCCGGCGTTCGTGAACGGGAGGTTGAGGAGCCCGCCGATCGCCGAGAGGCCGGCGAGCACGCCGAGCGGGGCCAGCATGATCCACGGCGACTCGTGGGCGTGCACCTCGTGGTCGCGTCGGTCGTTGCCGAAGAAGACCAGGATCACCTGGCGGGTCATGTAGAAGGCAGTGAACAGCGCGCCGACGAGCCCGACCGCCCACAGCGCGTACTCGCCCCGGAACCAGGCCTGGGCCAGCACCTCGTCCTTCGCCCAGAAGCCCGAGAGCGGCACCACCCCGGCGATCGCGAGCCACCCGACGATGAAGGTGCCCGCCGTGATCGGCATGAGCGCCCGCAGGCGGCCCATCCGGCGCATGTCCTGCTCCTCGTGGAGCCCGTGGATGACCGAGCCCGCACCGAGGAAGAGCAGGGCCTTGAAGAAGGCGTGCACCACCATGAGGAAGATCGCCGCCGTGTACGCGCCGATCCCGGCGGCGAGGAACATGTAGCCGAGCTGGCTCACGGTCGACCAGGCGAGCACCCGCTTGATGTCGTTCTGCACGATCGCCGTGGTCGCCGCGAAGATCGCCGTGAAGGCACCGACCCACGCGACGACCGTGCCCGCGTGGGCCGAGGCCTCGAAGAAGGGGTGCGCCCGGGCCACGAGGTAGACGCCGGCGGTCACCATCGTGGCTGCGTGGATGAGGGCCGAGACCGGGGTAGGCCCTTCCATCGCGTCGGGCAGCCAGATGTGCAGCGGGAACTGGGCGCTCTTGCCCACGGCACCCACGAAGAGCAGCAGGGCGATGGCCGTCACCGTGGAGCCCGGGAGGTCGACCGCACCTTCCAGCGATCCGTAGCCGAGCGAGCCGAGGTTGCGGAAGATCAGGAACATCGCGAGCAGGAATCCGACGTCACCGATCCGGTTGGTGACGAACGCCTTCTTGCCCGCCACCGCCGCCGACTCCCGTTCGAACCAGAACGAGATGAGCAGGTACGAGCACAGGCCGACGCCCTCCCAGCCCATGAACGTGGTGACGAAGCCCGAGCCGAGCACGAGCACGAGCATCGAGGCCGCGAAGAGGTTCAGGTACGCGAAGAACCGCGAGAACCGCGGATCGCCGTGCATGTAGCCGATCGCGTAGGCGTGGATGAGCGTCCCGACCCCGGTGATGAAGAGGGTCATGGTCGACGAGAGGGGATCGACCAGGAAGCGGAAGTCGACCGTGAGCCCGCCGACCTTCATCCAGGTGTAGCCCTGGCTGACGTTCTCGGCGAAGTCGACCCGGGCTTCGCCCGGGAGGGAGCGCAGCGCGAAGAAGGCGACGACCGAGGCCACGAAGGAGAGGCCCATCATGGCCGTGGCGAGCCAGCCCGCCCGCGGCTCGCCGATCCGACGACCGACGAGCAGGAGCACGACGGCACCGAGCGCCGGCAGCGCCGGGATCACCCAGGCGAGGTGGAGGAGATCGCGCGCGTCCACGGCTAGCCCCCGAGCGTGCTCACGTCATCGGCCGTCACGTCCTGACGGCGGCGGAAGATGGCCACGATGATCGCCAGTCCGACCGCCACCTCGGCGGCAGCCACGACGAGGGTGAAGAACACGGTCACCTGGCCACTGATGTCGTCGAGGGCCTTGGCGTAGGCGACGAACGTGAGGTTGGCCGCGTTCAGCATCAGCTCGATGCACATGAACATCACGATGGTGTTGCGGCGCACCAGCAGGCCGACGGCGCCGACCGTGAACAGCAGCGCGGCCAGCACGAGGTAGTACGAGGGCGAGATGCGCAGAGCGGCGCTCACGCGACACCCTCCCCACCCGACGACTCGCGCCGACTGCTGCGGCGGGCGAGCACGACACCGCCCACGACGGCGATCACAAGCAGGACCGCCGTGATCTCGAACGCCCAGATGTAGTCGGTGAACAGCACGCGGGAGAGCGTCTCGACGTTGCCGGTGCGGGCCGGGGCGAGGGGGCCCCGCACCGACCGGGCGCCGGTCGCCCACGTGTCGCCGGCGAGCGCGATCACACCCACCACGAACAGCGCCCCGAGCACGACCGCGACCGGCGTCTGGAGGCGACGGGTCGACTCGGTCGGCTCGGCTCGGTCGACGCCGAGGAGCGTGATGACGAAGAGGAACAGCACGACGATCGCGCTCGCGTAGACGACGATCTGGATGGCGGCGACGAGGGCCGCCGCGAGCTGGAGGTAGAGGACCGCGATCCCGACGAGGGTCATGAGGAGGAACAGCGCCGAGTGCACCGGGTTGCGGGCGAGGATGACCCCGAACGCCCCGGTGAGCACCGCCGCGGCGCAGACGAAGAAGACGACTGCTTCCATCAGGCGCCGTTCCCCGGTCGGTTCGCGCGCTGGCCCTGCTCGGGGGACCGCACCCCGAAGCCGAGCTCACCCGACCAGTTGACCCGACCCTCGTAGTCGGCCGACCCGGCGGGCGAGGTCGCCCGCATCCAGGCGCTCGTGTCGTCGTCCTCGCCCCCCAGCCACAGCTCCCAGGGCTGCCGCCGGGCCCGGCCCTCGTCGTCGACGAGCAGCTCGGCCTTCGTGTAGATCGCGTCCTCGCGACTCGCGAAGGAGAACTCGAAGAGCTTCGTCTCGGTGATGGCCTCGGTCGGGCAGGCCTCCACGCAGAGGTCGCAGTGGATACAGCGCAGGTAGTTGATCTCGTAGACGAAGCCGTAGCGCTCGCCCGGCGAGACGGGAGCGTCGACCGGATTCTCGGCTCCGCGGACGTAGATGCAGCGGGCGGGGCACACCCCGGCGCACAGCTCGCACCCGATGCACTTCTCCATGCCGTCCTCGTAGCGATTGAGGACGTGGCGGCCGTGCACCCGCGCGGGCTTGTCGTGCTTGACCTTCGGGTACTCGGTGGTGAGCCGCGGTCGGCCCATCTGCCGGAGGGTCACCAGGAATCCGGAGAAGCGACCCATCAGCGGATCTCCTCGAGCGCCTCGCCCGGCCGGGGCATCGAGAGATACAGGAGCCCGTAGGCGCCACCCGCGATCGCCACCGAGATGAGGGCGGTCAGGGCCAGGTTCCAGCCCTGGTCGCTCCCCACCTGGAGGGCCGCGGTCACGATCACCCAGAGCACCGCGATCTCGATGAGGTACTTCCAGCCGAGCGCCATGAGGCGGTCGTAGCGCATCCGCGGGAGCGAGGCCCGCAGCCAGACCGTGCCGAAGAGCAGGGCGAGCACCTTCACGAGGAACCAGAAGATCGGCATGAGCCACGTGTTGACCACGCCGTCGCCGGTGCCGATACCGGGCCCCGACGGGCCGCCCAGGAACAGGGTCACCGCGATCGCCGACATCGTGATCACGTTCATGAACTCGGCGAGGAAGAAGATCGCGAACCGGATGCCCGTGTATTCGGTGTTGAACCCGCCCACGAGCTCCTGCTCGGCCTCGACGAGGTCGAACGGCGGGTGGTTGACCTCGGCGGTCGCCGCGATGAGGAAGATGACGAAGGCCACGAACGTGCGGGGCCAGTAGGCGTCCGTGAAGACGGAGTGCCACGAGGTGCCGTACTGGCCGCCGATACCGTCGGCGCCGAACACGATCTCGTGGGTCGAGAGGGTGCCCGCCTGGATGAGCACCGCGACGATCGCCAGCCCGAACGCGGCTTCGTAGGAGAGGAGCTGGGCCGAGGCCCGCACCGAGCCGAGCAGCGGGTACTTCGAGCCCGATGACCAGCCCGCGAGCATGACGCCGTAGATGCCGATGCCCGACATGGCCAGGATGAACAGGGCGCCGATCGGCAGATCGGCGACCTGGAGGAAGGTGCGCTCACCGAGGATCGACACCTCGCCACCGATCGGCACGACGCAGAAGAGCAGGAAGGCCGGGAGGATCGAGAGGTAGGGCGCCAGCCGGAACACGGTGCGATCGGCCGAGTCGGGGATCGACTGCTCCTTGAAGAAGAGCTTGATGCCGTCGGCGAGGGTCTGGAGCACGCCGAACGGACCGGCCCGGTTGGGCCCGATGCGGTTCTGCATGTCGGCGATGACCTTGCGCATCGCCCAGATGTAGAGCATCACCGAGACGAGCAGCACCGCGAACGCGGTCACCACTTTGATGAGCACGACGAGCAGCACCGAACCGGTGATCGGCCCGGAGAACAGCGGATCGGCACCGAGCACGGGAACCGTCACCGGACCGTCTCCACCCGCAGATCGGTGACGGGCGCGGCGACGTCGATGAGCTCGGACGGTCCGTCACCGTCGGCCGGCAGATCGAAGCGGGCAACCCCGACCGGCACCCGCCCGTCGGCGACGATCCGCACCACGAGCGAGCCCCGGGCCGAGGTGACCCGGACCGACCCCTGGTCGCTGCCGATGCGGGTGACGTCGACGGGATTCGCCCGCAGGACCGGTTCGGCCGCGAGCGCCGCGAGGGCGGGGGTGGCGCTGAGGGCCCGCCCCCGATCGAAGCAGCGACGTCCGGTCACGAGGCGCAGAGCGTACGCGTCGCGTGGCGGCGCCGGTGCGTTCGCCGCGACACCCGACCACTCGTGCAGCGCCGGTGGGGCGGGCGTCTCCGTCGCCGCCTCGGCGACGTCGGCGGCCGCATCACCCGCGTCGGCCTCGGCGGCCGCATCACTCGCGTCGGCCTCGGCGGCCGCATCACTCGCGTCGGCCTCGGCGGCCGCATCACCCGCGTCGGCCTCGGCGATCTCGACCCGGATCGGCTCCCAGCTCTCGCCGCCCTCACCGGTCCCGAGCGAGAGCCCGCCACTGCGCCAGACGATCTCGTCGGCGCGCGAAGCGAGCGGCAGGACCACGCCGTCGGCCGCCCGGTGGACCAGCTCGGCGGTCACCCCGGCGAAGGCCGGGGCGTTGGCCGCGATCTCGTCGGTGACCTCGTCGACGGCGGCGAGATCGACCGGCGCGCCGAGACGCTCCATGAGCTCGACCGCGATCCGCCAGTCGTCCATCACCGCCCCTTCGGGCGCCACCCGGCGCCGGACGGGCTGGACCCGACCCTCGAGGTTGACGACCGTTCCCGACTTCTCGCCCCACACCGTGGCCGGCAGGAAGACGTCGGCCCGCCGGGTCGAGCCCGAGAGGAACGCATCCACTGCGATCACCGTGGGCACCGCGTCGAGCGCGTCCCGCACGAGCGTGGCGTCGGGGAAGTCGGCGACCGGGTCGGCGCCGAGCAGGACGAGCACCTCGATACGACCGTCGACCGCGGCCCGCAGGATGCCCTCCGCGTCGAGTCCGGTCGCGGCGGGGACGCGTCCCCAGCGCTCGGTGAACCACTCGCGCCCGCCGTCGAGGGTGACCCGCCCCGGGAGGAACCCGGGCGCGAGGCCGGCCTCGAGCGCGCCGTGGACGTCACCGCGACGCAGGGCCGAGAGGTAGCGGGTGTCGGGACCGGCGAGGGCGGCCGCCGCCGCGAGGGTCGCCTCCGGGCGGGCGGCGAGGTTGCCGCGGCCGAGGATCACGACGAGCGGACCCGAGCGGCCGACCCGGGCGTCGGCGACCTGACCGACCACGTGGTCGGGGAGACCTTCACCGGGGAGGATCCGGGCCACGACGTGGGCCCGATCGGAGAGCTTGTGCGCGACCGGTGCGCAGTCGATGAGCGGTACGCCGAGCTCGACGACCGCCCGACGGAGCCGGAGCGCGAGCACCGGCAGCTCCTCCTCGAGATCGGGGGCGAGGAGCACGACGGCCGACGCCCGGTCGAGATCACCGATCGTCGCCCGGGGCATGCCGAGGACGGCGTCGGCGGGCAGGCCGTCGCCGAGCTGGGCGTCGACGTGGTCGGTGCCGAGCACGCCCTTGGCGAGGCGGGCCCACAGGTAGGCGTCCTCGACCGTGCCCCGGGCACCGCCGAGCACCGCGATCGAATCCGGACCCGAGGTGTCGAGGGCGTGGCGCAGATGCGCGGCCGCGGCGTCGAGCGCCTCCGGCCACGACACCGGTCGCAGCTCGCGTTGCTCGCGGACGTGCGGCTCGCGGATGCGGTCGTCGGCGTGAACCCAGTCGAGGGCGTAGCGCCCCTTATCGCAGAGCCAGCCGTGGTTGACCGCATCGGAGTCGATGCCCAGCAGCCGAACCAGGCGGTTCGACGACGACTGCACCGCGCCCCGGCACTGCACCGCGCAGGCCGTGCACGAAGTCTCCTCGGTCGCGAGGTCCCAGGGCCGGGCCCGGAAGCGGTAGTGCGAGGCCGTGAGCGCGCCCACCGGGCAGATCTGCACCGTGTTGCCCGAGAAGTAGGAGTCGAAGGGCTCCTCGGCGAAGTTGAGCACCTGGGTGCGGTCGCCGCGCTCGGTGAAGTCGATGAGGGTGTCGCCCGCGATCTCGTCGGCGAACCGGGTGCACCGGGCGCACTGGATGCAGCGTTCGCGGTCGAGCAGCACGAGTCCCGAGAGCGGGATCGGCTTCGGGTAGTGCCGCTTCTCCTCGACGAAGCGCGACTCACCCGGGCCGAAGGCAACGGTCTGGTCCTGCAGCGGGCACTCGCCGCCGCGGTCGCAGACCGGGCAGTCGAGCGGGTGGTTCACGAGCAGGAGCTCGAGCACGCCGTCCTGGATGTCGCTGACGGTCTCCGACCGGGTGTGGACGACCATGCCGTCGGCGACCGGGGTCGTGCAGGCCGGCGGATAGCCGCGCACGCCTTCGACCTCGACCAGGCACATGCGGCACATGCCGACCGGCTTCATGCGCTCGTGCCAACAGAACCGCGGGATGAACACACCGTGGTCCTGGGCCGCCTTGATGAGCAGCTCGCCCGGCTCGGCCTCGAACGTGGTGCCGTCGACCGTCACGGTGACGGTCTGCTTCGCCGGCGCCTCGGTCGGCTCGGTGGTGCTCACGAGGCGGCTCCGACGCCCAGGCGAGCCTCGATCTCGTCCCGGAAGTAGCGGTTGAGGCTGGCGACCGCGCTCACCGCCGACGGTCCGAGCGGGCAGATCGTGGTCTGGGCGAACGGCGCGTTCACCACTCCCGGCGAGATCGAGCCACCGACCGAGACGAGCAGATCGAGATCCTCGGGCCGACCCTCGCCGTGCGACATGCGGTAGAGCACCTTCTCGATCCAGCCGGTGCCCTCTCGGCACGGCGTGCACTTGCCGCACGACTCGTGCGCGAAGAACTTCGCCAGGCGCCAGGCCACGAGCACCGGATCGACGGTCTCGTCGAAGACCATGATCGCCCCCGAGCCGAGCATCACGCCGAAGTTCTGCTGCACGAAGTCCATGTCGAGGGGGGCGTCGAGGTGCTCGTCGATGCCGACGAGCCACTGGGACGACGCGCCGCCCGGGATGAAGAACTTGATCGCCCGGCCTTCGGGTACCCCACCCGCCAGCCCGTCGATGAGCTCACGGAAGGTCATGCCCAGTTCGACCTCGTAGTTGCCGGGGCGGGTGACGTTGCCCGACACCGAGAAGATCCGGGTGCCGGTGGAGCGATCGACGCCGAGCTTGGCGTACTCCTCGCCGCCCATGCGCACGATGTGGGGCACGGTCGAGATGGTTTCGACGTTGTTGACGACGGTCGGCTTCGCGTAGAGGCCGGCGACCCCCGGGAACGGCGGTCGGATGCGCGGCATGCCCCGCTCGCCCTCGAGCGACTCGATGAGCGCCGTCTCCTCACCACAGATGTAGGCCCCCGCGCCCCGGTGCACGACGATGTCGAGGTCGAAGCCGGAGCCCTGGATGTCGGTGCCGAGGAAGCCGGCGGCGCGCGCGTCGGCGATCGCGGCGGCGAGCCGGTCGTAGCCGAGACCGAACTCCCCGCGCAGGTAGACGAAGGCCTGGTTGCAGCCGAGCGCGTAGGACGCGACGGCGATCCCCTCGACCAGCTGGTGCGGATCGCGCTCGATGAGCATGCGGTCCTTGAACGTCGAGGGCTCACCCTCGTCGGCGTTCACGACGAGGTAGCGCGGGTACACACCCTCGGGGAGGAACGACCACTTCGTCGCGGTCGGGAAGCCGGCCCCACCCCGGCCCCGGAGACCCGAGAGGCGTACCTGCTCCTGCACGGCCGCAGGGTCGCCGACCCGCAGCACATCGCGCAGCACCTCGTAGGCGCCGCCGGCGGTGGCGCCGGCCAGGGTCCAGGAGTCGTCCGGCTGCTCGTAGAGGCGGCGGGTGATGATGCGCGTCTCCTCAGGCATCGACGGGTGCTCCCGAGATCGTGCGGGCCGTGCGGGCACCGCGGCGGTACTCCTCCACGATCGCCTCGGCGCCTTCGGGCGTGAGGTGCTCGTGGAACTCGTAGTTGACCTGCATGGCCGGGGCCGAGCCGCACGCGGCGAGGCACTCGACCTCCTCGACGGTGACGTCCTCCTCGAGCGCGTAGCGACCCTCGAGGTGCTCGAGCACCTCGGGTCCGCCGGTGACGAGGCAGGTCACGTTCGTGCACACCGACACCAGCAGCCGCCCGCAGGGGCGGCGCTTGAACATCGTGTAGAAGGAGACCGTTCCGAGCACGTCGGCCGCCGTGGTGCCGGTGAGATCGGCGATCTCCGAGATCGCCTCGGGGCTGAGCCAGCCGTGCTGGTCCTGGGCGAGGTGGGCGAGCGGGAGGATCGCCGACTTGGCCCGCGGGTACCGCGCCACCGCCTCGCGCGCCCGGGCGAGATGCTGCTCGTCGAAGAAGCTCACCGGTCGACCTCGCCCATGATCGGGTCGATGCTCGAGACGATCGCCACCGCGTCGGCGACGAGGCTGTCGCCCCCCATCGGCTCGATCGCCTGCAGGTTGTAGAACGACGGGCCGCGGATGTGCATCCGCACCGGCTTGCCCGAGCCGTCGCTCACCATGTAGCAGCCCAACTCGCCCCGCGGGGACTCCACTGCGACGTAGGTCTCCCCCGCCGGCACCTTGAAGCCCTCGGTGAACAGCTTGAAGTGGTGGATGAGCGCTTCCATCGACTCGTCGATGCGCGCCCGGGGCGGCGGGGTCACCTTCTTGTCCTGGATGCGATAGTCGCCGTCGGGCATTCGCTCGACGCACTGGCGCACGATCCGCATCGACTCGCGGATCTCGTGCAGCCGGATCCGGTAGCGGTCGAAGACGTCACCGTTCTCGGTGTAGACGACATCGAAGTCGACCTCGTCGTAGGCGAGGTAGGGCTGGGCCTTGCGGAGGTCCCAGGCGAAGCCGGTCGAACGCAGGATCGGCCCGGTGAGGCCGCGCTCGAGACACTGCTCGGTGGTGATGGTGCCGATGCCGATGGTGCGTTCGCGCCAGATCGGGTTCTCGCTGAGGAGCAGGTCGTACTCGGCGACGCCGGCCTCGACGGTGTCGCACACCTCGAGCACCTTGGCCTGCCAGCCGTCGGGCAGGTCGGCGGCCACGCCCCCCGGCCGGATGTAGTTGCAGTTCATCCGCAGGCCGGTGATGTACTCGAAGAGGCGGAGCACCTCTTCGCGTTCCCGCCAGCCGTACAGCATCATCGACACCGCGCCGATGTCCATGCCGTTGGTGGCCTGGAAGAGCAGGTGCGAGGCCATCCGGGAGAGCTCGCACATCATCATGCGGATCCACTGGGCCCGGGGCGGCAGCTCCACGTCGAGGAGCCGCTCGACCGCCATCGAGAACACGAGCTCGTTGGCGAAGTTGGACGCGTAGTCCATGCGGGAGACGTTCGTCGTCCCCTGCACGTAGGTGAGCTCCTCCGCGGTCTTCTCCATACCGGTGTGGAGGTAGCCCACGATCGGCTTGATCCGGACGACGTCCTCACCGTCGAGTTCCATCATGAGCCGCAGCACCCCGTGGGTGGAAGGGTGCTGGGGACCCATGTTGATGATCATCGTGTCGCCGAGCTCGTCCTCGGGCCACATCCCGCCGCCTGTGAGGACGACCTCGCGCGAGCGCGAGCGGGTGCGCAGTTCCTGGGCGCCCTCGTCGGTCTGCGCCTCGAGGCGGTCGAGGTCCGGGTCGGCCTTGGTCATCGCGGGCTCGGGCTCTCCTTGAAGGTGACGGGCACGCGCGCGGCGGCGGTGTCCTTGCGCAGCGGGTGTCCGACCCAGTCGTCGGGCATGAGGATCCGGGTGAGGTCGGGATGGTCGGAGAACGAGATACCGAGCAGGTCGTAGACCTCGCGCTCGGGGAACTCGGTGCCGGGATAGATGCCGGTGAGCGACGGGACGACCGGATCGCCGGCCGGGACCTGGGCCACCACCCGGACCCGGCGGTTGCGAGCGTGGGCGAGGAAGTTCGCCACCACCTCGAAGCGCTCGGGCCCGATTCCGGCGGGAAGGGAACGTCCGGGCGTGCGCAGGTGGTCGACCGCCGTGATGTCGACGCACATCGTGAAGCCCTCGTCGTCGCGCAAGGAGCGGGCGACGTCGGCGAGGGCCTCTCGCGCCACGTGAACGACGACCTGCCCGTGGCTCGTGGTCGCCACCGAGCCGGAGAACCGTTCGCAGATCGCGGCCGCGACCTCGTCGGTCGGCTCGTGATCAACTTCACGAGGGGTCTCGTCGACGTTCGTCACGGGTGGCGTCGTCCCCTCAACCCGCCACCGGAGCGGGGATGGTGCCGAGGTCGATCGCCGCGCCGCCCGTGGGCGAGTCGGCCCGCCGCTGCAGCAGCTCGCCGGTGCGGATCTGCTCGTGGAGCGTGAGGATCCCGTGGAGGAGCGTCTCGGGGCCGGGCGGGCAGCCGGGCACGTAGACGTCGACCGGCACGATCTGGTCGACCCCCTGCACGATCGCGTAGTTGTTGAACATCCCGCCGCTGCTCGCGCACACGCCCATCGAGATCACCCACTTGGGCTCGACCATCTGGTCGTAGACCTGGCGCAGCACCGGGGCCATCTTCTGGGAGACGCGTCCGGCCACGATCATGAGGTCGGCCTGGCGCGGTGACGCCCGGAAGACCTCCATCCCGAAGCGGGCGAGGTCGTAGTGCGCAGCGCCGGTTGCCATCATCTCGAGCGCGCAGCACGCGAGCCCGAACGTGGCGGGGAACACCGAGTTGCGGCGGCCCCAGTGACGAGGTCCTCGAGCCGGGCCGTGAGGAAGTTGTGGGGAACCTGGTCGAGTCCCATCAGGCAGCCTCCTCCGCACGCCTCGGCGGTTCGAGGACCGCTTCCGGCGCCCGCAGCACCGGACCGGGGGCGCGCTCGAGTACGCGTCGCACCGGCCCCCAATCGAGCGCGCCGACCGAGAGGAGGTAGGCGAACGGCACGAGGAGGACGAGCACGAACACGGCCATCGCGAAGAGGCCGAATCCCCCGAGGTCGCGGAACACGACCGAGAACGGGTAGAGGAACACGATCTCGACGTCGAGCACGATGAAGCTCATCGCGACCAGGTAGAACTTGACCGGGAAGCGTTCAGCCGGCTCCTGCTCGGGCACGATCCCGCACTCGTACGGTGCCTGCTTGGCCGCATGCGGCCGCTGCGGGGCGAGCAGCTGGGATGCGATGAACGAGAGCAGGACGAAGGCCACGACGACGCCGGCCATCACGAGGATCGGCAGGTAGTCGCTCACGCAATCTCCTCGACGGACGAGAGGAACGGCGGCACGCTACCCGACACCCCGCACCGGCTCGCGGCTCGGACGACGCGACGCCGTTCGCCGCGCGGTCGTCAGGGCTCGGGGGCGACGCGTACGAGCGCGGCGACCGACCGGTATGCCGCCTCGGCCGGACCGAGCTCGTCGGGTCGGAGCAGGTTGGCCATGATGCGCAGCACCCATTCCATGAGCGTGCGACTGCGGAAGCCGATCCGGGTGAGCTCGCGCATCACCGCCGGGTTGCCGATGGCCCGCACGAAGGCCCGGGCCGTCTTGAAGTAGAGGCCGTAGATCTCGTCGAGCCGGTCGTCGTACGTCTGCAGCGCCCGACCGTCGCCGGCGGCCAGGGCCAGATCGACCGCCTCGGCGGCCAGCCGCCCGGTCTCGTAGGCGACCGAGATGCCCTCGCCGTTGAAGGGGTTGACGAACCCGGCGGCGTCCCCGCAGACCACGAAGGTCGGCCCGACCCGGGGGAGCACCGAGCCCCCCGTGGGCAGGCGACCGCCGGTCGGGGCGCACATCGAGGTCTCGGGCGTGATCCCCCAGCGGGCGGGCGCCGTCTCGCAGAACGCCTCCATGAGCCGGGACGTATTGACCGATTTCCAGCCCGAGAAGGTGGACAACAGGCCGACGCCGACGTTGACCGAACCGTCGCCCACGGGGAAGATCCACCCGTAACCGGGGAGGTGATTGCCCTCTTTATCCCGAATGTCGAGATGGCTCTCGATCCAGGGCTCGTCGTGGAACTCGCTCCGGTAGTAGCCCCGGATCGCCATCCCCAAGGGATAGGAGCGGTCCCGGGCCGTGCCGAGGGCCCGGCCGAACCGGGAATTCGCGCCGTCCGCGACGACTACAAGGGTCGCTTGAACGCTCTCCGTGGTCGAACCGCCCGTGCGGAGCACGGCGCCGGTCAGGAGGCCGTCCTCCAGGATCGGAGCGACCGCCTCGGTGCCATAGCGGACCTCGGCCCCGGCCTCGGCCGCCCGTCCCGCCACCATGCCGTCGAGCTCGCGCCGCCGAACCACGTAGCCGTAGGACGGGAAGTCCGGATGCTCGGGCCAGGCCAGCTCGAGGGTGATGCCGTGCCCGATCGACCGGAGGCCGTCGATCCGCCGGTGATCGGCGAGCGCCGAGGCGAGCCCCATGTCCTCGAGCTGCCGTACGGCCCGGGGCGTCAGCCCGTCGCCGCAGGTCTTCTCTCGGGGGAAGCGCTTCTTCTCGACCACGAGCACCCGGCGACCGCGCTGGGCGAGCCAGTAGCCCGCCGCCGCGCCGGCCGGACCCCCACCCACCACGAGGACGTCGTACCGCTCCGTCACATGCACATGATCACATGCGCGGGGCTCGCGCGACGAAGCGGCGGGCGTCCCGGCGCGAGGCGTCCCGCATGCGCCACAATGGGCGCCGACAATGCGCTGCGTGCCCGACGCGCGTGGTAGCAAGATTCTCCCGGCCGACACCGAAAGGGCGTTTCCGGATCATGCGCAACCCGCACGCATGGAACCTGCTGGCGCTGGACGTGCCCAACCTCCTGCCGTCGCGTGTTCCGTGGGTCCAGTTCAGCTTCAGCGACGGCTTCCGCTACGAGCAGTCGGAGTGGGTGCGGCCCGCCGGCCGCATGATCTGGGCGACGATCCTCTTCGTGATCGGCCTCGTCGCCGCTCGCATTGCGCTCAAGCGACCGAAGCGCTCCGACGAGCCTGCAACCTGGGCGGCGACGATCGTCGGGGCGATGTACGTGTGGGTGATGTTCATCCTCGGCTATGCGGTCATCCCGTCCGAGTGGATCGTCTTCGGCAACTCGTACCTCAACTTCGATTCGGCGACCTTCATGCTGCAGCAGGACCAGTGGGGCGCCAACCTCCCGCCGTTCGACATCACGCGCGACAAGTTCGTCGACGCCGTCGCGGGCGGCATCTACATCGTCGTGCTCGTGATCAACATCGCGATGTTCGCGGCCTGGCAGAAGCGCAAGACCGCAGCGGAGGCGCAGGCTGCCGCAGAGTCCGGCGACGAGGGCACCGAAGGTGGTGGGCCCCTCGCCCGTCTGCGCGCCCGACGCGCCCGACGCACCTCGGCCTACGGCCGACCCGTGACGACGAGCGGGGCCTGACGTGGCCCGCAACGAGGCGAACCCGCCGATGCCCGAGTTCTCGACCTCCTACGTGCTGCAGGAGGTCGACCCGCAGTGGCTGACCCAGGCCGTGAAGCCGAAGCAGTTCCTGCACATCGACCAGGCCGAGTGCATCATGTGCGAGGGCTGCGTCGACATCTGCCCGTGGAAGTGCATCCACATGCTCTCCACCGAGGCGATCACCGACTCGGTGAACGCCGACCGACCGGGCGAGGACCCCAAGGACCACGTCTTCTTCGTCGTCGACGAGGACGTCTGCACCCGCTGCGCGCTGTGCGTCGACCGCTGCCCCACCGGAGTCATCGTGTTGGGCAAGGTCACCGACAAGTGGCGTGACGGCGACCCGAACGACCGCACCATGCGCCACGGCTACGCCTATGGCGTGCGCTTCTGAGGCCGGCGGGGAGGAAGGAACCAGTGGCGAACGGCAACGGCAACGGCAACGGGAACGGCTCCGGAGGGCGCACCACCCTGCGCGAGCGGGTGGGCGAGAAGGCCGCCGACCTCGGCGACAAGACCCGCAGCTCCCAGGCCTGGAACGCGATCTTCCGACCGGGCTCGGTCTTCCGCAAGGGCTACACCGACAGCCCGCGGAACCGCAGTTACGTGATCATGAACAACGTGCTCTACCACCTCCACCCGGTCAAGGTGAAGCGGCACGCGGTCAAGGTGTCCTACACCCTGTGCCTCGGCGGGCTCTCGTTCTTCCTCTTCATCCTGCTGACGGTCACCGGCATCTTCCTGATGTTCTTCTACCGGCCGACCGTCACCGAGGCGTACTCCAACGTGCAGACGCTCGAGTCGGCGGTGGCGTTCGGATCGCTCGTCCGCAACATGCACCGCTGGGCCGCACACCTCATGGTGCTCTCGGTCTTCCTGCACATGGCCCGCGTCTTCTACCACGGGGCCTACAAGGCGCCCCGGGAGTTCAACTGGGTGATCGGCATCATCCTGCTGACCCTCACCCTGCTGCTGTCGTTCACGGGATACCTGCTGCCGTGGGACCAGCTCTCGCTCTGGGCGGTGACCGTGGGAACCAACATGATGGGCTACACGCCCGTCTTCGGACCCCAGGTCAAGTACGTGCTGCTCGGGAGCAAGGAGATCGGGAGCGACACGCTGCTGCGCTGGTACGTGCTGCACGTACTCATGCTCCCGTTCGTCATCGTGATCTTCATGGCAGTGCATTTCTGGCGCGTCCGCAAGGACGGCGGCATCTCCGGACCGCTCTGATCAGGTGAGGACGTCCGCGCATGGCTGAGATCCCCGAACACCTCCTCCGTCGGAGCCAGGAGCGTCGCAAGGCGCTCGAGGGCGGCGGCGAAGAGGCCGCGGCCGAGACTCCGACCGCACCCGCGGCCGAGGCTCCGGCCGCCGCGCCCGCCGAGGCGGCTCCGGCCGCCGACACCGGCGAGCAGATCACCGAGGCGAAGGGCGGCGTTCCCGCCCACCTCCTCGAGCGGTCGCGCAAGCGCAAAGCAAACCTGGCCGGCGGCGAGGGTGGCGGTGCCGCCCCGGTTGGTCAGACCGCCGCGGCGACTGCGGTCGCCGCTCCGCCGCCCTCCACCACCGGTCCCGGCGGGCACACCCAGCGGCTGCTCACAGTCGTCAAGTCGGGCTCGATCCAGCAGGCCCGAGCCGAGGCCCAGGACAAGGTGCACACCTGGCCGCATCTGCTGTCGATCGAGTTCGCCTCGATCCTCTCGATGACCGCGTTCGTCACCATCTTCTCGGCCCTCGTGAAGGCGCCGCTCCTCGGTCTGGCCGACGTCAACGCCACACCGAACCCGTCGAAGGCCCCGTGGTACTTCCTCGGTCTGCAGGAGTTGCTGAAGATGTTCCAACCGATGGTCGCCGGCGTGACCCTCCCGGGCATCGCGCTGGCCCTGCTCGCCATCGTGCCGTTCTTCGACCGCAACCCCTCCAACAAGCCCGTCGACCGGAAGTTCGCCATCATCATGATGACGATGTTCCTGATGATGTGGGCGGTGCTCGTCATCATCGGCTCGTTCTTCCGGGGCGAAGGCTTCAACTTCGTGTTCCCCTGGAACGCCGGCGTGTACTTCGAGCTCTAGGAGAGCCGTGCCCATCGCCATCGCCATCCTCGCCATCCTCGTCGTCGCCGGGGCCTCGGTCGTCCTGCTCGCAGGCCGGTCGCGGTCGACCACCGGCGCACTCTCCCGCGAGACCCGCAGCCGCGACCTCACCCCGAGCGCAGCGGCGTCGACGTCGGCCGAGATCGAGTCCGCCGCCCGCACCCGCCCGACCGGCGGCGGTCTGCTCCGCCGGGGTCGGGGCACCGTCGTGGAGTACGAGCCGGTCGACGAGGAGGAGCTCGGGGTCAGTCGGCGGCAATTCCTCAACCGGGGCCTCCTCACGGCGGTCGGCTTCGCGACGGCGGCGCTCGCCCCGGCGCTCCTCGCCTTCCTCTGGCCGCCCAAGGGCCAGGTCGGGTTCGGCGGGGTCTTCGACGTCGGCAACGAGGACGAGATCAAGGAGTACCTGACGACCACCAAGGCCCCCTGGTACGCGCCGGCGGCTCGCACCTACGTGCAGCCGTTCCCCGACGACAAGAGCGCGCTGGCCAAGGCCAAGGTCGTCTACAAGCCCGCTATCTACCAGGGCATGGCCGACTACGGACTGGTCGCGATCTACCAGCGGTGCGTGCACCTCGGCTGCCGGGTCCCGTGGTGCCAGTCGTCGCAGTGGTTCGAGTGCCCCTGCCACGGCTCGAAGTACAACCGGGTCGGCGAGAAGACTGCCGGACCAGCGCCGCGCGGGCTCGACTCGTTCCGACTGACGGTGTCGGGTTCCGGGGCCGTCTCGGTCGACACCGGAACCGTCTACATCGGCCCGCCGATCGGCACCGACACGACCGGACAACAGCAGGAGGGCCCGTTTTGCACGTGAGCGCCCGGAACCCGTGGGGAGCGTCATCGTGACCGCCGCCATCTGGCGCAACGACCTGCGCCACTACATCATTCTCCTCAATTTCATCGCCCTCGGACTGCTCGCTGCTTACCTCGTCTGGGCGGTGCTCTCACCGCGCCGTCACGGCGGCGACGGCAAGGCCCCGGCGAACCTCCGCCCATTCCTCCCCGACGAGGACCTCGAGAGCCGCCGACTCGAGCGAGTACTCGGCTGGGCGCTGTTCTTCGCGGCGATCGTGGCGATCTCCCTGCCCCTCTACTGGCTGCGGGAGCCGAGCCGCCAAGGTGAATTGGCGAGCTATTTCGACGAGACCAAGGTCGAACGCGGCGCCGTCTTCTACGCCCGGCCCGGAGTTCCCGAGTACAACCCCGCCCTCTCGCTCCAGTGCGCCGGCTGCCACGGCGACAACGGCGAGGGCGGTGTCGCCCCGTGGACGATCGACGGGCAACGGGTGCAGTGGAAGGCCCCGGCGATCAACACCGTGGGGCTGCGCTACACCGAAGACCCCGAGTGTCTCGACCAAGCGGCGAAGCTGGCGAAGAGCCCGCCACCGGTCTGCGAGATCACCGAGATTCTGAACTACGGCCGACCGGGTTCGCCGATGCAGGCGTGGGGCGTCGAGGGCGGCGGTCCCAAGAACGCGCAGGCGATCTCCGACATCGTCGCCTACCTCCTTTCGATCACGCTGAAGCCCGAGGAGGCCCGGGCCCAGGCCACCGCGGCCCTGGCCGCGTCCCGGGCCGAGAAGGGCGCCTGCCCGGCGTACATGGTCTGTCCGGGCATCGCCCTCACGGCGGCCGAGGAGGCTCTCGCGGCGAGCAGCAAGGAGCTCGGCACCCAGCGGGTGGCCGTCGAGCAAGCCCTCGGCACCACCGGTGACGACGAGCAGCTGCGGGCTGCGTGCGCCCAACTGCGCGCCGGCCTCGGAGACGATCCGAACAAGGTCTCGCGGGAGACGAAAATCCAGGCCGAGGCCTGCGGCGACTTCCTCGTGGCCCTCGCCGACTTCACCGCCGACCAGACGGCCCGTAATTGGGCCGTGACCTGGAAGGCCGAGCGTGAGGACGTGAGCGACGGCCAGCGGCTGTTCGAGTACTC
>JBJSXF010000148.1:0-15390 GCA_046086225.1 Actinomycetota bacterium | reverse complement strand
GCCCCGACCGGGTCGTCGATGCCGCGCTTCTCGATGAACCACACCGCCTCGACCACGATCACCCCGGCGATGGTGCCGATGATCGCCGCCGCGTAGGGCTGGACGAAGGCGCACGGTGCCGTGATGGCGACGAGGCCTGCGAGGAGACCGTTGGCGATCATGCCCGGATCGGGCTGGTGCTTCGGGGTGCGCAGCTGCACCCACACCATCGAGATCACGAGGCCGAAGGCCCCGGCGATGGCGGTGTTCGCGGCGACCACGGCGAACCGGTGGTCGGTGGCTGCGAAGGTAGATGCGGCGTTGAAGCCGAACCACCCGAACAGCAGGATGAACGTGCCCGTCATGGCCATCGGGATGCTGTGGGCCGCGAGGGTCCGGGGCTTCCCGTCGGGTCCGTATTTGCCGATGCGGGGACCGAGCACGAGCGCACCGGCCAGGGCGGCGACGCCACCCGTCATGTGCACGATGCCCGAGCCCGCGAAGTCGACGTAGCCGTTGCCCCAGCCCGCGGTCTCGCCGAGCTTGGCCAGCCAGCCGCCGCCCCATGTCCAGGCGCCGAAGAGCGGGTAGTAGATCGCGCCGCAGAACAGACCCCAGATCGCGAAGCTGTTCCACTTCCACCGCTCGGCCATCGAGCCGGTCGGGATGGTCGCCGTGGTGTCCATGAAGGCGACCATGTAGAGGAAGAATGCGAGCACGCTCACGTCGTAGGCGCCGCCCTGGAGGAAGAAGCCGCCCTTCCAGAGGAACACCCAGTTGCCGGAGCCGATGAGGGCGCTACCGACCGGCTCGTTCATCCCGAAGAGGGAGTAGCTGAAGCCGCCGAACATGAGGCCGAAGCCGATCGTGTAGTAGCCGACGAAGCCGAGGCCGAAGATGGCCAGGTTCGTGGTCACCACATGGGCCGCGTGCTTGGCCCGGCAGAACCCGGTTTCGACCAGCGCGAAGCCGGCCTGCATGAAGATGACGAGCGCGGCGCCGATGACGATCCACAGCAGGTTCATGCTGATTTCACCGCGCGTGAGCTCTTCGGTCGTTGTGCCACCGGCGTCGGTACTGGAAGCGAAGGCGGTCCCCGCAGTGAGGAGGAGCGCCGTCACCGTCAGTACACCGACGGCGGCGATACGCATCAGACCTCGATGGCGCACCTTGCCTCCTCGTGTACGAGTGAACGGAACAGCGGACCGGATGTCCGGATGGGAACCTACGAACGGTCGGTTTCCCGTTCGTCTCGCTTACGTTTCGCGTTCCGCACAAAGACGTGACGGCTTTCTGACGTCGGCACTCCGGGGGCGCGGACGGCCGGTCGGGTGTGCCACGATGCCCCCATGACCCCGTCCGGCCCGTCCGCCGCATCCGACTCCGGCTTCGCCGCCGCGTGGGCGGCCCTCGACCCCGGCGAACGGCGCAGGCTCCGGCGACTCGTGCGCATGGGGCGCACTCCCGAGGAGCCCGCGCTCGCTCGGCTCGCCGCGCCCTACGCCCGCTCGCAGATGCTGCGGCCCTGGATGCGGTTCTTCTGGCTCTGGTTCATCCCCGGGCTCGTCATCGTGCTGCCGATCGCGGCGCGAGCGCACGCGATCTTCGTGGGCGTCGTGATCGCGCTGGCCGCGCAGTCGGTCTACGCCTGGGTGAAGTTGCGCAAGCTCGCCCGCACCGGCTGATCGCTCGGCGGCTGCGGCGCGCGGTCGCAGGGAAGGGCGTCAGCCCTCGATCGCGAACGGGCCGCGACCCATCTGCTCGCGCACCGGCACCACCGGCGGGTTGGTGAGCGATCGGCGCTGCCAGTTGGCGCCGTCGACCACGAGGGTGTGGCCCGACACGAACCGGGCGTAGGGCGAGGCGAGGAAGGTCGCCGCCCAGCCGAGCTCCTGGCGGCGGCCGGTGCGCAGAGCGGGCTGGCACGCCTCCTTGTCGGAGGTGCGGTCGAGGTTGCCGCGGATGTCGGCGGTCATGTCCTCGTGGGGGAACAGGCCGGGCACGAGCCCGTTCACCTGGATGCCGTACGGCCCCCACTCGACCGCGAGGGTCTCGGTGAGGTTCTTCACACCCGCCTTGGCCGCGGCCGAGTGGGCGAAGCCGGGCCCGCCGGTCCAGGCGTACGACGCGCCGACGTTCACGATCGAGCCCGGCGTGCGCGCTGCGATGTGGCGGCGCCCGAACTCGCGTGAGCAGAGGAACGTGCCGGTGAGGGTGATGTCGACGACCGTGCGCCACGCGTTCGGCGAGGTGTCCTCGGCCGGCACCGGGAAGTTCGCGGCGGCGTTGTTGACGAGCACGCCGGGGAGACCGAACCGGGCCTCGGCCGTGTCGAACAGCGCGGCGATCTGCTCGGCGTCGCGGATGTCGCACGCGACCGTGAGCACCGGTGCGCCGAGCTCGGCCAGGGC
The DNA here is from genome assembly GCA_046086225.1 of Actinomycetota bacterium. GTDB lineage: Bacteria > Actinomycetota > Acidimicrobiia > IMCC26256 > PALSA-610 > JBJSXF01. The sequence continues at coordinate 13,000 of JBJSXF010000148.1, read as the reverse complement.
CGCCTCCGCCGCGGCGAGGTGCTCCGGCTTGCGGCTCGCGATCACCATCGCCGCGCCGAGGCGGGCGAACTCGGCCGCAATCGCCTTGCCCAGCCCTGTGCCGCTGCCGGTCACCACGACCGGCACCCCGGCGAAGGTGCCCGCGGGCAGTGCGGTGGCGCCGGGGGCGGGCGGCTCGGGCAGGCCGATGCGCGCGTCGTCGGTGGAATCGTCGGTGAGGTCGTCGGGCACGGCGTCAGCTCCCCGTGTAACGCGGCGGCCGTTCGGCGGCGCGGGCGGCGCGCATCTCGGCGAAGTCGTCACTGCGGTTGATGAAGGTCTGGTAGATCATCTCGTCGGTCATCGACGCCCGGATCTGCGGGAGCGAGAGATGGCGCAGCACCTCACGCGCCATCTTCACGGTGACGGCCGGGGCGGCCGCGATCTGCTCGGCCATCTCGCGCACGGTCTGGTCGAGTTCCTCGGCGGGCACCACCCGGCTCACCACGCCGTGGGCGAGTGCCTCTTCGGCCGAGAGGATGCGTCCGGTGAGCACCATGTCGCTCACCACGCCCGGTCCGCACATCTGGTGGAGCACGGCGACCCCGCCGGTGTCGGGGATGACGCCGTGGCCGACCTCGGGGAGTCGGAAGCGGGTGCCTTCGGCCGCGACCCGCACGTCGCCGAGCAGGGCCCGTTGGAATGACCCGCCCATCACCCAGCCCTTGCAGGCGACGATTACCGGGGCGTCGAGATCCCAGAGCCGCTGGATGCCCCGGTGGCCCCGACGCATGAGCTCGTGGTGCGAGAGGGGCACCTGGAGGTTGCCGATCGAGCCGACGTCGCGGCCCGAGGAGAACGACTTCCCCTCGCCCCGCCAGATGACGGCCCGCACGTCGGCCCGGCCGACGAGGGCATCGATCGCAGCGAAGAGCTGGGCGTCCATGTCGTCGTCGAACGCGTTGTGCTTGTCGGGGTTGTCGTTGGTGATGACGGCGATGGGGCCGTCGATCTCGAGGTGCACGGATCCGCTCATCGGCACGTCAACCTATGCTCCGGCCCATGACCGACGCCATGGGCCACGGGGTCAACCAGCGGGCGCTCATCCAGATGACGCCCGAGGAGGTCGACGCCTTCCTCGCCGAGCGCCACTCGGCCGCCATGTCCACCATCTCGGGCGACGGCACGATCCACTCGGTCGCCATGTGGTACGGGTTCCTCGAGGGTGCGGTGGCGTTCGAGACCAAGGCCAAGGCCCAGAAGGTCGTGAACCTGCGCCGCGATCCGCGGATGACGATGCTCGTGGAAGCGGGGGAGTCGTACGACGAGCTGCGGGGCGTCACCCTCGTCGGCCGGGGCGAGATCATCGACGATCCCGACCGCATGTGGGAGCTCGGGGTGAACGTGTTCGAGCGCTACAACGCCCCCTACACCGAGGAGCTCAAGCCCTTCGTGGAGGCGATGCTGCACAAGCGCGTCGTCGTGAAGTTGCACGTCGATCGCACCATCACCTGGGACCACCGCAAGCTCGGCCTCCCCGGCATGTAGCCCGCGCCCCGGCGGGGCGCGGTGGGGAACCGCTCAGTCGAGCGCCGCGGCGAGATCGACGATCGGGAGCAGGTGCACGGCGTCGCCGACCATGTCGGCGTTCAGGCCGTTCTTCAGGAACGCGAACGACGTGCCGGTGGCCGGATCGGCCCAGCCCACCTGACCGAACGCGCCGGCGTGGCCGAACGACCCCGGTGAGCACCCGGCCCCGAACATCGCGTAGCGCATCTGGTGCAGGCCGTCGTCGCCCGCGAGCACGAGACCGAGCGTGCGGTTGGCGGGTACGCCCATGAGCGGGTCGGGGAGCACGCAGCGCACGTTGGTCGTCGCGTCGGCGAGCACCGCGGCGTCCCATCGCCCTATGCGATCGACGAGCACGCCCTGGTAGAAGCGGGCGAGGTCGGCGGCGGTCATGATCCCGCCGCCACCGGGCACGCCCGCGGCGCGCACGTCGGCCCGGTCGAGCGCGGTCGGGTCAATCGGCACGGGCGCGGCCGCGGGATCGCCGGTGGCGACCCCGGGCGCGATGCCGTCTTGCTCGTCGGGGCGGATCCCGAGCAGGCGGGGGAGGCCGAGCGGCGCGCACACCTCGCGTTCGACGACATCGCGGAAGTCGGTGCCTGCCACCCGCTCGATGAGGTCGGCGAGCACCCAGTGCGCCGAGCTCGCGTGGTACTCGAACCGGCTCCCCGGCTCCCACTCGAGCGTCCACTCGGCGAACCGGGCCCGTCGGCGCTCGGGGTCGGCGCCCTCGACCGCGGTCATCGGCGCGTTCGGGAAGCCCGAGGTGTGGAGCATCACCTGCTCGAGGGTGACCGTCGGCATCGCGGCGGCGAGCTCGGGTACGAGATCGGCCACCGGCCGGGCCGGGTCGAGCCGTCCGGTGCCGATGAGCAGCCACACCGCCGAGGCCACGATCGGCTTGGTCGCCGAGTAGGCGGCGAAGCGGGTGGCGGGCGGCGCGCCGAAGGTCTCGGTGGCGAGCAGCTCGCCGTCGCGGGCGACCGCGACCTGGCACGCCGGGGTGATGCCGTCGGTTACCAGCCGGGCGACCGTACCGAGGAGCTCGTCGAGGGAGGCCACGGCCCGCATCCTCTCGCCTCCCGGCGGTGTCGGCAATACGATCCGCGGCCGGTCCCGACGTGCGGGGCCCCGGGGGAGGAGCGCCAGTTGAGCACCATCGTGGTCACCGGCTCGGCCGGCGGCATCGGCGCGGCGACCTGCGCCCGGCTGCGGGCCAAGGGGCACCGGGTCATCGGGGTCGACCTCCGCGACGCCGACGTCACCGCCGATCTCTCGACCCCCGACGGCCGGGCCGCCATGGTCGAGGCGGTGGGTGCGGCCTGCGACGGCGTGCTCGACGGCCTGGTGGCCGGGGCCGGGATCATGGGCGAGGACGCCCGGGTCGCGGCGATCAACTTCTTCGGCGCGGTGGCCACGCTCGAGGGCCTGCGCCCGTTCCTCGCCGCAGGCACCGACCCGAGCGCGGTCGCCATCAGCTCCAACTCCACGTCCACGACGCCGGGTCTGCCCGACGCGCTCGTGGCGAAGATCCTCGCCGGCGACGAGCCTGCGGCCCTCGCCGCGGTGGCCGAAGCGCCCGGCGTGTTCGCCTACCCGGCCTCCAAGCTCGCCCTCGCCCGCTGGGTGCGCCGCCACGCGGTGACCGCCGAGTGGATCGGCGCGGGCATCCGCCTCAACGCGATCGCGCCGGGGGTGATCCGCACCCCGATGACCGAGGACGATCTCGGCTTCATCTTCTCGATCCCCGATGTGTTCCCGGTGCCGATCGGGCGGCCCGGGAAACCCGAGGAGATCGCCGCCCTGCTCGACTTCCTGCTCTCACCCGAGGCGGGGTTCTTCTGCGGCTCGCTCGTGTTCGCCGACGGCGGCAGCGACGCCGCGACCCGGGCCGACGATCTGCCGTCGGTGCGGCCGTGACCGACGGAGGCGCATCCGTGAGCGACGACCCGAACCGTGACCCGAACCCCGAGCCGACCGCTGACGGGCCGGGCGAGGGGGCGACGCCGGTCGAGATGACCACGCCCTGGCGGCGCGACCTCGGTGAGGTGGGCGAACTGCTCGCGGCGTGGGCGCAGGCCCGGGTGGGGCCCGACGCGGTCGTCACCGACGCGGCGTCGCCCGGCAACGGCATGTCGAGCGAGACCGTGCTCTTCGTCATGACGGTCGGCGGCGAGACGCGGCGCTACGCAGCCCGCCTCGCCCCGGCGCTCGACGTCTACCCGGTGTTCCGCGACTACGACATCGAGCTGCAGGCCCGCTGCATGCGGGTCGTGCGCGAGCACACCGCGGTGCCGGCGCCCGAGGTGTGCTGGGTCGAGCTCGACCCGACCTGGCTCGGCACCCCGTTCCGCGTGATGGGTCGCATCGACGGCGAGGCCCCACCCGACATCCCGCCCTACGTGTTCGAGGGCTGGGTGCTCGACGCCACACCGGCGCAGCGGGCCGCCCTCCAACGTCGCACGGTCGAGGCGCTCGTCGGCATCCACTCGATCTCGGCCGACGCGGTCGATCTCGCCTTCCTCGACCGCGACGCGCCGGGCGCGACCCCGTTGCGGCGGCAGCTCGGTGCCCAGCGCGAGTACTACGAGTGGGCCCGGGACGGCATCACCTACCCGCTCATCGAGCGCACCTTCGCCTGGCTGGAGGAGCACTTCCCGCCCGAGGGCCCGGCGGTGTGCCTGTGGGGTGACGCCCGCATCGGCAACGTGCTCTACCGCGACTTCACGCCGGTGGCCGTGCTCGACTGGGAGATGGCCGCCCTCGGGCCGCGCGAGGTCGACGTGGCCTGGATGATCTTCCTCCACACGTTCTTCGACGACCTCGCGGTGCGGTTCGGCCTACCCGGCATGGACGACCTGATGCAGCGCGATGCGGTGGTGGCCGACTACGAGGAGCTGAGCGGCGTGCGCCTCGGCGATCTCACGTGGTTCGCGGTGTTCGCCGCGCTGCGGTTCGCGATCGTCTCGGTGCGCACGAGCACCCGGGGGATCGCGTACGGGCAGATGGAACAGCCCGCCGATCCCGACGACCTCATCATGTTCCGGGGGCTGCTCACCCGGATGCTCGACGGCGAGGCCTGACCCGACCCGAGGCCGACGGCGCCGCGCGGCCCCCGGGGTGAGGCTGCGCTCAGTCGCGGAAGTCGGGGCTCCGGCGCTCGCGGCGGGCCCGGATCGCCTCCTCGAAGTTCTGGGTGGTGAGCCGCACGTAGAGCTGGGCGATGCCCTCGTGGTCCATGTGGGCCTGGAGGCTCGCGGCGTCGAGGCTCGACCAGAGCATGCGCTTCGTCACCTCGAGCCCGACGCGCGAGTAGCCGATCATGCGGTCGGCGACCGCGTAGCACTCGTCGAGGAGGCGGTCGCCGGGCACGACGCGCGACAAGAGCCCGATGCGCTCGGCCTCGTCCGCATCGACGTCGCGGCCCGTGAGCATGATGTCGAAGGCCCGGGCCGACCCCACCTCACGCGGGAGCAGGTAGGAGATGCCGAGCTCGGCGGCGGTGAGGCCGTTGTTGATGCCCGCGGCCCGGAAGTAGGCGGACTCGGCGCCGATCCGCATGTCGCACGCGCAGGCGAGGCAGAAGCCACCGCCGATCGCCGCGCCGTTCACGGCCGCGATCACCGGCTGGTGCATCCGGCGGATGGCGTGGATCACGTCGTCGAGGAGCTCGAGTGCCCGGCGGGCGATCGAGGTGACGGTGAGGCCGTCGATGTTGGGCATCAGCCCCGGGTCCTCGAGGTCGGCCCCCGAGCAGAACCCGGGGCCCGCGCCGGTGAGCACCACGACCCGCACCTCGTTGTCGTGGCTGATCTGCTCCAGCGTCTCGCGCAGGGGGATCATCACGTCGAACGCCATGGCGTTCATGCGCTCGGGCCGGTTGAGGGTGACGAGCGCGATGTCGGGTCGCGGTCGATCGACGAGGACGAACGCCATGGAGGATCCCCTCAGTTGACGAGCCGGTCGCGCCCCTCCCAGTAGGGCGCGCGGATCTTGAACTTCTGCAGCTTGCCGGTGGATGTGCGGGCGAACGCGTCGCGCCATTCGACCGAGGTCGGGCACTTGTAGTGGGCGAGGTCGGCCCGGCAGTGCTCGATGATCTCGGCCTCGGTGACCTCGATCCCGGCCTTGCGCACGACGAGGGCCTTCACCGTCTCGCCCCACTTCTCGTCGGGCACGCCGATGACGCAGGCCTCGGAGACGGCCGGGTGGCGGTAGAGGCAGTCCTCGACCTCGATCGAGCTGACGTTCTCGCCACCCGAGATGATCACGTCCTTCTTGCGGTCGCTGATCGAGAGGTAGCCGGCGTCGTCGATCGTGCCGCCGTCGCCGGTGTGGAACCAGCCGCCGGCGAGGGCCTCGTCGGTGGCGGTCGGGTTGTCCCAGTAGCCCTCGAGCACCACGTTGGAGCGGGCGAGGACCTCGCCGTGCTCGTCGATCCGCAGCGAGACGCCGAGGGCGGGTGCGCCGGCCCGTCCGAGCTCGCGGGCCCGGTCGGCCGGGGTGTGCCCGTCCCACTCGGCCCGACCCCGGGTCATGGTGAGGAGCGGCGAGGTCTCGGTGAGGCCGTAGATCTGGATGAACTCCCAGCCCAGCTCGGTCTCCATGCGCTCGATGAGCCGCGTGGGCGGCGGCGCGCCGGCCACGACCATGCGCACCCGGTCGCGCCCGGGGATCGGGGCGTCCCACTCGGCGGCGGCGTCGAGGATCGCGGCAACCACCGCGGGGGCCCCGCACAGGAGGGTGACGCCGTGGCGTTCGACCCGGCGCAGGATCTCGGCTCCGTCCACCTTGCGCAGCACGATGTGGGTGCCGCCCATGCCGGTGACCGCGTAGGTCATGCCCCAGCCGTTGCAGTGGAACATCGGGAGCGTCCACAGGTAGGTGTCGCGGTCGGAGACACCGGTCTGCCAGCCGAACACCGTGGCGTTGAGCCACAGGCTGCGGTGCGTGAGCTGCACGCCCTTCGGGCGCGCGGTGGTGCCACTCGTGTAGTTGATGGTGGCGGTGGCGTCCTCGTCGGGGGTCCAGGGCACGGGCTCGACGCCGGGGCGCAGCAGGGCGGCGTCGGTGTCGGCCCCGATGACGAATCGGTGCGGGGCGCGCACGTCGGCGAGGTCGGCGTCGAGCTCGGGATCGACGAGCAGCACCGAGGCACCCGAGTGCTCGACGATGTAGCCGACCTCCTCGGCGTTGAGCCGGAAGTTGATGGGCACGAGCACCCGACCGTGGCCCGAGACGCCGAAGAACGAGGTGAGCAGGCGGGACGAGTTGTGGGAGACGATCGCGACCCGCTCCCCGAACCCGACCCCGAGGGCGTCGAGCCCGGCGGCCTGGGCCCGGGCCCGCTCGGCGGCCCCCGACCAGGTGAGGGCCTCGACCGGGGGGGCGGGCTGATCGGGCTCGTCGATGACGGCGGGGCGGTCGGCGTAGACCGTCTCGGCCCGGTCGATGAAGTCACGGATCGTCAGCGGGACTCGCATGACCCTCCCTCGGGATCGCCCGTGCGGTCGGCCCGCACGCCGGCGGGACGCTACCGGTCACCCGGGGCGGGCTCCGGGGGCCCGGAATCGGATCGACGCTCGGGCCGGGATCCCGGGTCAGGTCGCGCGGAGGGTGAGACAGTGACCGCGTTACGTCGGGGTGATTTGGATCCACGGTCGGGCCGTCCTACCGTTTTACGATCGACCTTCGACTCCGACGACCCGACGCGCCCCGGCGTGCTCCGGGTCCGGCGTCCCCGGGAGCCCTCCTCATGACTGCACCGATCGCCCCGCCCGCCGCCGCTCGTCGGCTCCGGAAGCCGTCCCGTCGGGCTGCGCTCCCGGTCCTCGGCCTCGTCGTGGTGCTGGCGGCGGCGCTCACCGCCCCGGCCGTGGGGGCTCCGTCGCTCTCCGACAAGCAGGCCGAGGCGGCTCGGATCCAGGCCGAGATCGAAGCCAACGGCATGCGGATCTCTTCGCTCGCCGAGCAGTACAACCAGGCCCGGCTCCGGCTCGACCGGGCCCGGGACGAGATCACTCGCGTGCGGGTCAACCTGGCCTCGGCCCGCGCCGACACCGCTCGGATCTCGAGCCAGGTGCGGGGCCGGGCCGCAGCGATGTACGTGGGGGCGGCGAGCACCACGCCGCTCGACGCCCTCGACCTGGCCAATGCGGCTGAGCTCGCGACCCGGGCCACCTACGCGGCGAGCACGGCCGACCACGACGCCGAGCTCCTCGCCCGGCTGCGGGCCTCGCGTGAAGACCTCGGCATCGCCGAGGGTGAGCTCGCCGAAGCCGAGTCACGAGCCGAGGACGAGGTGGGTGCGCTCGAATCGAGCCGACGTGAGGTCGAGGTGGCCAACGCCCGGCAGGCCGAGCTGCTCTCGCAGGTGAAGGGCGAGATCGCCCAGCTCATCCGGGCCGAGGAGGCGCGCCGGGCCGCGGCCGAGCGGGCTGCGGCCGAGGCGGCTGCGCAGCAGATCACCGGCGGCGGGGGTACGCCCGGCACCGACCCCGGCGGGCTCGTGCCGCCCGACGTGCCCGCTCCCTCGCCCGGGGCCGCGGCGGCGGTCGCGTACGTGAAGGCGCAGCTGGGCAAGCCGTACAGGTACGCGGGCGTCGGCCCCGACGCCTACGACTGCTCGGGCCTCACGATGATGGCCTGGGCTCAGGCCGGCGTGTCGATGCCGCACGGCTCGATCGCGCAGGGCGACATGTTCCCCCGGGTGCCCGACAACGAGATGGCGCCGGGCGACCTGGTCATCTACTACCCCGACCACGGCCACGTGGGCATGTACGTGGGCGGGGGAATGACGATCTCGGCCACCCACACGGGGAGCTTCATCAAGCTCCAGCCGGTGTTCCGCTCGGGCTTCCAGTACGCGGTCCGCCCGGGCTGATTCCGGTCGCCCGGTTTCCCATGATACCCCCGGGGGGTATCATGGGGCCATGAGCGACGCGGTCGATCTCGACATCACGGGGATGACCTGCGCCGCGTGCGCGGCCCGCATCGAGCAGCGACTCAATGCGCTCGAGGGCGTGATCGCCAGGGTCAACTTCGCCACCGAACAGGCGCACGTCGTGGCTGCGGACACTCCGGTCGATGCGCTCGTCGCGGCCGTGCGCGCCGCGGGTTACGACGCCCGGCCGGCTCCCCGCCCGGGTTCGGCGCCGACGGCGGCGACTCCGTCGGTCGCCGGGTCGTCCGACGCCGACGACCCGCTGCGCACTCGTTTGCTCGTCTCGGCGGCGCTCACGGTGCCGGTCGTGGCGATGGCGATGATCCCGGCGTTGCAGTTCCGCAACTGGCAATGGGCGAGCCTCACCCTGGCCTCGCCGGTCGTGGTGTGGGGCGGGCTGCCGTTCCACCGCGCGGCCTGGGTCAACCTGCGGCACCGGGCTGCGACGATGGACACCCTCGTCTCTCTCGGCACCCTCGCCGCCTACGGCTGGTCGCTCTGGGCCCTGTTCTTCGGCGAGGCGGGCCGGACCGGCGCGGCGACGATGGCCGGAATGGGGCACGGCGGTGAAGGGGCCGGCGGCGAGATCTACCTCGAGGTGGCCGCGGCGGTCACCGTGTTCATCCTGCTCGGCCGCTGGCTCGAGGCCCGGGCCAAACGGCGCTCGGGCGCGGCGCTGCGCGCCCTCCTCGAGCTCGGCGCGAAGGACGTCGCCGTGCTGCGTGACGGCACCGAGGTGCGTGTGCCGGTCGGCGAGCTGGTCGTCGGTGACCGGTTCGTCGTGCGACCCGGAGAGAAGATCGCGACCGACGGCGTGGTGGAGGAGGGCACGTCCGCAGTCGACGCGTCGCTCCTCACCGGCGAGTCGGTGCCGGTGGAGGTCGGGCCGGGCTCGACGGTCGCCGGGGCCACGGTCAACGCGGGCGGGCGGCTCGTGGTGCGGGCGACGGGTGTCGGCGAGGACACCGCCCTGGCCCGGATCGCGCGCCTCGTCGTCGAGGCTCAGGCCGGCAAGGCTCCCGTGCAGCGGCTCGCCGACCGCGTGTCGGCGGTGTTCGTGCCGCTGGTGATCCTCGTCGCGTCGGGCACGCTCGGGGGCTGGCTCGTCACGGGTCACTCCGCCACCGATGCGTTCACCGCGGCAGTCGCCGTGCTGATCATCGCCTGCCCGTGCGCGCTCGGATTGGCGACGCCCACCGCGCTGCTCGTGGGCACCGGACGCGGGGCGCAGCTCGGGATCCTCATCAAGGGCCCCGAGATCCTCGAATCGACCCGGGCCGTCGACACCGTCGTGCTCGACAAGACGGGCACGGTCACGACCGGCCGCATGAGCCTGGCCGCGGTCACCGTGGCCGCCGGTGAGGACGAGGCCGAGGTGCTGCGCGTCGTCGGCGCGGTCGAGGACGGGTCGGAGCACCCGGTGGGCCGCGCCATCGCCGCCGCCGCTCGCGACCGCGCACTCGTACTGCCCGCGGTCGAACAGTTCGCGAGCCTCGCCGGACTCGGCGTCGAGGGCACGGTGGAGGGGCGTACGGTGCTCGTCGGTCGGGCCGAGCTCCTGGGCACACGCGGGCTCATCACCCCGGGCGCGCTCGCCCGGGCGGCGACCGCGGCCGAGGCGGCCGGCCGCACGCCGGTGCTCGCCGCGTGGGACGGGCGGGTGCGGGCCGTGCTCGCGGTGGCCGACACGGTGAAGCCAACGAGCGCGGCAGCGATCGCCCGCCTCCGGGAGCTGGGGCTCGCGCCCGTGCTCTGCACGGGCGACCGGGAGCGCACGGCCCGCGCCGTTGCCGACATCGTGGGGATCGACGAGGTGTTCGCCGAGGTGCTGCCCGAGGGCAAGGTGGCGGTCGTCGATCGGTTGCGAGCCGAGGGGCGCGTCGTGGCGATGGTGGGCGACGGCGTGAACGACGCGGCCGCCCTCGCCCGGGCCGATCTCGGCATCGCGATGGGCAGCGGCACCGATGTGGCGATCGAGGCGAGCGACCTGACCTTGGTGCGGGCCGACCTGCTCGCCGTGCCCGACGCGATCCGGCTCGCCCGCCGCACCCTCGCCACCATTCGGGGCAATCTCTTCTGGGCGTTCGCCTACAACGTCGCCGCCATCCCACTCGCGGTGGCGGGGCTGCTCGACCCGATGATCGCCGGGGCGGCGATGGCCGCGTCGAGTGTCTTCGTCGTGACCAACAGCCTGCGCCTGCGCCGCTTCCGGCCCGGCGCGGCCGAGGAGGCAGCGTGACACCCGACGAAGCCGTGACCGACGACCTGCTGAAACGCTTGCGTCGCATCGAGGGGCAGGTGCGGGGACTCCAGCGGATGGTGTCCGAGGACGCCTACTGCATCGACGTCCTCACCCAGATCAGCGCGGTGAACCGGGCCCTCCAAGGCGTGGCGGTCGGCCTGCTCGACGGACACCTGCGCCACTGCGTCCGGGACGCAGCGGCGGAGGGACCCGAGCGCGCCGATGCGGTCGTGCGCGAGGCGACCCGGGCGATCGAGCGCCTGCTGCGCTCCTGACTCCCCGACGGGCCCGTGGGGCCGACCGGGCCCGCGTCCGGAAGGCCCACGACCCTGTGCCATGCTTCAGGACGCTGTGAGGCAACTCTCGTTCGTCGGCCGGCTGCTCGCCACCGTGGTGCTCGGCAGCGCGGCGTTGGCGATGGCCCTGGCCCTGGTTCCCCAGGCGAGCCGGTCGCTCCGCGACGCGAGCACTCCGATCGGTGAGCTCGATGTGGCCGTCACCGCACCGCCCGCCCGCTCGATCGTCTACGACCGGTACGGCGGGGTCATGGGTTCGTTCGCGCTGGAAGATCGTCAGCCGGTTCCCCTCGCCGATGTGCCCCGGGTGCTCATCGACGCGGTCATCGCGATCGAGGACCAGCGCTTCTTCGAACACAACGGCGTCGATTGGACGGGCACGGCCCGCGCCCTGCTCAAGAACGTCGGGGCGGGCGAAGCGGCCCAGGGCGGATCGACCATCACCCAACAGCTCGTAAAGAACACGCTCTCGGCGAGCCGCGAGCGCAACCTCAACACGAAGGCGCGAGAGGCCGTTCTCGCCTTGCGGCTCGAGCGCGAGCTCACGAAGAACCAGATCCTCGAGAACTACCTCAACGTCGTCTACTTCGGCAGTGGCGCGTACGGCGTACAAGCCGCGGCCGAGCGTTACTTCGACCGGCCGGTGTCCGCTCTCCAGCTGCCGGGTGCGGCCCTCCTCGCCGGTGTCATCCAGGCACCCGAGGCCCTCAACCCGGTCCGCTACCCCGACCGGGCTCGCGCCCGGCGGGCCCAGGTGCTCGACGCGATGGTGGCCCAGGGCAAGATCACGCGAGCCCGGGCCGACGCGGCGAAGGCCAAGCCGCTTCCGACCGAGGTGTCGTTCCCGGTGCCGCGTCGCCTCGATTACTACCTCGACGAGGTGAAGAACCGGCTCCTCAACAACGACCCCGACGTCGAGGGCGATATCGCCGAGCGGCTCGGCGCGGTGCAGGAGGACCGGTCGCGGGCGCTCTACCGGGGAGGGCTGCGCATCTACACGGCCTACGACCCCTTCGCCCAGGTGATCGCCCAGCGCGCGGTCGACGAGATCCTGCCCGAGTCGGAGTTCACGGCGTCGCTCGTCGTGGTCGACAACGAGACCGGCGGTGTTCGGGCGATGGCGAACGGGCGCACCTTCGCGGAGATGCAATTCAACCCGGCGGTCGAGGGGCCGGGCCGCCAGGCCGGTTCGGCGTTCAAGACCTTCACGCTCGTGGCCGCGCTCCAGCGCGGGTACTCGCCCTCCGACACGGTGTCGGCATCTTCGGTGTACCCGTGGGCCGAGGGGCGGGCTCTGAGCGGCGACTGCTACGGGGGCACGCCCTCGCTCGAACGGGCACTCGCCGCGTCGGACAACTGCGCGTTCGTTCGGCTCGAGCAGTCGCTCGGACCGGGGAACGGCGGACGCGACGGCGTGAAGGTGCTCATCGACACGGCCCGATCGATGGGGGTCGAGAGCGCGGGGCGCTTCGACGCGAGCGTGCTCTCCACGACCCTCGGCACCCAGGGTGTGCACCCACTGGAGATGGCGCAGGCCTACTCGGTGCTGCCCAACGACGGCGTGCTCCGGCGGGCGCACTTCATCGAGCGGGTGGTCGCGCCCGACGACACGGTGCTCTTCCGGGCCGACACCGAGGGCACGCGGGTGCTGGCCTCCGAGGTGGCCCGCACGGCGGTGAAGTTGCTGGAGGGGCCCGTGCGGCGGGGCACGGCCGCGGGGACGCTCGGAGGATTCCCCCGGCCCGCGTCGGGCAAGACGGGCACCACCGACAACAACGTGGACGCTTGGTTCGTGGGGTTCACGCCGCAGTACACGGCCGCGGTGTGGATGGGAGACCCACGCGGCGAGCTCCCGATGGTCGGCCTGCCTTCGGGGCCGGTGTTCGGGGCCGGGTATCCCGCCCGGATCTGGCGGGAGTTCATGCTCGGCGCGCTCGGCGACCTACCCGACGGCGAGTTCGCCGAGCCCGA
>JBJSXF010000147.1:0-29739 GCA_046086225.1 Actinomycetota bacterium | reverse complement strand
GGACGCTCCCCGACTCCGGCATTCGGAGTTGGTGGTCGGACCCGAGCATCCTGAGCAGCCCGGCTGTCTCGCGGGACCTGCGGTTCCGAGCGACTCTTCACAGCACGTCGCGATCCGGGATAACCGGCCAGCAACTGCGGGTCACCCGGATCGGAACCGCCGACACCCGAAGCCTCGACATTCCACCCGACATCACATCGGTTGCGACCCGTGCCGTGTTCTCCGCAGACTCCCGCTTCGTCCTCGTCGTCGGGAGTCACGCCCTCCTGCTCGACATCGACACTCTCGACCCCCTCGGTCCGCGATTGGACATCGATCAGAGTGCGGTCGGGGTTCCGATGCGCCAGAACGTCTGGCGCATCTTCGGATCGAAGCTCCTCGGCAGCGGGGAGTTCCGGATCGTCGAGTTGCCGACAACGCGAAGAGGACTGATCGATGCATCGTGCGCGACGGTAGGCCGCGACCTCACGACCGACGAGAGGACCCGATTCCGCGGTGGACTCCCCGCGCTACGAGGGTGCTCGACGGGCTGACTACCGATCCCCACTACTCCGGTGCGGCGTCGAGGAACGCCGTGTAGTCGGCGTGGAACACGAGCCGGGCCGAACCGACCGGGCCGTTGCGGTGCTTGCCCACGATCACCTCGGCGAGGCCCCGCTGGTCGGAATCGGGGTTGTAGTACTCGTCGCGGTAGATGAACATCACGATGTCGGCGTCCTGCTCGATGCTGTTGTGCACCAAGATGTCGTCGGCGACGAAGCAGTGCGTACCCGGCACGGTGGCGTCGTATACCGGGGCCTCGCCCATCGGCACGATCGCGGTGATCTCGTCCCAGAGCACGTCGCTCGTCGCCAGATCGGCGAGGTAGGGGTCGGGGAGCACCTCGGCGATCCGGCCCATGAGCGAGCGACTCACCCCGGCCGCGTAGAGGCGATGACGACCGGCCACCCCACCGCCCAGCCGCTCGATGAGCTCGTGGCCCCGGGGCGCATCGGCGTAGTGCTGGCTCTTGTGGACGATGTAGTCCCAGATCCCACCGGGCACCACGTCGCGGCCCGGCTCGGCCTCGGGCCCCGAACGCCGTGACGAGGCCACGAAGCCTCCCGGACGCAGATCGGCGAGATGCGCCCAGCCGTCGAGCGTGAGGAAGGGGTGGTTGGCACTCGCGGTCACCCGACGCCCCGAGGCGAGTTGCAGCTCGAAGATCTCCTTCGTGCCGCTCTCGAACACGTGCGTCATCCGACCCGGGCGCAGTCGGAGGTGCTCGTCGAGGGTGAGGACCTCGACGTCGCGCGCGTCGGCCGCGTAGAGCTCGCCGATCGTCGCGGTGGTGCCGTCGGCCAACGCAATGCGGGTCGAGGCCACGAGGCAGCCCGACTCCCGGAGGTCGGCGAGCACCGGACGCTTGTCCTGGCGGTACTCGAGCTGCCGGTTGAGTTGCGCGGCGCACACCACCGGACACTCCATCTCGCGGGCGAGGATCTTCAGGCCGCGGGAGATCTCGGAGACCTCGACCTGGCGGCTCTCGACCCGCTTGCTGTGGGAGGTCATGAGCTGGAGGTAGTCGACGACGATGAGGCCGAGATCGCCGAAGCGCGCCTTGAGTCGCCGCGCCTTGGCCCGCATCTCCATCACCGTGCAGCGCGGGTTGTCGTCGATGAAGAAGTGCGCCTCCGCGAGCCGGCCGACCGCCTGGGTGACCCGCAGCCATTCGTGCTCGGAGAGGTTGCCGGTCTGGAGCTTGCGCGACGGCACCTTGGCCTCGGCGGCCAGGAGCCGCTTCGTGAGCTCGAGGTGACCCATCTCCATCGAGAAGACGAGCACCGGACGCCGGGCATCGAGCGCGATGTGCTGGGCGAGCCCCAGCACGAAGGAGGTCTTGCCCTGGCCGGGCCGAGCCGCCACGATCGACAGGGTCGACGGGTGGAGGCCGAGCAGGATCGAGTCGAGATCGCGGAACCCCGTTGCGGTGCCCACGAGATCGCTCTCGCGGTCGTAGAGCGCCTCGAGCTGCTCCATCGTCGCGGTGAGCGCCGGGTAGAGGTGGATGAGCGAGTCGCTCACCCGGCGTTCGGCAACCTCGAAGATCGCCGCCTCGGCCCGGTCGATCGTCTCGTCGACGTCTTCCTCCGCCGCGTAAGCCGTCTCCTGGATCATGCTCGCGGTGCTGATGAGCTGCCGCAGCATCGCGAGTTCGGCGACGATCTGCGCGTAGTGCGCCGCGTTGGCCGATGCGGGCGTCGCCGCCTGGATGCGCAGCAACGCGTTGCGGCCGCCCGACGCGTCGAGCTCACCGGCTCGCCGCAGCTCCTCGGCCACGGTGACGGTGTCGACGGGCTCTCCCGCCGTGTGGAGCGAGAGGGCCGCCGCGAAGATCGCGCCGTGCGCGGGCTTGTAGAAGTCGGCGGCGTCGAGCCGCGCCTCGACCGACGCGGTGATGGCCTCGCGTGAGAGCAGCATCGCCCCGAGCAGCGACTCCTCGGCCTCGAGGTTGTGCGGCGGCACCCGGCCGCCACCTCGCATCAGGGCCGGTTCGATGTCCATCGGTTGTGCCACCGGCAGCCCTCGCCTTCTCTCGTCGTTGCCCGTCGCGGCCCATCGATCGATGCCGCCGGGGCCGCGCCCCGACCGGATCCACCGGATGTGCGGTCGATCAGGGTCGCACGTCCGGCCTGTGGGTCGGAAGGGGCACAACCGGGGGATTTCCCTGTGGAAGACGGCCCGTTCCGTCCACAGGCTTGTGGACGGTGCCGAGTCTGCCCGCGGGGTGAGTCACTCTCATCCGGACGCGACGAAGCCCTGCAGGGATCTCATCGTTGACGGCGGCCGGGGGCGCCCCGGCAGCCGGGTCAGGCCGACTCGACGACGATGGAGATGGTGGCGACGACGTCGGCGTGGAGCCGTACGGTCACCTCGGCCGGACCGAGCTCCTTGATGGGCTCGTCGAGATCGATACGACGACGGTCGACATCGGCCCCGGTCTGGGCGAGCACCGCCTCGGCGATGTCGACGGCCGTCACCGAGCCGAAGAGGCGACCCTCGCCGCCCGCCCGGGCCTTGATCGCCACGATCCGGCCCGTGAACAACGCCGCCACGGCCTCGGCCGCCTCACGCTCGCGGCGCTCGCGGGCCTCCCGGTTACGACGCATCGCCTCGGCCTGATCGCGCAGCCCCGGGGTCGCCCGGAGGGCGAGCCCGCGGGGAACGAGGAAGTTGCGGGCGTAGCCGTCGGCGACCTCGACGATGTCGCCCTTCTTGCCGACGTTCTCGACGTCGGCCCGCAGGAGGATCTTCACGCCGAAGCCTCCTCGCCCGTCTCGCCGCTCTCGGTCGCCGCCTCGGCACTCGCCTCGACCGCGAACTCCTCGATCTCGGCCTCGGTCGCCTCGGTGGCTTCGGACTCGGTCGCCGCGGTTGCCTCGTCGGTGGGCTCCGGCATGGGCATGTCGCGATCGCGGTCGCGATCGCGGCGGCCCTTGGAGCGCTGGGTCACCTGGCGCACGCTGTACGGCAGGAGCGCCATCTCACGGGCGATCCGGATGGCCCGGGCGACTGCGACCTGCTGCTGCTGGCTATTGCCGGTCACCCGCCGGGCGCGGATCTTGGCCCGCTCGGACATGAACCGGCGAAGCAGGTTGACGTCCTTGTAGTCGATCCACTGCACGTTCTCGGTCGTGAGGATCGAGGTCTTCTTCTTGATCGGCCGCCGGTCCTTGACCGGGCTGCTCTTCTTCGGTGTGCGCTGCGCCATCTCCGTGCTTCCGTCCTAGAACGGCTCTTCGCCGTACTCGTCGTAATTGCCGCCGCCGGTGCCGCCGCCCCCGGAGGTCCCACCGCTGCCGCCGCCACCCCGGGGACCGGAGGGCCGGCCACCACCGTCACCGGCGCCGCTGCGCTCGATGCGGTGGACATCGACCGTCGCGAATCGCAGGCTCGTGGCGATGTCATCGGCGACGATCTCCACGATCGATCGCTTCTCGCCCTGGTCGGTCTCCCACGAGCGCTGCTCGAGCCGACCGGTGACGACCACGCGGGTGCCCTTCGTGACCGAGTTCTGGGCGTTCTCGGCGAGCTGCCGCCAGGCGACCACGTTGAAGAAGCTCGTCTGCTCCTCCCACTCCTGGGTCTGCTGGTTGCGCCACGACCGGTTGACCGCCACGCCGAAGCTCAGCTTCGACGCGCCGCTCGGCGTGTAGCGCAGCTCGGGGTCACGGGTGACGTTGCCGCTGATGGTGATCGAGTTCGCATCGGTTGCCATGTGTTGCCTCCCTACGGCCGGGGAGCCCGCTCACGCGGGTCCCTACGACTGGCTCGCCTCGGTGGCCGTGCCCCGGGGCGGTCCGTAGACCTTCTCCGGGATGCGGAGCACCTTGTGGCGGAGCACCTCATCTGCCAGGGAGAGCACCCGGTGCAGCTCGTCCATCGCCGCGGGCTCGGCCCGGGCCTGCAGGACCACGTAGTAGCCCTCGGTCCGGCGCTTGAGCTCGTAGGCGAGACGGCGCTTTCCCCAGAAGTCGACGTGGCCGCGCTCGGCGCCCTTCGACTCGATCAACTGGATCCAGCGCTCGACGGTGGCCCGGATGGTCTCCTCCTCCAGGTCCGCGTCGATGATGATCATCACTTCGTACGGCCGCGTCATGCGCCGTTGGCCTCCTTCGGACCGCAGCGCCGGGCTGCGGGCCCCCGTACCCGGAATGCGTCGAGTCCGGAAGGGGAACTCCCGGGTGCCCGAGCGGACTCCGCCGTGGGGGCAGGGTCTCGGATGTGAATGTCCGAGGCTACCAGATCACCTCGACCGACCTTTCGGGCAGCACCGTAGGAGCAGGGTGGGACAGGGCGATCGGTGACTGCCTCACCGTGCGGTGCCACCCGCGGCGAAGCGGGCCTACGGGCCCCCGACCGCCCCGCCGCCGTAGGCGAGGGTCACCCAGTCGCCGCGGGCCACCAGCGTGGTGAGCGCCGGCGACTTCGGTCCGGTCACGTTGACGCTCACGACCCCACCGACGGTGCCGTCGCAGTTCCAGTCGAGCGGGCCGTACGCGGTCCCGGCGCTCGTGCGCACCGTGCCGTTGGGGCAGTACCACTTGGTGCGGTAGGCCGCGACGGCGCTCGACGCGATGCCCGTCCCCTCGGCCAGAGCCGACTCCACGAGATTGGGCGGCCGCACGATCGCGTACCCGAAGTACGGCACCCCGCTCGTGCGGGGCACCCCCGTCTGCGCGAACCACGGGTTCATGACGCTCAGGTAGTTGGGCTTGGCCTCGGTGTCGTCGCTGCCGCCGTGCCGGAGCCCGAAGTTGTGGCCCAGCTCGTGGACGAACGAGCCGACCTTCGCGTCGGACGAGCCGCCGAGCACCCAGCCGCCCAGGGTCACGACGAAGCTGTCGCCCGGCGTGCCGAACGACGTGCCCGCGGTCAACCCGCCGTCCTGGCGGTGGGCCCAGACCGCGTAGTGGTACAGCGGAGCCCGCCGGGGATCGAAGTGCTTCGCCTTGATCGCCGTGAACTCCGTGGCCACCGGGGCCAGGTCGGCGTCGTAGGGAACGAGGTTGCCGCCGCCGAGGTCGTAGGTCGGACCGCGCGCCGGGCCCGCGTCGAGGTGCAGCGCGATGCCCGGGCGGCCGTCGGGATTGCCGACCGGTGCCCCCGCGAACACCGCCCGGATCCGGTCGAGGTCGGCGGCGAGGGGCAGATGGCACGGGCACGTGGTCTGGGCGCCCATGTAGTCCATCTCGACGAAGACGTCCTTGTGCACGACACTCGCGCCGGGCAGGGCGATGTCGGGGACGCCGTCACCCGTCGCGTCGTAGCCGTTGGCCTCCCAGCCGTCCCGCAGCGCATCGCCATCGGTGTCGACCGCGCCGTTCGCGCCGATCGAGAGCACCTGGCCCGTCCAGGCCATGCACTCACCGAACGAGTCGGGCTGGATGCCGCCCCCGGCGACTCGGATCGTCGCCGCGGTGGCGCCCGGCTTCACGAACATGCCGACCGACGCGGTATCGGTGTCCCAGAGGTTGCCGTAGGAATACCGGGCGGTCGGTGGATCGGTGCCGTCCCAGTCGGCGGCCGCCACCGGGCGACCGTTCACGGTGCTCGCCGGATCGGCGAAGTTGAGCTGGCCGTCGGCGCCGATGAACGTGGTGCGCACCTCCCCGACCGGGTTGGTAGCCGGGAAGCCCCAGCCGAAGGTGCGCTCGCCGGCGCTCTGCGAGTTGTAGGTCATGTGGTAGCCGGCGGCCACCATCACCCGGGTCTGGGGGTAACTCGCTTTCGTGAAGATGACGACGAGCGACGCTCCCTCGGCGAGGGGCGGGACGACACCCGAGAAGAACGGATCGGCCCCATCCGTGCGGCCCGAGGCGAAGCCGGAGAGCGCATAGCTGCCGTTGCCGGTGACGAGCGAGGTGACCTCGGCCCGGTAGGCGTAGCCGTTGACCGTCCACGGGGTCCAGCACGGGCTCGGGCCCGATCCGGCCTGCACACCGGTGACCGGCGTGCCGTTCAGCTTCCCGTTCGGGAACGCGGCTCCCGGGGTGGCTCCGCCGAGGATCGACCACACCAGGAAGGCCCGGTTGACGGTGGCGCCGGACGGGATGCCCGAGATCGTGATGGTGCCCGCGCCCCGATTGCGGAGGCCGACCCCGGCGGCCACGTAGCCCCCGCGCCCGTCGATCGTCGCGAACACGGCCGGGGCCGTGGCCGTGTCGGCGGCGCCCGCCGGAGGGCCGCCGAGGGTCGGGGCGAGACCCGCGAGAGCGAGCGCCACGAGGGCGGGGAGCACCCACCGACGGGGCTCTCGGGAGACGCGGCGATCGGCCGCGCCGGCGACCGGCACGGCCGCCAGGCTACGGCCGCCGTCAGCAGCCGCCGAGCGCGCCCGCCACCGGCGCCGAGGGCGCCGTGCGCTCCAGCGCGTAGCGGAAGGGCCGGTCGCTGCCGTAAACGGGGCAATCGGCGTCGGTGCCGTCGGGGCACGGAGCCATACGGGCCCGATCGACGGGCGCGCCGTCGGCGGCGAACCAGGTGATGTCGAGCGGCACCGGGACGCCCGCCATCGTGAAGCCGGCGTCGGTCATGGTCGGGAAGGCGAAGAGCATGCCCGCGTAGGGCCGGGTCGTGGTGCGCCGACGGAGCCCGAGGCCCCGGGTGCGATCGTCGGCGGCGACGAGCACCTCGAGGCAGTCGTTCCCCACCCGCACCCGGGCCGTGCCGAACCCCGTGTACGGCGCCGGGGCGGCCCCGACCGCCGCGAAGGGGAACACCGCCGGATCACTCCCACGGGAGCCCGTGCGGAGGATGCCGAAGGTGACCCCGCCGCCGATCGCCGCGACCACGAGGGCGACGACGACCGCCCGCGTCCGACTACGGGGCAAGCTCGGGCTCGGGGTCGCCGACCGCCGTCGCGTCGGGGCCCCGGGCGACCTCCCCCAGGCCGAGCTTCTCGGCGATGCCGTCGGTCATGTGGTACGTCTCCGCGCTCGACGGGTAGGCGCCCGAGCGCACGTCGGCGCAGAAGCGACCGAGGGCTGTCGCCGCGTCGGCTTCGAGCCCGGCGTACTCGCGCACGAACTTCGGCTTGCGGATCGGGCCCGAGAAGCCGAGGACGTCGTGCCAGACGATCACCTGGCCGTCGCAGTGCCGCCCTGCGCCGATGCCGATCGTCGGGATCGGGAGCGCCTCGGTGACCACCCGGGCCACACCGTCGGGTACGCACTCGAGCACGACCGCGAAGCATCCGGCCTCGGCGAGGGCGAGGGCATCGTCGACGAGCTCCCGGGCCGCCTCGAGTTCCTTGCCCTGCACCCGGAAGCCCCCAAGGGCGTGGACCGACTGCGGGGTCATGCCGAGGTGACCCATGACCGGGATCTCGGCGTCGAGGATGGCCCGCAACGCGGGCAGGCGCTTCCGCCCGCCCTCGAGCTTCACCGCACCTGCACCCGCCCGGATGAGGCGGGCCGCGTTGCGCACGGTTTCCTCGACGCTCACGTGGTAGCTGAGCCAGGGGAGGTCACCGACGACGAGGGCGCGCGGCTTCGTCCGGGCCACGGCGGCGACGTGGTGCGCCATGTCGTCGATCGTGACCTGGAGCGTGTCGTCGTGGCCGAGGACGACCATCGCGACCGAGTCGCCGACCAGGATCATGTCGGCCCCGGCGGCATCGACGGTGCGGGCCGTCGGGGCGTCGTAGGCGGTGATGACCACCAGCGGCTCGCCACCCTTGTGGCGGGCGATCCCGGGTGCGAACACGCGGTCGGTCGGCGCAGGCGTCGCGGACATCTGGGCTCCTCCACCGTCCGGGGTCCGTTCGACTCCCGGCGGTGCGATCACGGTACCGGCGGGGCCGGGGATCGGCCAAGATGGCGACGTGACCGATCCGACGTGCGACAACTGCGGGATCAGCGACCCGGTGCTCGTGTCGGTGCGGCGGGTCTACGTGGTGCCCGAGACCTGGGATCAGGCCCCGTCGGAGCGGGTCGCACCCGAGCCCGAGCGCTGGTGCGTGCCCTGCGCCACCCAGTACCCGTGCGCCGCCGGTCCGGACTGACCGACCCCGAGGGCCCGCCCGCCGGGTCTCAGCCGGCGTGCAGCCGGCCGTGCAACGACTGGCGCCGCAGGTAGTTCCAGCGGCAGCCGGTGCAGACCTCGACGTCGTAGCAGGCGAACTCGTCGTGGGCGGCGCCCAGGCGGGCCAGCTCGGCCTCGGTGCTGATCACCCGACCGTTCGCCGCCTTGAGCTTGTCGCCGTAGACGTAGGTGACGACCCGGAGACCGGGATCTCCGCAGACCGGGCACCGGGCGTCGAGCCGGTGCCCGATCGACCGGGCCGCCCGGATGAGTTCGGGGTGGGCGTCGCAGACGTCGAGGCGGGTGAGGGTGCCCTTCCGCAGATCGCGGAGCACGGCCCGCCGGGCGAGGGCGTAGTCGGTGACGCGACCCATCGGCGGCGAGTGTACGACCGGCCCCGGCGGGGCGGGGTACGCCGGATCGGGCCCTCCGGACCGGCCGGCGCCCGTCGGCAGGGCGCCGCGACGAATGGTTGCATCGATATATCGATTCGATGTATCGTTTCGCACGTGCTCGAACTCGCCGTGCTGGGCCTCCTCGCCGAGCAGCCGTGCCACGGCTACGACCTCCGCAAGCGCCTGTCCGAGACCCTCGGACCGCTCTGGGGCATCTCGTTCGGCTCCCTCTACCCGGCACTGCGGCGCTTGGAGCGCACCGGAGCGGTCGAGGTGATCGACACCGACGGCGAGCCTGCCGCCGCCCCCGTCTCCACCGGATCGTTGAGCGGCGACCTCGCGGCCGCCCGCCAGCGCCGCCGGAGCCGCCCGGCCCGCCGGACCCGCAAGGAGTACCGGATCACCGAAGCCGGTCAGGCCCGGTTCCTCGACCTCCTCGCCGCCGAGCCCGCCGACGACGAGCGGGGCTTCGCCCTGAAGCTCTCCTTCTGCGGCTCCCTCCCGCCCGAGGAGCGCCTCGCCTTCCTCGAGCGCCGCCGGGCACAGCTCGTGGAGCGCCTCGCCGGCTCGAAGCGCCGCCCCGCCGGCGCCCGCACGATCGACCGCTACACCCGCTCGCTGCTGGAGCACCGGGCGACATCCACCCGTCACGACATCGAATGGATCGACGACCTCATCGCGCAGGAACGCGCGGAGCAGGCCGGCGACCGGACCGAAGGAGCAACCGCATGAGCCAGGAAACCGACCAGACCGGGCGGCGCCGAGTGCGCGTCGCCATCGCCGGAGTGGGCAACTGCGCGAGCAGCCTCGTGCAGGGCGTCCAGTTCTACGCCGACGCCGATCCGGCCGAGCGCGTGCCCGGCCTGATGCACGTCGAGCTCGGCGGCTACCACGTCGGCGACGTGGAGTTCGTCGCCGCCTACGACGTCGACGCCGACAAGGTTGGGCTCGACCTCGGGAAGTCGATCTTCACGAGCATCAACAACACGATCAAGTTCGCCGACGTGCCCGACCTCGGCGTGATCGTCGAGCGGGGCCCGACCTTCGACGGTCTCGGCCAGTTCTACCGCGAGGTGGTCGAGGAGTCCCCGGCTCCGGCGGTCGATGTCGCTGCGTCGCTGCGGGCGGCCCGGGCCGACGTGCTCGTCAGCTACCTGCCGGTCGGCTCCGAAGAGGCCCAGCGCTACTACGCCCAGGCCGCCATCGACGCCGGTTGCGGCTTCGTGAATGCCATCCCGGTGTTCATCGCGAGCGACCCCGACTGGGCCCGCAAGTTCTCCGAGGCCGGCGTGCCGATCATCGGTGACGACATCAAGAGCCAGGTCGGGGCCACGATCACGCACCGCCTCCTCGCCCGGCTGTTCGAGGACCGCGGCCTCGCGATCGACAACACCTACCAGCTCAACTTCGGCGGCAACATGGACTTCAAGAACATGCTGGAGCGAGAGCGCCTGCTGTCGAAGAAGATCAGCAAGACCCAGTCGGTCACGAGCCAGATCGATCAGGGCATCAGCTCCGACCACGTGCACATCGGCCCGTCCGACCACGTGCCCTGGTTGAACGACCGCAAGTGGGCCTACATCCGGCTCGAGGGCCGCAACTTCGGTGACGTGCCGCTCAACGTCGAGCTCAAGCTCGAGGTCTGGGACTCCCCCAACTCGGCCGGGGTCATCATCGACGCCGTCCGCTGCGCCAAGGTCGCCCTCGACCGCGGCATCGGCGGCCCGCTCCTCGGCCCGTCCGCCTACTTCATGAAGTCGCCGCCGGTGCAGTACCACGACGACGAGGCGCACCGGATGGTCGAAGACTTCGCCACCGGCAGCTGAGCGGGCATGATCAGGGCGTGAACACCGAGGCCTGGGATCGCATCGCGGCGAAGAGCCCGTTGCCCCCGATCCCCACGACGGTCGCCTTCGGCGCCGATCTGCCCGCCGATGACGACCTCCGGCTCTGCGGCGAGGTCACCGGCAAGCGGGTGCTCGACCTCGGCTGCGGGGCGGGCGAGAACGCCGTGGTCCTCGCGGGCCGAGGTGCCCACGTCATCGCGGTCGACGCATCGGCCGGTCGCCTCGCCGCGGCCCGGCGCCTCGCCGACGCGGCCGAGGTGCGGGTCGAGTGGCACCAGAGCGACGCGTCCGACCTCGCGTTCCTGCGGGCCGACTCGATCGACCTGGCGCTGGCCACCGGCCTCATCGGCGAAGTCGACGACCTCGACCGGCTGCTCCGCCAGGTGCACCGGGTGCTGCGCCCGGGGGCACCGCTCGTGTTCTCGTTCGACCACCCCGTCGCGCTCTGCGTGGCCCGGGACGATGCCGAACCGGGTTCGCTGCCTCTCGGGGCCCGTGAGGTGCGCCGCTCGTGGTTCGACGGCAGCCCCTGCCCGATCCGCCACGCCGGCGAGGAGATCTCGGTCATCCCCCGCACGATCGCGTCGATCTTCGCCTCGCTCCACCGGGCCGGCTACCGCACCGAGCTCCTGCTCGAGCCCGAGCCGATGCGCTCCGACGACCCCGGCCCGATCCTGCCCACGACGGTCGTGTGGCGGGCCCGCAAGGAAGGCGTCTAGCCCGCGACCTCCGGGGCCGCCGGGTCGGCGGGGGTGAACCCCTGCTCGACCGCCCAGGCGTCGAGCCGCTCGTAGGCGGCCGCTTCGGTCATCGGCCCTTCGTCGAGCCGCACCTCGAGGAGGAAAGCCAGCGCCCGACCGACTTCGGGGCCCGGCGCGAGCCCCAAGTGCTCCATCACGGCTCGGCCGTCGAGTGCCGGTCGGATGCTCGCCAGCTCCTCCTCCGCCCGCAGCTCCTCGATGCGTGCCTCGAGCTCGTCCATCCGGCGGCCCAGCTCGGCCGCCTTCCGCTGATTGCGGGTCGTGCAGTCGCAGCGCGTCAGCTCGTTGAGATCGTCGAGCAACGGACCCGCATCGCGCACGTAGCGGCGCACGGCGCTGTCGGTCCAGCCCATGCGGTACGTGTGGAACCGGAGGTGCAGCTCGACGAGCCGGGTGACGTCTTCGACCATCTCGCTCGGGTAGCGCAGTTTCACGAGGCGCTCACGGGTCATCCGGGCCCCGACCACCTCGTGGTGATAGAAGGTCACCCCTTGGGGCCCGAAGCCGCGGGTGCGGGGCTTGCCCACGTCGTGCATCAGCGCCGAGAGCCGCAAGCGCAGCGTCGGAGAGGTGTTGCCGACGACCGCGATCGTGTGGGCCAGCACATCCTTGTGCCGGTGGATCGGATCCTGCTCGAGTTGCATCGAGTTGAGCTCGGGAAGGAAGTGGTCGGCCAGCCCGGTGCGGGCCACGAGCCAGAGTCCGGCCGACGGATCCTCGGCGAGCAGCAACTTCGACAGCTCGTCGCGGATGCGCTCGGCGCTCACGATCCCGAGCCGCTCACGCATACCGGCCATCGCGGCGACGACCTCGTCGTCGGGCACGAAGCCGAGTGTGGCCGAGAAGCGGGCGGCCCGCAGCATGCGCAGCGGATCGTCACCGAAGGACTCGGCCGGCGATCGGGGCGTGCGCAGCCGCCGGGCGGCCAGATCGGGGATGCCTCCGGTGGGGTCGACGAGCACGGGCTCGTCGAGGGCGATGGCCAGGGCGTTCACGGTGAAATCGCGCCGCCAGAGATCGCTCTCGACCTCGTCGGAGAACCGGACCTCGGGCTTGCGGCTGTCGTCGCGATAGACGTCGGCGCGGAAGGTCGTGATCTCGAAGCGCTCGTCGCCCTTGGCGCAGCCGATCGTGCCGAACTCCCGACCCTGGAGCCAGACCGCATCGGCCCAACCCGCCACCGCCGCCTCGATCGCGTCGGGCCGGGCGCCGGTGGTGATGTCGACGTCGGTGATCTCGCGGTCGAGCAACGCGTCGCGAACGCTGCCGCCGACGAGGTAGGCGCGGTGCCCGGCGGCCGCAAGTCGTGCCGCGAGCTCCCGGGTCGGGGACCCCGACTCGAAGAAGCGGGCGAGCCGGGGCGGGACGTTGCTCACGATCGCCCATTCTCGCGGCTCGGACGGGACCGCGCCCGACCGGGCGGCCCGGAGCGGACCGCTACTGCCCGGGCGTGGAGGCCGAGGCGAGCGTGTGGTGCTCGATCTGCAGCCGGAGATCGTGGGGGTTGGTCGACGCGGTGAGTGCGTCGCGCAGCTCGATCGCGCCCTCGCGGTAGAGGGCGAGGAGATGCTGGTCGAACGTCTGCATCCCGTAGTACGAGCCCTCGGCGATGAGCTCCTCGATCTCGTGGGTCTCCTCGGGCCGGACGATCTTGTCGAACACCCGACCCGTCGCGACGAGGACCTCGACCGCGGCAGCCCGGCCCCCGCCCCGCCGCTCGACGAGCCGCTGGCTGACGATGCCCCGGAGCGAAGCTGCGAGCGACATGCGGGTCTGGCGCTGCTCGTGGGGCGGGAAGAAGTCGATGATCCGGTTGATCGCGTCGGTCGCGCTGATCGTGTGCAGGGTCGAGAAGACGAGGTGGCCCGTCTCGGCCGCCGCCAGCGCGGTGCGGACCGCCTCCGAGTCGCGCATCTCGCCGACGAGGATGACGTCGGGGTCCTGCCGCAGCACCCGCTTGAGCGCGGCCTGGAAGTCGGAGGTGTCGGCGCCGACCTCGCGCTGGTTGACGATCGAGCGCTTGTCGTGATGGAGGATCTCGATCGGGTCCTCGATCGTGACGATGTGCTTCTCGTACTGCTCGTTGATGTGGTCGATCATCGCCCCGAGCGTCGTCGTCTTGCCCGAACCGGTCGGGCCGGTGACGAGCACCAGACCCCGCTGGTGCTCGGTGAGTCGCCGCACCGACACCGGCAGCCCGAGCGCCTCGAACGACGGGATGCGGCTCTGCACGCGCCGCAGCACGAGTCCGACGGCCCCGCGCTGGCGCATCACGTTCACCCGGAAGCGCCCGAGATCATCGATCGCGTAGGCGAAGTCGGCCTCGTGCGCCTCCTCGAACTCCTTCGCCCGGGCCTTGGTCATGATGCCGAAGGCCATGCGCTCGGTGTCCTCCGCCGTCACGACGGGATGGTCCGTCCGCTGCAGCCGACCGTCGACCCGCAGGCACGGCGCCGAGCCGACCTTCACGTGAATGTCGCTCGCGTTCGCCGCGACCGCCTCGTGCAGCAGTGCATCGAGTTCCAGCACTTCGCTCTCCCTGCGCTTGCCTCACCGGGCCAATCGGCAGGGCCGGGGCCGATCTGGAGGGATTCGGGTGGAGATCAGCGACCGGGGACTCGGGCCGACGGCTCAGGCCGACCCGTGCACCGCTCGGGCCGCGGCCACTGCTTCTGCGCCCGGTCCGTCGGCCGTCGGGGGCTCCGGGGCCAGGTGGCGGCCGAGCAGGCCCGCCGCCGTCGCCGCCGTCGAGGCCTTGAGCGCAGCGAGGTCGTAGCCGCCCTCGAGCAGGGCCACGATCCGGCCGGACGGAACCCAATCGACGACCCGGCGGGCGAGGAGGCCGAAATCGCCCGCCGAGAGCCCCAGGCCGGTGAGGGGATCGTCCCGGTGCGCATCGAACCCGGCCGAGATCAGGAGCCAGTCGGGGCGGAAACGCTCCACCACCGGCTCGACCACCTCGGTGAGCGCGGCCAGGTAGACGTCTCCGGTCGTGCCGGCCGGGAGGGGAACGTTCACCGTGGCGCCCTGCCCCGGACCCCCGCCCCGCTCGTCGAGGCGACCCGTCCCCGGATACAGCGGGGCCTGGTGGAGCGATACGAAGCACACCTCCGGATCGGTCCAGAAGATGTCCTGGGTTCCGTTGCCGTGGTGTGCGTCCCAGTCGAGCACGAGCACCCGCTGCCCCCGGTCGCGCAGATCGGCGGCCAGGACCGCCACGTTGTTGAGGAGGCAGAAGCCCATCGCGCGATCGCGTTCGGCATGGTGGCCGGGCGGTCGGACCGCGCAGAACGCCGCTGTCCCCTCGCCCCGCTCGAGCGCTGCGGCGGCCGCCAGGCCCGCCCCCGCGGCGAGCCGGGCCGCCTCGCCCGAACCGGCCGACATCGCCGTGTCGGGATCGATGCGTCCGCCGCCCACGGCAGCGAGGGAATCAAACCGGGCGAGGTGCGCCGCCGAATGCACCCGGGCCAGGACCGACGCCGGCACCGCCATCGGCGCAACGGAGCGGAGCGCGTCGGGACCGGCCCCCGCCGTGAGACCCGCCTCGACGGCACCGAGCCGGGCCGGGCGCTCGGGATGGCCGGGTCCGGCGTCGTGATCCGCGAACCGGGGATCGGTCACCGTGACGAGCACCGGCCGAGGGTACCGAGGGCCGCACCATCTGCCCGCCCCGATCCGGGCGGCCTGACTACGCTCGCCCCCGGTGAAGCCGCAGCCGTCCGGACCGCGAGCCGCCGCCCTTCGAACGCTGCTCGGCACCCTCGTCGTGCTCCTCGCCGTTGCGACGACGGTCGGCCCCGGACGGGCCCAGACCACCGCCGGCAGTCCGGGAGCGGGCGCCGGGGTCCGGCTGCTCGCCCAGACCCCGTGGGTCGCGTCCGGCGGCACCTTCACGATGCGCCTGCGGCTCGAGGAGCCGACTGCGGCGACGACCCCCGGTGTCGCCATCGCCCTGCGGGTGCACCAGTCGGTCACGACCCGCTCGGCTTTCGACGCCGCGATCGACGACGAGCTCGGCGGCCTGCTCGATCAGCCCGAACGCATCCCCGTCGCCGGGCTGCCCCGACGGGGAGCCGATGTCACCCTCCGGCTCGGGCTCGGCGGCGGGGGCGGCAGCACCGATCGCGGCGACGACCCGACCCTCGCCGTGCGCCGACCGGGCGTGTACCCGGTCCAGGTGTCGCTCACCGGCCCCGGTGCGCCGGCCGCATCGTTCACGACCTGGCTCGTCGTCGTCGACCCCGATGCCCTCCCGACCGCGCCCCTGCTCCTCTCCATGATCTGGCCGGTGGTCGCGCCGCCCGGCACGCTTCCCGATGGTCGCACCGACCCGATGGTCACCGCCCAAATGGAGCCGGGCGGTCGGCTCGACCGAATCACGGCGTTCCTCGCCCGACCGAACCGGATCCCCCTCTCCGTCATCATCGGCCCCGAGACGGTCGACACCTGGGCCCGGGTCGCCGAGGACACGCCCCGGCTCGGTGCCGGACTCGATCGGCTGCGGCGCACGACGGGCACCGGTCGCACCGAGGTGCTCCCGGCGCCGTACGTCCCGATCGACGCGCCTTCGCTGACGGCGGCCGGGCTCGGCAATCGGGTGCCGACCGAGTACGCGCTCGGGGCCGACACCCTGCGCCGGATCATCGGCCGCGGCCCGGCCCGACCCGCAGTGACCGCGTTCATCGACCCGGTCGACGACGCGGTGCTCGACCGACTCCGCGACCTCCTCGTGACGCGTGTCGCCGTCCCGGAGACCGGCCTGCTCCCGACCTCACATCAGTACACACCGGCCCGCAAGTTCGTGATCGAGACCGGGACCGGCCGCACGGAAGGCGCGGCCACGGCTCCGTTCGTCGAGCGCCTGCTCACGGGTGATGCCGACCCGGCGGTCCGGGTCGCCCGGGTGGTCGCGGCGCTCGCCGAGGTCGCCTACGAGGAGCCGGGCGTGGCGCGCGGCCTCGTCGTGGCCGAATCACCGGACTGGAACCCCGACCCGGCGACGACCATCGCCCTGCTCGACGCGCTGCGGGGCTTCCCCCTCGTGGAGCCGGTCACGCTCACCGAGTTCTTCGACCGGGTGAGCGCCGCCCGTGACGAAACCGATGCCGTCCGGCGCCTCGCGCCCTCCACCCCACCGGCTCCCGCCGTGACCGCCGCCGAGTACCGGGCAGCCGCAGAACGCCTCGGCGCGTACGGCCGGGTGGTCGGCGCCGACGCCCCGACCACGGTGACCGCCGAGCAGACGCTCCACACCACCCTCGCCGGTGACATCGGGGTCGCCCGGGCCCGGGCCGGCCTCGCCGCCGTCGAGGCCACCGTTCGCGCCCTCACCGAATCCGTGCAGGTCGACGCCAAGCGGATCACCCTCACGGCGCGGCGCGCCTCGGTGCCCCTCACCTTCGAAAACCGCACCGAGCCGCCGATCCCGGTGAAGGTGCGGGTTCGCATCACCAGCGACAAGCTGCAGCTGCCCGAGGGCGACGCCCGGGTGCTCGAGCTCGCGCCGGGCCGCAACGTGGTTCCCTTCACCGTCGAGGTGCGCACCGCGGGCACCTTCCCGGTCACGATCGAGACGACCTCGGTCGACGGACGGCTGCAGTTCGGTCCGCCGGTCCGACTCACGGTGAGCTCGTCGGTGTACGGCGGGGTCGGCATCGTCATCACGATCGGGGCGCTCCTGTTCCTCGGCCTGTGGTGGGGAAACCACTGGCGTCGCGCCCGCCGGAATCGCCGGACCACCCCACCGGTTCCGGCGCCGTGACCGAACCCGACGCCGAGCGGACCCCGGAGGCACCCGGTCCCGACCCGGGCCGGCGGGCGCTGGCCCGATCGAGCGCCCTCGTCGCGACCGGCACCCTGCTCTCGCGTCTCACCGGGCTCGGGCGGATCCTCACCCTGGCCTGGGCCCTCGGCGGCGCCTCGCTCGCCGACGTCTACAACCTGGCCAACGTCACCCCGAACGTCATCTACGAGTTGCTCACCGGCGGCATCCTGACCGCGGCGATCGTGCCGCTCTTCGTGCGCCAGATGCTCGACGACGACGAGCGGGGCACCTCGGCGGTCGTGACCGTGACCCTCGGGGCCGTGGCCGCCCTGACCGCGGCGACGCTGCTGCTCACGCCGTTCATCGCCTGGATCTTCACCATCGGAACGACCGGCGCCGATCGGGCCGCCCAGCGCGAGGTGCTCACGGTGCTCCTCGCGTGCTTCGTTCCCCAGATCTTCTTCTACGCGCTCAGCACCCTGCTCACGAGCCTGCTCAACGCGCACCGCCGGTTCGTCGCGGCCGCCTACGCGCCCGTCGCCAACAATGTCGTGGTCATCGGCGTCCTGGTTGCCTTCGGTCTCGCCACGGGCGGCGAGCCGGGTTGGGCCGATGCGAGCCGGGCCCGGGGCGCGACCGGGATGCTCCTGCTCCTCGGGCTCGGCACGACCGCCGGGGTCGCGACCACCGCGCTCCTGCTCGTCCCCGCCCTGCGGGGGACGCACGTCCGGATCCGGGCCGTCTTCGACTGGCGCAATCCCGGGGTGCGGACCATCGCCCGGCTCTCGGGCTGGACATTGGGGTACGTCGCCGCCAACCAGGTCGCCCAGATCTTCGTGCTCGTGCTCGCCAAATCGGGCTCGCCCGGTGACGTGACCGCCTACGTCTACGCCTTCACCTTCTACGTCCTGCCCCACAGCCTCCTCGCCGTCTCGCTCATGACGACGCTCGCACCCGAGTTCGCCCGCCGCTCGGCGACCGGGGACCTCCCCGGCCTGCGCCGCGATTTCGCTCTCGGCCTGCGCTACCTCGTCGTGCTCACGGTTCCCGCCGCCGCGGCCTTCGTCGTGCTCGCCCACCCGATGCTCGGGGTCCTGCAGATCGGACGCTTCGGGGCGGCCAGCGCCACGACCACGGCCGAGACGCTCCGGCTCTTCGCGCCGAGCCTGCTCCCCTTCTCCGTGTACCTGTACGCCATGCGCGCGTTCTACGCGCACGAGGGCACGCGGACGCCCTTCTTCCTCAACCTCGGCGAGAACGTCGTCAACATCGTCTTGGCCCTGGCCCTCTTCCCGGCATTCGGCATCCGGGGCCTCGCCGCGGCCTGGAGCATCGCCTACACCCTCGCCGCCGTTGCGGCCGTGATCGTGCTCCGCACCCGGATCGGGTCGGGCCTCGGAGCCGGCGTCGGCGGCGCGGCCACCCGGACGGCCCTCGGCACCGTCGCCCTCGTCGCCGTCGCCGCGCCCGTCGCGGGGCTGATCGGGCGAGAGACCCCGACCCGGGCCTTCGCCGCCGTCGCGGTCGCCGGGTCGCTCGGGGCGGTGGCTTTCGCCGCAGTGCTGGCCGCCACCGGGTCGGTCGAGCTCCGGGAGATGCGGCGGCTGGTGGGGCGGAGTCGCCGCCGGGCGTCCGGCGTGTCACGATGACGGGTGCGGGCGCCGGGGCCCGCTGATCGGAGGAGCAGCCATGGCCGTTCGTATCGTGACCGACAGCGCATGTGATCTCCCCGAAGCGACCTGCACCGAACTCGGGATCGAGGTCGTCCCCCTCACCATCCGGTTCGGGGAACGCGAGTACGTCGATCGGGTCGAGCTGAGCGTCGAAGCCTTCTGGCGGGAGTTGCTCGCCTCGCCCGTGCTGCCGGAGACCGCCGCCCCTTCGGTCGGCGCGTTCGAGGAGACCTTCCGCCGCCTCGCGAGCGAGGGTGCCGACGGCATCGTGTGCGTGAACCTGTCCTCCAAGCTCTCGGCGACCATGCAGTCGGCTCAGTTGGCCGCCAAGGCGCTCGAAGGCGAGATCGAGATCGCCGTGGTCGACTCCCTCAGCGCTTCGATGGGTGAAGGCAACCTCGCCCTCGTCGGCGCCCGGATCGCGGCGACCGGCGCCGGCGTCGCCGAGATCGTCGCCGGCATCGAGTCGGCTCGCGAGCGCCAGCACGTCTTCGCCACGGTCGACACCCTCGAGTACCTCCGCAAGGGCGGGCGCATCGGCGGGGCGCAAGCGATGCTCGGATCGGTGCTGTCGATCAAGCCGGTCGTCGCCGTCCTCGACGGCCTCGTGCAGCCCATCGGCAAGGTGCGCACGCGGTCGAAGGCGCTGCAGGCGGTGCTCGAACGCGTGCCCACCGAACCGGGATCGATCGAATCGGTCTGCGTGCTGCACGCCATGGCCCCCGAGATCGACTCCTTCGTGGCCGACCTGCAAGGCATCATCGGCGACGTCGACGTGCTCGTCGGGACGATCGGTCCGGTCGTCGGTGTCCACACCGGCCCGCGGGTCCTCGGGCTCGCCTACATCCAGCGGGCCTGATTGACCGACGAGGAACTCGCCCGCCGCGCCGCCGGCGGCGATGCCGCCGCGCTCGACGAGCTGCTCCGACGCCACACGCCCCTCGTCCACGGGGTGTGCCGGCGGGTGCTCGGGAACCCCGACGACGCGCTCGACGCGACCCAGGAGGCGCTGATCGCCATCGCCACCCGGATCGCCGGCTTCGACGGGCGCTCCCGGTTCACGACCTGGTGCTACCGGATCGCGACGAACGCGGCGATCGACGAGGCCCGCCGGCGGAACCGACGACCGGTGCCCGCCGAGACCACCCCCGATCCGCCGGTGGCCGGTCCCGAGGCCGCCGTGACCGACCGTCTGTTCGTCGATGCCGCACTCGCCCGCCTCGGACCCGACGCCCGAGCCGCGGTCGCGTTGCGTGACCTCGTCGGGCTCGACTACGCCGAGATCGCCGAGGTCCTCGACATCCCGGCCGGCACAGTGCGCTCGCGGATCGCCCGGGGCCGAGCCGCCCTCGCCGAGCTCCTCGGGAACCAGGACGGGGCCCCGCGTCGTCAAACGGATCCGGGACCACCCCCCACCCCATGACGAGCACCCCGCCGCCCCTCACGCCCGAGCTCATCGATGAGCTCCTGAGCGCCGATCTCGACGGCGAGCTCGCGGCGGCGTGTCGCGACCTCGGCCTCGACCCCGCGGCCGTGTCGCGGCTGCTCGCGGGAACCGAGGCGCGACGGGGCGAGCTGGCCCGGGCCCGAGCTCTCCTCGCCGATCCGCCGGTGCTCGACGAGCTGCTGTCGGCTCGGTTGCGCACCGCCGCCCGCCGGGCCGCGGCGCCCTCCCGCCAGGCGTCCACCGAGCGGCGGCGGCGGCTTCGTTCGCTGCGGATCGCGGGCGCGGCGGCCGCCGTGCTCGTCGTGTGCGTCGGCACCTACGCCGTCCTCGGCGGTGAATCGACGGGCGGGGGCGGCACCATCGCCTCGGCACCGAGCCGAACCGTCACCGTGCCCCGGATCACCGGCGCGCTCGAACTCGGCGAGCAGCCCGATGCCGCTGCGGCAGGACGGGCCGCGCTCACCGTGCTCGCCGATCCCCCCCCGCCGCCGGTGGCGGACCCGGCCGGGACCGCGAGTGCAGCCGTGGAATCGCTCCCGAGCCGGTCCGGCGCAACGGCCCCGGGGTCGGCGCCACTCGCGGTCGCATCACCCGAGGTCACCGACGCGGCCGCCGCCTGCAGCGACGCCGCCCGGAGCTTCGCGGCCACCGAGGCCGCTCCCGCCCTCGTCGCGGGCGCACGGGTGAACGGGCGGCTCGCGACCGTCCACGCCTTCGGTGAGCAGGCGACCGTCGTGATCGTCGTGCTCGACGAGGGTTGCCGGCTGCTGGCCCGCACGTCGGCCACCCTGCCCCGCTGACCCGGACCCCGCCGCTCCGGCCCACCCGGGAGCCCGTTCCGATCCGGCGGGTAGCCTGCACCGTCCCGGGACGCGCACGAGGGAAACATGGGCGACTGGACCACCGAAGCAGCCGACGTGATCGAGCGAACCATCGCGCTCGTTCGCGACCGCACGGTCGAGCCCGCCCGCAAGGCGACGCTCGCCGTCGTCTACGGCACGCTCGCCGCGCTGATCGCCATCCCGGCGCTCGTGCTGCTCGCCGTCGGCCTCTTCCGAGTCCTGGTGCTCTGCTTCCAGGGCGAGGTCTGGGCCGCCTGGCTGACGCTCGGCGGAATCTTCATCGCCGCCGGCGCGTTCTGCTGGAGCAAGCGGAACCCCTGAGCGGGACCGGATCCCTGTGAGCGGAGGAGCATCGTTGCGCGAAGTCGTCATCGTCGGCTCGGGACCGGCCGGCCTCACGGCCGCCGTCTACACCGCGCGCGCCGGTCTCCACCCGCTCGTCGTCGAGGGCATGCAGGCCGGTGGACAGCTGATGCTCACCACCGAGGTCGAGAACTTCCCCGGCTTCCCCGAGGGAATCCTCGGCCCCGACCTGATGGCCCGCTTCCGGGAGCAGGCCGAGCGGTTCGGAGCCGAGTTCCTCACCGCCGATGCCGATGAGGTCGACCTGTCGGGGCCGACCTTCCGGGTCCGGGCCGCCGGAGCCGAGTACGACGCGCACTCGATCATCATCTCGACCGGCGCCCAGGCCCGCATGCTCGGTCTGCCCGCCGAGGAGCGGCTGCTCGGGCACGGCGTGTCCACCTGCGCCACCTGCGACGGCTTCTTCTTCCGCGGTCACGAGATCGCGGTGATCGGCGGTGGCGACTCGGCCCTCGAGGAGGCGACCTTCCTCACCCGTTTCGCCGACAAGGTGACGATCGTCCACCGTCGTGACGAGCTGCGGGCCTCGAAGATCATGCAGGACCGGGCGCTCGCCGATCCGAAGATCGAGTTCCGCTGGAACACCGTGGTCGAGGACGTCCTCGGCGACGATCGCGTCGCCGGCCTGCGGCTCCGCGACGTCACCACCGGCACCACCGACGACCTCGGGGTGACGGGCGTCTTCGTGGCGATCGGCCACGTGCCGAACACTGCGCTCTTCGCCGGGCAGCTCGACCTCGACGAGGGGGGCTACATCGTCACCGCCCCCGACAGCACGGCCACCTCCGTGCGGGGCGTGTTCGCGGCGGGCGATGTCCAGGACCACATCTACCGGCAGGCGATCACCGCGGCCGGCTCCGGCTGCATGGCCGCGCTCGAAACCGAGCGCTTCCTCGGATCCCTCGGCGACGCGGTCGCCGGGTAGCGAAAGGACCCAACGTGGCAGACAACATCCTCACCCTCTCCGACTCGACGTTCGACGAGTCGGTCGGCGCCTCCGAGGTGCCGGTCGTCGTCGACTTCTGGGCCGAATGGTGCGGTCCGTGCAAGATGATCGCCCCCGTGCTCGAGGACATCGCCGGCGAGTACTCGGACAAGCTCCGCATCGCCAAGCTGAACGTCGACGACAACCCGGCGATCGCCCAGCGGTTCGGCGTGATGTCGATCCCGACGCTCATCGTGTTCCGTGACGGGGCCGAGGCCCAGCGCCTGATCGGGGCCAAGGGCAAGGCGCAGCTCCTCGAGGAGCTCGCTCCGTTCATCGCCTGACCCGGGCCGAGGTGAGCGACACACCGCTCCTGCGCGAGGGCGCACGGGGCGAGGCGGTGCGAGTGCTGCACCGCCGGCTCCGGCTGGCCGGGTTCGATCCAAACGACATCGACGAGTACGGCGCGGGCACGGTCGCGGCCGTCCGGGCCTTCCAGACCGCCCGCAAGCTGCGGATCGACGGCATCTGCGGCCCCGAGACGTGGGGCGCGCTCGAGGAGAGCGCGTTCTCGCTCGGCGACCGTCTCCTCTGTCGACGTGCGCCGATGCTCCGCGGTGACGATGTGGTCGACCTGCAGACCCGGCTGAACGCGCTGGGCTACGACGCGGGCCGGTCCGACGGCATCTTCGGTCCGCAGACCGAGGATGCGCTCGTGGCGTTCCAGCGCGACGCCGCCGTTGCCGTCGATCGCATCTGCGGCCCGGAGACGATCGCCGCGCTCGCGCGTCTCGGCGCACCCGGAACCGGATCGGTCGCTGCGACCCGCGAACGTGATGCCCTCCGCCGTGGAGCACTCCGGTTCGACGGGGTCCGCATCGTCGTGAGCGGTGGGAGCGCCGGGCCTGCCGGATCCCTCGCCGAGGCACTGCGCGCGCGCGGCGCCGCGGCGTCGGTCGAGTCCGGAGACGGCGATCCGGTGGGCATTGCCGCCCGGGTGAACGAGCTGGGGGCCGATCTCTTCGTCCACCTCACGGAAAGTGAACAAAATCTGACGCAGTGCGCTTTCTTCGAGGGGATCTCGATGCGATCCGAAGGCGGCTTCCGGGTCGCGACCGGGATCAGCGCAGCCCTCGCCGGCATCGGCGTGGCGGTGGCCGATCCCGTCGGCCGCACGTCGCGCCTGCTCCGGGAGACCCGTATGCCCGCGGTGATCTGCGAGCTCGCTGATCCTGCGCATCCCGCCGTTGCGGATGCGATCGCGGACGGGATTCACCGGACATTCGCGAACACCACGCCGGGCTGACCCCGACGCGGCGTTCACATGTTCACGAGCCGGTCGCGCCCTGGGTCATCACCCGGTAGATCCGCTCGAGGTCCCCGAGATCGGCGAAGTCGATCTGCACCCGGCCCAACTTCGGGCCCATCGCGATCCTCACCCGCGTGTTGAGGTAGTCGCCGAGGAGCTCCTCGAGCTCCATGAGGCCCGGCGGACGGAGCGGAGGCGGGATCGGTGCCGTCTGCTCCGGTCGATCGGTCGCCGGTGATTCGGCAGGGCGGGCTCCCGAGTCGTGGAGGCGAATCGCCTCTTCGACGGCTCGGACCGAGAGGTCTTCCTCGACCGCCCGCCGGGCGAGCTCCTCCTGAAAGGCACGATCCGGGGTGCCGAGGAGCGCGCGAGCGTGGCCCATCCGCAGGGTGCCGTCCCTCAGGAACAGCTGGATCGCCGCCGGGAGCTGCATGAGCCGCAGGGTGTTGCTCACACTCGCTCGGCTCTTGCCGACCCGGGTCGCCACCTCATCGTGCGTGAGGGAGAAGTCCTCGATGAGCTGCTGGTAGGCAGCGGCTTCCTCGAGTGGATTGAGCTGCTCTCGCTGCACGTTCTCGACGATCGCCTGCTGGAGCATCTCGGCGTCATCGGCCGTGCGAATGATGGCGGGGATCGTCGACAGGCCGGCGCGACGAGAGGCCCGCCACCGTCGCTCGCCGGCGATGAGCTCGTACCCTCCGTCCACTTCGCGGACGAGGACCGGTTGCAGCAGACCGAGTTCACGGATCGAGTCGGCCAGGGCCGCGAGCGCTTCCTCGTCGAAGTGCTGCCGGGGTTGCTGCGGATTCGGTCGGATCAAGCCGATCGGAAGCTCCGCGAAGCCCCGGGACGGCGTCTCGGTGGCGGCCGCCGGGATGAGGGCTCCGAGCCCCCTACCCAGCCCTCCGGGTCGCGCCACGACTCACCTCCTTGGCCAGCTCGCGGTAGGCGATCGCACCCCGCGAAGTCGGATCGAAGACCGTCACCGGCTGCCCGAACGACGGCGCCTCGGAGATCCGCACGGTGCGGGGAACCACGGTTCGGTACACCTTCGTGCCGAAGTGCCCCCGCACCTCTCGTTCGACCTGCTCGGCCAACTTGGTCCGGGCGTCGAACATCGTGAGAACGATCCCGCGAACATCGAGCTTCGGGTTGAGGTCCCGGCGAACGAGCGAGACGTTGCTCAGGAGCATGCCGAGTCCCTCCAGGGCGTAGTACTCGCACTGGAGGGGGACGATCACGTCGTCTGCGGCAGCCAGGCCATTCACCGTGAGCAAACCGAGCGACGGGGGGCAGTCGATCAGGATGAAGTCGTAGTCGTCCCGAACGGTCGCCAGCGCCCGGCGGACCCGGAGCTCCCGCGAGAACGCCGGGACCAACTCGACCTCGGCCCCGCCGAGATCACGGTGCGCCGGCACCACGAAGAGGTTCCGAACCGACGTCGCCTCCACACAGTCCTCGAGGGGAACGTCGTTCATGATCGCGTCGTACATCGACCCGGAGATCTTCTCCTGGTCGATCCCGAGGCCGGTTGTCGCGTTGCACTGTGGATCCAGATCGACGATCAGGACCCGGAAGTCCTGCTCGGCCAACGCAGCGCCCAGATTGACCGCCGTTGTAGTCTTCCCGACGCCACCCTTCCGGTTCGCAACCGCGATCGTTCGGGGGAGGGGGAGGGGTTCCGGCTCTTCCTGCGACCGAGCGCGCAGAGCCGCGATGTCCTCGGTATCCGGTACCGGCAGGTGCTCGTCAGCCTCCAGGCCGGCGGCCTCGTCTTCGACCATGGGAACCTCTCGCTCCGTCTTCCCCGGCGGTGTCGTCAGCGCCCCGATCAGCCGGAACAGCCGTCGGAGCCCACCGGGAGCCTGATCTGCGGGGGGCACGCTTCGCCTCCAGCCTCGATCCGACATCCGTCACTGCCCCGACGCCCGCCAAGCGGTCGTGAGCAGACCGGCATCGTACTCCGGAGATCTCGCCGGTCAACCCCGGGTTGGCATCATGCGGGAGCCGAAGCCGAACAGTTCCACGTGGAACATGTCGGCCCGTCGGACGCTCCGTGTTCCACGTGGAACACGGAGCGGTGGACTACCAGAGCGGGCGCTTCCCGGGTCGGCCCGTCGGCCGGGGTCGATCCTCGGGGACCGGCCCGTTCTTGGGAATGCGCACGAAGTGGGCTCCTGTGAAGACGGTCCTCTCGGCCGGGCCGAATCCCAAGAGTTCGAGTCCCGGCACAGGCCAGCGCCGATCATTGACTTCGGGAGGTTCACTGACGACCAGAACGCCACCCGGGGCGACGAGTCCCGCGGCGATCTCGGCCGTGACCGCCGGGGGTCCGAAGCCGCGAGCCGTGACGAGCATGAAGTGCTCCCGCCACCCCGGGTCACGGGCAACCACCTCGGCCCGCTCCGGCAAGACCCGGACTCGATCGGCCCAACCCAGGGTGTGCAGTGCTTCCTCGAGGAACCGGGCCCGACGACCGAGACTCTCGACCAGAACGGCCTGGGTCTCCGACCACTCGGCGAGCAGAACGAGGGCCGGCACCCCACCTCCGGATCCCAGGTCGGCGAACTCCGGCGGGGGTGCTCCGACCCCCGAGAGCGCCGCCCGGGCGAAGCCGCTGGCATGGTCGAGGTGGTCCCGGACCGGTCCCGGCCCGAGGAATCCGAACGATCGGGCCTCCTCGAGAACCTCGAGGAGCCCTCGGCTCACGCCGGGTCGATGACGACCCGGCGCCGGGGCTCCTCGCCCTCCGACCCGGTCACCACGCCGCCGATCTCGGACACGGTGTCGTGCACGACCTTGCGGTCCGCCGCGTTCATCGGTTCGAGTGACCGGGACTCGCCCGTGGCCACGACCTCCTCGGCCACCTTCCGGGCGAAGTCGGCGAGGGCTGCCCGCCGACGCTGCCGATACCCGGCCACGTCGAGATGGACTCGAGCGCTGTTCCCGCCGGCGTGCCGCGAGAGCGCCGCCCGGGTGACCTCCTCGAGAGCCTGCATCGTGACCCCTCGCGGACCCAGGAGCACCCCGAGGTCGTCGCCGTCGACCATGACCTCCATGTCGTTGTCATCGAGCTCGGTGCGAATCGTCGCCGTGAGCCCCATCGCGGTCACCAGGTCACCCACGAAGTCGGCCGCGAAGTCGGCCTGCTCCCCGATCGGCATCTGCTCGCTGTCCATCTCGGCCTCCAGGGGCTCGGACCGGGGCGCGGACTGCGTCCCTTTCGTCTGCTGCTCACCGTTCTGCGGGCGGTTCCCGCCACCTCCGCCGCTCCGACGTCGCCGCCGGTTCGAGGATCCTGCCGTCCCGGCGCCCGCAGCGCCGGCTTCACCGGACCGCGACTCGGCCGCCTGCGGCTTCGCCGACCCCGCCGGGGTGGCCTCGCCCTTCGGCTTCCCCTCGGTCCGATCGTTCCCCCGGCGTGAGCCCTGGCCCTCCCGGCGGCCGCGGTCCTGCTTGGACCGGCGGCGGCGGTCCTGTGGCTTCTCACGGGAGATGGGCTTCACCCGGGCCCGAATCCGGGCGTCCTGGCGGCGGAAGAGCCCTGAACGGGGCTCGTCGACCACCTCGAACTCGAGCTCCGATTCGACGACCCCGAGCCGGTCGAGCGCCAGTTCCTTGGCTACTTCGACCGTCTTGGCCGTGACTTCGATCCAATCCATCGTTCAGCGCTTCCGTTTCCGCTTGCGGCGAGCCGCGTGAGCCGACGGGCCCGCGCTCGCCTTCGGGGGGTTCGTCTTCGGCTTGGCCGACTCGGAACCCTTGGTCGAGGCTCCGCCACCCGGGGCGGGGGGCGAGTCGCCGGACTTGGCCGCCAGGCCCCCGGCCATGCCTGCCTTCTCGTAGAACTTGTTCAGCACGAAGTGCTGCTGCCCGATTCGCCAGACGTTGGAGACCACGAAGTAGACGGTGGTCGCCGCGTTCAGGGTGTAGGTGATGACCCCGAAGAAAATCGGCAAAATCCGGGTGATCGCCATCATCTGGGAGTTGGGTTGCGGACCCCCCTGCCGGAGTTGCCGGGCCTGCGTCTGGCGCACCTGGTACCAGCCCGTGAAGATGACGATCCCGATCAGGAGGAAGTAGGGGATCCACTCGATCCAATCACCGGCCAGCTGGTCCGTGGCCTGGGCCGCGGACCAGTTGAGGTTCATGCCCAGGAAGCGAAACGCCGGCGGGGTCTGGCCCTGCGGGTAGTCAGAGATGTACGAGCCGCACTGCTGAACGGAGAGGAGTTCCCCCGACTTGGTGCACATGTCCCGGTAGAGCGCTCCGAAGGTGCCCGACTGGGGAATGTGCTTCTCGACCCCGTTCTGGAAGGTGCGGAACACCGCGATGCCGATAGGGAAGGTGATGATGAGGGGGAGACACCCGGCCAGCGGGTTGACCTTGTTCTCCTGGTAGAACTTCAGGAGCTCCTCGTTGAGTTTGGTTTTGTCGTCTTTGTACTTCTGCTGCAGCTTCTTGATCTCCGGCTGGACCCGCTGCATCTGGATCATCGACTGCGTCTGTTTCGCGATGAGCGGGTACTGCACCGCCATCACGACGATCGTCAGCAGGATGATCGCCACGCCGAGGCTCGAGAACGGGATGTAGAAGAGGGCGAGGATCCAGCCGATCACCGCGTAGAGCGGGTCGAGTGGACTCGATGCGAGGACGGTCAGCACGACACCTCACCTCGGGGACGGGCGGCCGGCACCGGATCGAATCCGTGCCCGCCGAAGGGGTGGCACCGGGCCAGACGGCGCACAGTGAGCCAGGCGCCCCGGGCCGAGCCGTGGACCTCGACCGCCTCGCTGGCATAACTCGAGCAGGACGGCACGTACCGACAGGGGGACGGCCGCCCGACCATCAGACGCTGGTAGCAGTCGATCACCCGCACCAGGAGCGGTTTCGAGACCGAATTCCGTGTCAAGATTCACGCTCTCCGTGAGATAATCCCCCAAGTATCTCACGTATAGTGAGATCGAGGGTGTGGATATCTATCCGAACTGCGACCGGATCGACCACACGAACCAGGTAGCCCCGGCCCCCGGCGAGTTCCTGACCGCCCATCACCACTCGGAGCCGCCGCCGGACGAGGTTGCGCCGCACCGCGTTGCCGACCGTCTTGCCGACCGCGTACGCCACCCGGGGCGGCTCGCCGGGCGCGCCGAGCATCGCGGTTCGCACCTCGAGCACACCCGAACGGCGGCGGCGCCCGCGGGCCAGAGCCCGGAACGAAGCGGGATCACGGACTCGCCAGATCAGGCCGAGAGGGTGGCGCGGCCCTTGCCCCGCCGGCGGGCGACCAGGCGCCGCCCGGCGCGACTGCTCATCCGCAGACGAAATCCGTGCTTCTTCTTCCGCTTGCGGTTGTTGGGCTGATAGGTCCTCTTCACGCATGGCCTCCTCGAAGCGTCCGGTCCGAAGCGGGGGACCGGTGGCGCACAGTCGGACGGAACTGGTCCGGGCGCCGATGACCGGCGGAGTCTAGGGCCCGACGGAGCGACAAGGCAATCCTTACGCGACCCCGAGCCGAGTGCTCGCCGTCGCTTGTGGAAACCGCTGACGCGTTGGTAGGGTCCTCCACCCCTCACCGGGCTGTCCCGGCGAGCGGGGAACGCCGGTCGCAGCCCGAAAACCCGCTCCCCGAGCGGGATCCGAGCCAGATCGGCGAGTTCTCCACACTTGTGGAGCACCTTGTGGATACCGATGACGCCGAACCGGGGGACGAACGTGGGAACTCCTGCCGCCGACGACCTGTGGGTAAAGGTCGCCGCCGCCGTTCGGGCGCAACTCAACGAGGCCACCTGGAACACCTGGTTCCAGGGTGTGCATGCCGCCGAGGTCGACGATGATCGACTGCTCC
>JBJSXF010000146.1:0-5662 GCA_046086225.1 Actinomycetota bacterium | reverse complement strand
CCACCGAGCCCGACCCGGGGGTGACATCGAGCCCGACGACGATCGCACCCTCGGCCCCGAAGCGCGTCACGCACGCCCGACCGATCCCCGATCCCGCCCACGTCACCACGGCTACCCGGCCGTCCAGCACGCAAACGTCGCCGTTCTAGCCGGTCGGGTACATTCC
This sequence comes from Actinomycetota bacterium, assembly GCA_046086225.1. Taxonomy (GTDB): domain Bacteria; phylum Actinomycetota; class Acidimicrobiia; order IMCC26256; family PALSA-610; genus JBJSXF01. Next base: position 5,496 of record JBJSXF010000146.1, on the reverse strand, counting down.
TGCCTGCCCCGCCCGCCCCGGGCGCACTGCGCAGGAGGCACCCCATGGAGATCCCGCAGCGGCCCGACCGCAATCTGGCCATGGACCTGGCCCGGGCCACCGAGGCCGCGGCGCTGGCCGCCGGTCGCTGGCTCGGCCGAGGCGACAAGAACGCCGCCGACGGCGCCGCGGTCGATGCCATGCGCAAGGTCCTGAACACGGTGCCCATGGAGGGCGTCGTCGTCATCGGAGAGGGCGAGAAGGACGAGGCCCCGATGCTCTTCAACGGCGAGGAGCTCGGCAGCGGCGGACCGCCCTGCGACATCGCGGTCGACCCCATCGACGGCACCACGCTCACCTCGCTCGGCCGCAACAACGCGATCTCGGTGATCGCCCTCGCCGAGCGCGGGTCGATGTTCGACCCGGGCCCGTGCGTCTACATGGACAAGATCGCCACCGGACCCGAGGCCCGCGACGTCATCGACCTCGACGCCCCGGTCCTCGCCAACCTCGAAGCGGTCGCCAAGGCCAAGGGTGAGAAGGTCAGCGACGTCACCGCGGTCGTGCTCGACCGCGACCGGCACGCCGACGTGATCGCGGCCTGCCGGGACGCCGGCGCCCGCGTGCGGCTCATCCCCGACGGCGACGTCGCCGGCGCGATCTCGGTCGCCTGGCCGGAATCGGGCACCGACATCCTCTTCGGCATCGGCGGCACGCCCGAGGGTGTCATCGCGGCATGCGCCCTGCGCTGCCTCGGTGGCGAGATCCTCGGTCGGCTCTGGCCCCGCAACGATGACGAGCGTCGACTCGCCCTCGACGCCGGCTACGACCTCGACCGGGTACTCACCGCCGTCGACCTCGTGAACGGCGACGACGTCTTCTTCGCAGCCTCGGGCATCTCCGACGGCGATCTGCTGCGGGGAGTGCGCTACTTCGGCGACGGGGCGATCAGCGAGAGCCTCGTGATGCGGTCACAGAGCGGAACGATCCGCAAGATCCGCACCCAGCACCGCTGGCAGACGCTCGCCCGGTTCCCGGGCCTCGACCACTTCTGATCGGCCGCACCTGCGGGCCCCGGGCGTCGCCCCGGCGGTACCGCCCGGGCGACGATCAGGCCGGATGGGTCCGGCCGACCGCGATCCGGGTCTCGGCCCGCTGGAGCGCGATCGTCGCGTCATAGTCGTCGGGCGTCGTCCGCAGCACCTCTTCGGCGCGGGCCTTCGCCGCGAACGCCCGCTCGAGGTCGATCGCCTCGGGCACCTCGGCCACGTCGGAGAGGATGATCACCTGATCGGCGCTCACTTCGACGAACCCGCCGTGGACGGCAAACCGGAGCTCGCCCCCCGGTGCCTGCACCCGGACGATCGCGTTGTCGAGCGCCCCGATGAAGGGGGCGTGACCGCGCAGGAACGCGATCTCACCACCGCCGAGCGTCCGGGCGACGACCATCTCGGCCTCGCCTGTGTAGAGCACCTGCTCCGGTGAGACGAGCTGCACCTCCACCGCGGACTCCGATCAGGCTTCGAGCGTCTTGGCCTTGGCCAGGACCGACTCGACGCCGCCGACGTTGAAGAACGCCTGCTCGGGCACGTGGTCGAGGTCGCCGTTGACCAGCGCCTCGAAGCTCTCGACCGTCTCCTCGATCGGCACGAAGATGCCCTTCAGTCCGGTGAAGACCTCGCCCACGAAGAAGGGCTGCGAGAGGAACTTCTGCACCTTGCGGGCCCGGGCCACCGTCACCCGGTCCTCTTCCGAGAGCTCGTCGAGCCCGAGGATGGCGATGATGTCCTGCAGTTCCTTGTAGCGCTGCAGCGTCTCCTGGGTGCGGCGGGCGACGTCGTAGTGCCGCTGACCGACGATCTCGGGAGCGAGGATGTTGCTGGTCGACGCCAACGGGTCGACGGCCGGGTAGATGCCGAGCGCCGCGATCTCACGGGAGAGCTCGGTCGTGGCGTCGAGGTGGGTGAAGGTCGTGAACGGCGCCGGGTCGGTGTAGTCGTCGGCCGGCACGTAGACGGCCTGGAGCGACGTGATCGAGTGACCCTTGGTCGAGGTGATCCGCTCCTGCAGCTCACCCATCTCGTCGGCGAGCGTCGGCTGGTAGCCCACCGCCGAGGGCATCCGGCCGAGCAGGGTCGACACCTCGGAACCCGCCTGGACGAACCGGAAGATGTTGTCGACGAAGAGGAGCACGTCCTGGTTCTGCACGTCCCGGAAGTACTCGGCGACGGTGAGCGCCGCGAGCGCGACCCGCAGTCGCACGCCCGGCGGCTCGTCCATCTGGCCGTACACGAGGGCGGCCTTCTCGATGACGCCCGACTCCTGCATCTCGAGCCAGAGGTCGGTGCCCTCCCGGGTGCGCTCGCCCACGCCGGCGAAGACCGACACGCCACCGTGCTGGGTGGCCACCCGGTTGATCATCTCCTGGATGAGCACCGTCTTGCCCACCCCGGCCCCGCCGAAGAGACCAATCTTTCCGCCCTGGACGTAGGGCTCGAGGAGGTCGATGACCTTGATGCCCGTCTCGAACATCTGGGCCTTCGGCTCGAGCTGGTCGAAGGGCGGCGCATCGCGGTGGATGTCCCACCGTTCGCTGATCTCGCCGATCTCGGCCATCGTCGTGTCGAGGGGCTCACCGGTCACGTTCCAGACGTGGCCGAGGGTGGCGTTGCCGACCGGCATCGTGAGCCCGCGACCGAGGTTGCGCACAACCGTGCCGCGCTTCAGCCCGTCGGTGGGCTTCAGGCAGACGGCCCGGCAACGTCCCTCGCCGATCTGCTGGGCGACCTCGGCCGTCACCGTCACCACGGTGCCCTCGAGGTCGATGTCCATCTGGAGGGCCGTGTTGATCTCGGGGAGCCCGTCGGGCGGGAATTCCACGTCGACCACCGGTCCGAAGATGGCGACGACGCGGCCGTCCTTGTGGGTGGTGGAGGACTCGACTGTTGCGGTCATCTCGTGCTGCTCCGTGTCAGGCGGTGTGCGATGCGGGCTCGAAGAAGCCGCGCTCATCGACGACGCCCCGCGTCTCGAAGTGCGCTGCTCCCTTGCCCTTGTCCTGGCTCAAGGCCTCCGCCCCACCGACGATCTCCATGATCTCGGTGGTGATGGAGTCCTGGCGCGCTCGGTTCATCCGGCGCGTATAGGTGTTGATCAGTTCCTCGGCGTTGTCGGTCGCCGCCTTCATCGCCCGCTGCCGCGAGGCGTGCTCGGACGCCGCCGCGTTCAGGAGCGCGGCATAGAGCCGAGCGTCGACGTACCGGGGCAGGAGGGTGAGGAGGATCCGATCGGGATCGGGCTCGAACTCGTAGTCGCCGCCGCCCGCCGCCTCGTCGCCGTCGCCCTCGAATCCCTCGCGATCGAGTGGGAGGAGCGGACGCACCACGACCTCCTGCCGACCGGCGGAGACGAACCGGGTGTAGATGAGCTCGACGAGGTCGATGTCGCCCGCCTCGAACGGCGGGGTGACCGCCGCCCCGATCGCCCGGGCGTCCTCGTAGGCCGGATTGTCGGAGAACCCGCCGAACGCCGCTTCCGGCGGACGTTCCCGGAATCGGTAGTAGCTCTCGACCTTGCGGCCTGCACTGAAGACGACGACTTCCCGACCCTGCTCCTCGTGGAGTCGGGCCTGGGCCTCGGCGGCGCGGACGACCGAGGAGTTGTAACCACCGCAGAGCCCGCGGTCGGCTGCGATCACGACCAGCCCGACCCGGCGGATCTGCTCACGCGGGGTGAGCAGGGGACTCGAGCCCCCGGCCACCGACTGCAGGTTGGAGACGACCGCCGTGATGCCGTCGGCGTAGGGCTGGGCGGCCTGCACCCGACCCTGGGCCTTCACGATCCGGCTCGCCGCGATCAATTCCATGGCGCGCGTGATCTTCTTCGTGGCCTGCACCGAACGGATTCGGCGCCGAAGGATGCGCTCCTGACCGCCGGCCATGGGGCTACTCGGTCACCAGGGTCTCGGGCGACTCGGCCTCACCGAGCAGTTCACCGATGTCGGCCCCGGCGACGGCGCCGGTTCCCGAAGCGGGAACGAAGCCGGCCGCGAACGCCGCGACCGCCGCGTCGAGCGCCGCCTCGTCGGGGAGGGCGCCGCTGTCGCGGATCGTCGCTACCAGGTCGGCGTGACGAGTGCGCATGTAGTCGAGGAGCTCGGTCTCGAAACGGCGCACGTCAGCCACCGGGATGGCGTCCAGGTGCCCGTGCGTGCCGGCGTAGATCGAGATGACCTGATCCTCGACCGCCACCAGCTCGTGGAGGCCCTGCTTGAGGAGCTCGACGAGGCGAGCGCCCCGCTCCAGCTGGCCCTTCGACACCGCGTCGAGCTCGGAGCCGAAGGTCGCGAACGCCTCCAGCTCGCGGAACTGGGCGAGGTCGAGCTTCAGCGTTCCCGCCACCGACTTCATGGCCTTGATCTGCGCGGCGCCGCCCACCCGGGACACCGAGATGCCCACGTCGACGGCCGGACGCACACACTTGAAGAGGTCGTCTTGCAGGTAGATCTGGCCGTCGGTGATCGAGATCACGTTGGTCGGGATGTACGCCGAGACGTCACCCGCCTTGGTCTCGATGACCGGCAGCGCCGTGAGCGAACCCGCACCGCGGTCGTCGCTCAGCTTGGCCGCCCGCTCCAGCAGACGCGAGTGGAGGTAGAAGACGTCGCCGGGGTACGCCTCGCGGCCCGGCGGGCGCCGGAGGAGGAGCGAGAGCTGGCGGTACGCCTCGGCCTGCTTCGAGAGGTCGTCGTACACGACGAGGGCGTGCTCACCGTTCTCCATCCAGTGCTGGCCCATCGCGCAGCCCGAGTAGGGGGCGAGGTACTTGAACACCGCCTCCTCGGAGGCCGGAGCGCTCACCACCACCGTGTATTCGAGCGCACCGTGCTGGCGCAGCGTCTCGACCGTCTGGGCGACCGTGGAGCCCTTCTGGCCGACCGCCACGTAGATGCACTTCACGCCCTGACCCTTCTGGTTCAGGATCGTGTCGATGGCGATGGTGGTCTTGCCGGTCTTGCGGTCGCCGATGATCAGCTCGCGCTGACCACGTCCGATCGGGGTCATGGCGTCGATCGCCTTGATCCCGGTCTGGAGGGGCTCGTGCACCGGCTTGCGGCCGGTGATGCCGGGCGCCTGGATCTCGAGCCGCCGGATCGCCTCATGCGGGATCGGACCCTTGCCGTCGATCGCGACGCCGAGCGGGTTCACCACCCGACCGAGGAGCCCGTCGCCGACCGGGATCGAGAGGATGCGCCCGGTCGCGGTGACGAGCTGACCCTCCTCCACCGACTCGGCCGCACCGAGCACGACGGCTCCGATGGTGTCCTCCTCGAGGTTGAGCGCAAGGCCGAGCGCCCCGCCCTCGAACTCGAGCAGCTCGTTCACCGCTGCGCCGGGCAGCCCGGCGACCCGGGCGATGCCGTCACCGACCTCGAGCACCCGGCCGACCACCGCACGGTCGACCGCGGGCCGGAAGCCCTCGACGTGCTTGCGGAGGACGGACGCGATGTCGGATGCG
>JBJSXF010000145.1:0-8328 GCA_046086225.1 Actinomycetota bacterium | reverse complement strand
GTTCGATCTTGGTGAGCGCCGAGGCCAGCGGGCCGTCGGCCTCGGCGCCCGGGACGCCCAACAAGGCCCGGCCCGCGACCAGCACGTGGAGCGCATCGGCCGGATGCAGCCGCAACGGTCGTCGGAACGCGTCGCCGAGATGGATGGTGACCCCGCCCCCGTCATCATCGTCGTCGATGACGTCGATGTAGTCGCCGCCGCCGAACGGAGGCGCACCGATGAGCAGGATTCGGCGGAGGTCGGCCACGACCCTCGATTCGGAAATGCCGAACCGCGCTCCGATCTCGGCCCGGGTGCAGCCCGGATGGGCGAGGATCCACGGCACCATCGCCAGGATCCGGCGGATCTCGCTCTCGGCCGGAACTCGGGGGCTCACGCCGGCTCCCCGAAGGATCGCAGCGTCTCGATCATCGCGGCGCGCTGCTCAGGAGGACCGAGCACCTCGACCGAGTCCCGGAAGCCGAGGAGGGAGGTGCGGAGCGCCGCGGGGGCGGAAGCCGCGACCTCGACCTCCACTGCTCCGTCGGATTCCTCGGCGATGACTGCCACGTCTTCGCCGAGCTCTCCGAGCACGAGGGGGACGGCCGCGGCATCGATGCGGATCCGCACCGACACGATCGGGTCGTCGCCGAACATCCAGGCCCGGTCCTCGATGTGCTCGCCCGGAGCGAAGTCGGCCGGCGGTGTGAAGGCACCCGGCGGGCCCACGGTGACCTCCTCCCCCATCCGATCGGCCCGGAACGACCGGATGGCGTCGCGGTCGACGTCCCGACCGACGACGTACCAGCAGCCCCGACGAACCGCGAGACCGTACGGCTCGAGCCGGCGGACCGCTCCCCGATAGGTGTAGGTGACGACGCAGCGACGCCGCTGGGCCTCGAAGACGTCCGGGAGCGCGGGCGCGGCGGCGAGCGCGGCGAGCGGTACCGGCGAACCGATCGCCGAGGTGCCGAGCTTCAGGAGCGCATCGACACCGGCGTCCGCGCCGAGGGAAACGGCGTTGAGGGCCACTCGCAGCGCGGCAGTCTCGGCCTCGTCGAGACCGAGATCGGGGAGGTAATAATCGTCGGGCCGCACCCGGTAGCCCGTGACCGAACCGTCACCGACGGGTTGGGAGTGGATCGGTACGCCGAGGGCGCGCAAGGTCTCCTTGTCGCGCTCGAAGGCCCGCCGGGCTGCTTCGGGGGATTCGGGGTAGGCCCCGATGGCCTTGAACTTCTCGAAGATGTCTTCGCGGCTCAGGGGACGAGAGGTCTCCAGCAGCGTCATCAGCAGGTCGAGCACGCGCTCGACGCGATCGGGTGCATCCGCCACGGGCCGAGCCTACGGGAGTCGTTCGGCGGCGAGAGTCCCGGCCACGGCCGCCGCTTCGAACAGGACGGGATCCGCCGCGGCCGGTCGCCCCATCGAGGTCACAGAGAGCCCGTGGGCGTCGAGGAGGCCCACCGCTCCGATCGGCTCCCGGTCGACGATGTCGTGGCGCGTGGTGATCCCGGCCCCGGCGAGGTCTCGGCGGATGACGGATTCCTCGTCGCCGCCGACAGCGGGGACGGGAACACCGACCCGGCTCCGGGTCGCGATCGAGAGCGCGGTGAGACTGTGGTGGGAGACGCCGCGGTGGCGTTCCCGGGGATCGGCGAACGAGATCCGGAGCGCCGCGATGGGATCGCCACCCAACCCGGCGGCGGCGTCCAACACCGGGCCCACCTCCACGCCCGAGAACCCGAGCCGGGAATCGGTACCCACGATTCCCGGACCCATTGCGACCACTGCTGCGTCGGCGCCGCCGAGATGACGAGCGACGATCAGGGCGCTGAACACCGAGACCGCTTCGAAATCGCCACCGAAGGCGTGGCCGGCCGTCACCGTCACGTCGATGAGCCCGGCAGCCCTCGTCGCGACGACGAGGTCGGAGAGGGCCAGCGGGAGCGCCGCGCCGTCGGTCATGACGTACGCCAGTCGGGCTGCGGGCCGTCGGGCCTTGAACCCGGCCGCGACGGCCGGGAGCTGACTGTGCAGCGGCGCCGCGATCACGGGCATCCCGTCGATCGACGTCAGGTCGGCGAGCTCGCGACGGTGCTCCTCGGTCGAGCCCGCGTCGTGCTGGAACGACGTGTATCTCGACTTCATGATGTGCCCCGGTCCGGGCTCCGAGAACGAGCGGCGCCGGAGGTTCCAGTGCACGACGTGCCAACCGCCGGTGCCGAGCCCCAGTTCGACCGCCGTGGTGTTCACGACGACCTCATCGCCGAGCTCGACCTCTCCCGTGAGTCGGGTGAGCACGTAAGCCCGTTCGGACGAGCCGTCGAGATCGACGTCGACCCGTTGCAGGCCGTCACGCGTCTCCCGCAGGGCGACGACGGGTCCGGTGCGGAACGAGGGCACGTTCGAACGCTACAACGACGCGATGAGTCGCTCGACCCGCTCGTCGCGGGATTTGAACGGGTCCTTGCAGAGCACGGTTCGTTGTGCTTGGTCGTTGAGCTTGAGGTGGACCCAGTCGACCGTGTAGTCGCGCTTGCGCTCCTTGGCCCGTTTGATGAAAGCGCCCCGGAGTCGGGCCCGCGTCGTCTGCGGCGGCTCGTCGACCGCTTCGGCGATCGCGTCGTCGGTGACCATCCGGTCCATGAGCCCGCGGCGTTCGAGCATGTAGTAGAGGGATCGCGAACGGGTGACGTCGTGGTACGCGAGGTCGATCTGCGCGAGACGGGGATGAGTGAGCGGGAGATCGTGGCGGGCCCGGTAGGCCTCGATGAGGTGATACTTGGCGACCCAATCGACCTCGGTGCGCAGCTCGAGGGGGTCGGTTTCCAGTTTGCTCATCACGTGCTCCCACATCTCGAGCGCTCGCTGCTCGAGCGGAGGGAGCCCGCGGCGGTCGGCGAACCGCTGGACGCGCTCGAGATACTCCAACTGCATCTCGATCGGTGAGATCTCGCGCCCGTTGTTGAGCCGGATCCGCTTCTGGCAGTCCATCCGGTGGCTGATCTCCCGGATCGCCCGGATCGGGTTGTCATAGCTGAGGTCGCGCCACGGACGTCCGTCCTCCTCGAGGACCCGGAGCAGCAGGGCCATCGTGCCCGTCTTGAGGAACGTCGCGTATTCGCTCATGTTCGAGTCGCCGACGATCACGTGGAGCCGTCGATAGCGCTCGGCGTCGGCATGCGGCTCGTCGCGGGTGTTGATGATCGGTCGCGACCGGGTGGTGGCCGACGAGACTCCCTCCCAGATGTGATCGGCCCGCTGCGACAGGCAGTAGACGGGGCCACCGGCCGTCGGCAGGAGCTTGCCCGCACCGGCGTAGATCTGGCGGGTGACGAGGAACGGGATGATGACATCGGTGAACCGGGAGAAGTCGCCGTCGCGTTCGACGAGGTAGTTCTCGTGGCACCCGTAGGAGTTACCGGCGCTATCGGTGTTGTTCTTGAAGAGGTAGACGTCGCCGCGTATCCCTTCTTCCCGGAGCCGTTGCTCGGCCCCGGCGACGAGGCCCTCGAGGATCCGCTCCCCCGCCTTGTCGTGGGCGACGAGATCGGTGAGCGAGTCGCATTCCGGGGTCGCGTACTCGGGGTGGCTGCCGACGTCGAGGTAGAGCCGAGCGCCGTTCTCCAGGAAGACATTGCTGGACCGACCCCAGGAGACGACGCGCCGGAACAGGTAGCGCGCAACCTCGTCGGGACTGAGCCGCCGCTGACCCCGGAGCGTGCAGGTGACGCCGTACTCGTTCTCGAGGCCGAAGATGCGTCGTTCCACGCACCGAGTGTACGGGCGCCGTCGGACGCTCCGACTGCGATCTCAGCCGAGCAGCTCGGCGAGCTCCTCGTTCCGGATGCGGCGGAAGCACCGCCGCGGAAGCGATCGATCGAGCACCGCAACCTCGAGTTGATCCGCCGGGAGCGGACCGTCGTCCCCGCCGAGCACCGTGGCCCCGAGCCGAGCCGCCGCAGCGAGGTCGAGACCGCGCTGGTAGGAGCCGGCGAGCGCTTCGGTGATCTGCTCGGCCTGACCACCGAGCACGGAGTAGTCGCGCTCGTCGATCACCACCCCGTCGTAGAGCACGCGGTAGAGCTCGGCCGCCGAGTCGTCACCCACCTGGGCGATGAGGAGTTCCACCTCGTAGGGCTTCAACTCGTGGGTGAAGATCTGGTGAAGCGTCTGGGAGTACGCATTCGCCAACTCGCGGGCGTTCACGTCCTCGCGGGAATACGAGTAGCCCTTGAGATCAGCGTGCCGGACGCCCGCGATGCGCAGGAGCTGGTACTCGCTGTAGAGCCCGACGGCAGCGAACGCGATCCGGTCGTAGATCTCGCTGATCTTGTTGAGGGTGCGCGACGGATTGTGAGCGACGATCAGGATGCCGGGCTCGCACTCGAGGGCGACGAGGCTCCGGCCCCGCGCGATTCCCTTCCGGGCGTAATCGGCCCGGTCCTTCATCACCTGCTCGGGCGAGACGTAGAACGGCATGCTCATCGCACTGCACCTCCCCGCTCGGCGCCGTCGATCAGGATCCGGCTGCGCTCGGCGATGTCGTCCTCGTCGAGCGCTCGGTACCCGGCCGTATCGATGAGCGCGATGGTCGGATAGATGCGGCGGACGAGGTCGGGTCCGCCGGTGCCCGCATCCTCGTCGGCCGCCGCGAACAGCGCGGTCAGCGCGAGGGCGACGACGTCGTCGGCAGTGAGGTCGTCGCGCCAGCCGGCCTTGATCCAGTTGCGAGCGTGGACGCTTCCCGAGCCCTGAGCCTGGAACTCGGTCTCCTCGTAGCGACCGCCCGTGATGTCGTACGAGAAGACGCGACCGCGGTCTCGGCCGCTATCGAACCCGGCGAACAACGGCACCACCGCGAGACCCTGCATCGCGGCGGGCAGATTGGCCCGCACCAGCTGTCCGAGCTGGTTGGCGCGGCCCTCGAGGCTGAGGGGTTCGCCCTGCACCTTCTCGTAGTGCTCGATCTGCACTTGGAAGAGTCGGACCAACTCGATGGCGGGACCGGCGGCTCCGGCGATCGCCACCCCCGAGGAGTCGTCGGCCGGGAACACCTTCTCCATCCGCCGACTCGCGATCGCGAGCCCCGCCGTGGCCCGCCGGTCGCCCGCCATCAGCACCCCGTCCGCGTAGCGGATCGCGACCACGGTGGTGCCGTGCGGGACGTCGGTGAGCGGACCCGAGGCTGCGCCCGTGACCCCGGGGGCGAGCAGGTGGGGAGCAACCACGCGGAGCAGACCGGCGAAGGAGGGTCCGGGATCGGAGGTCGCCGTGAAGATCGGGAGGGGGCCGGGTTCGGTCATGTTGCGACGGCGCCGGGACGGCGCCTACTCACCGCCCTTCTGGACGTACGAGCGGACGAACTCTTCGGCGTTGTCCTCGAGGACGGTGTCGATCTCCTCGAGGAGATCGTCGATGCCCTCCTTGAGCTCGGCTCCCCGCTCGGATCCCTTGGGGACGGTCTCGGCATCCGAGACGGCGCGTTCCTGCGGAGCGGGCTTCTGCTTCCGCTGCTGCTCGGCCATCGTGCTTCTCCCGTTCCCGTCGGTGGCGCGACGCCGGGATTCGGTTCCCGGCTCGCCCGATCGCGTCGCCGCCCGACCCGCCCGGAGCCTCAGCCGGCGGCGAGGCCCTCGACCAACTGACCCGGCGTGGTGACCCGGGCGAGCAGCTCGGCGACGTGCTCCTTGCTACCACGCATCGGCTCCATCATCGGGATCCTCCGCAGGGGCTCTTCGCCGACGTCGAGGACCAGGCTGTCCCAGTTCGCCGCGACCACCGAGTCGGGCCAGCGGGCGAGGCAGGTGCCCCGGAAGAAGGCCCTCGTCCCTTCGGGCGGATCGGCCGTGGCGGCGAGGACCTCCTCCTCCCCCAGCAGCCGGGTGATCCTTCCCGCCCGGACGAGCCGTTCGTAGAGCGATCGTTCGGGCCGGACGTCGTGGTACTGCAGCGCCAGGAGGGCGAGCTTCGGATCTCCGGGATCCAATCCGTCGCGCGCCGCGTAGGCGTCGAGGAGCCCTCGCTTGGTCACCCAGTCGAGGCGTCCGTCGAGCAGGCGAGGGTTGCGTCCGAGGGTCGCGATGACATCCTCCCAACGGTCGAGCACGTCGGTGACCACGGCCGCCCCACCGCAAGGATCGGGATCGGCGGAGGCCGCCCAGATCCGAGCCAGGCGCAGGAACTCCTCCTGGACCTCGAGTGCCGTGGCCCGTCCGAGACCGGTGGTCTCGATCGTCGCCGTGAGCCCCGGATCGTGCGAGACGGCGCGGATCGCCGGGACCGCCGACTCCAGCGCGAGATCGGTGCGGATGAAGCCGTCCTCGATCATCGCCAGCACGATCGCGGTGGTGCCGATCTTGAGGTAGGTCGCCTCTTCGCACAGGTTGGCATCGCCGGCGATGACGTGGAGGCGGCGGTAGCGCTGCGGATCGGCGTGCGGCTCGTCGCGAGTGTTCACGATCGGGCGCTTCAGCGTCGTCTCCAACCCGACTTCCTCTTCGAAGAAATCGGCCCGCTGGCTGAGCTGGAAATCGACGGCATCCGCCCCGTTCTCCGAACCGACCTTCCCGGCCCCCGTGAAGACCTGCCGGGTGACGAACCAGGGCAACAGGGTGCGCACGAGAGCGCCGAACGGCACGTCCCGACCGACGAGGTAGTTCTCGTGGCAGCCGTACGAGTTGCCCTTGCCGTCCGAGTTGTTCTTGTAGACGACGATCTCCTGATCCGGGGGCAGCATCCGGCGGGCCGCCGCCATCGAGCGGGCCAGGATGCGTTCGCCGGCCTTGTCGTACCGGACCGCCTCGAGCGGATCTCGGCACTCGGGTGTCGAGTACTCGGGATGAGCGTGATCGACGTAGTAGCGGGCTCCGTTCGTGAGGACCGCATTGACGAGGTGCGTCTCGATCTCGGGCGCCCGGGCGTCACCCCGCGAGTAGCCGCGGGCGTCGCGATCGGGAGATTCGTCCTCGAAGTCCCAGCCGGTGCCGCGGCGGTCGACGTACGCGTTGATCAGGAGCGAGGACGACGTGACCGGATTGGGATCGGGCGCACCCCGCATCGTGACGCCGTACTCGGTCTCGACGCCGATCACCTTGGGTACGGCCACTGCCCGATGCTACCGACGCGTTGGCCGCCGACTCCCGCCGGGAGCCGCCCTACAGGTACTGACCGGTCGTGACCCGCTCGATCTGCCGGCCACCCTTGTCGTGCGAGCCCTCGTTCACGATCGTGCGGACGTAGACGATGCGCTCGCCCTTCTTGCCCGAGATCTTCGCCCAGTCGTCGGGGTTCGTCGTGTTGGGGAGATCCTCGTGCTCGCGGAACTCCTGGCGCACCGACGACAAGAGGTCGTCGGTCGTGATGCCCCGATCGCCGCCCGCGATCGTGCGCTTGATGGACAGCTTCTTCGCCCGTCGCACGATGTTCTCGATCATCGCGCCCGACGAGAAGTCCTTGAAGTAGAGGGTCTCCTTCTCGCCGTTCTGATAAGTGACCTCGAGGAACTTGTTGCCGTCGTCGGTTGCGTACATGTACTCGACGGTGCGGGCGATCATGCGTAGCACGGCGTCCTCGGGATCACCCCCGGAGGCTTTGACCTCGTCCTCGGCGATGGGCAGCGTCGCTGTCAGGTAACGGGCGAAGATCTGGCGGGCGCTGTGCTCGTCGGGGCGCTCGATCTTGATCTTCACGTCCAGGCGACCCGGACGGAGGATTGCCGGATCGATGAGATCTTCCCGGTTCGACGCGCCGATCACGATGACGTTGCGGAGCGCCTCGACCCCGTCGATCTCGGCGAGGAGCTGGGGAACGATCGTCGACTCCATGTCGGACGAGATGCCGGTGCCCCGGGTCCGGAACAGCGAATCCATCTCGTCGAAGAAGACGATGACCGGGCTGCCTTCCTCGCTCTTCTCGCGGGCCCGTTGGAAGATGAGGCGGATCTGCCGTTCGGTCTCGCCGACGTACTTGTTGAGGAGCTCGGGGCCCTTGATGTTGAGGAAGTAGGAGCGTGACGCGGGATCGCCCGTGCGCTCGGAGACCCGGCGGGCGAGCGAGTTGGCGACGGCTTTGGCGATGAGCGTCTTCCCGCAGCCCGGCGGTCCGTAGAGGAGGATGCCCTTCGGGGGCTGCAGGTCGTGCTCCCGGAAGAGATCGCCGTGGAGGTACGGGAGCTCGACGGCATCCTTGATGAGGTCGATCTGATCGTCGAGACCCCCGACATCCTCGTAACCGACGTCGGGCACCTCCTCGAGGACGAGCTCCTCGACCTCGGGTCGCGGCAGCTTCTCGACGATGAGCCCCGACCGCTCCTCCATGAGGACGTGATCTCCCGCACGCAGCCGC
>JBJSXF010000144.1:0-9926 GCA_046086225.1 Actinomycetota bacterium | reverse complement strand
CGCATCCGATCGTCGTCACCACCGACCTCCGGAGCCACCCGATGTTTGCCAGCGTCAGCTGGGAGCACACCCACGGTGCCGCCCTCGCGACGATCGCGCACTTGCTTCATCCGACGATCGGGAATCTCGTCATCCCGCCGTCATACGCGTGGGGCCGCCTCATCCCCTGGGGCTCACGGCCTGACCTGGATCCCCGCTGGAGCGTTCCGAACCAAACCACGATCATTCACGGCGACGCGTCGATTCGCCGACTCGACCGAGTCATGGCAATTTCCACGCATCCGCTCGTGCACGAGCACCTCCGGGTGTGCTGGCGAAACGTCACCGACACCCTGAACTGCGGTCAGTGCGAGAAGTGCCTGCGCACCATGATGATGCTGGCCGCAGCCGACCAACTCCAGCACTGCCGGACTTTCCCGGAGCGTGCGCTGCTCCCCTCGATTCTCGACAACCTCGAGCGGATCGATCCTCATCACCTGAAGGCTTGGTCGGATTTCCCCGACCTGCGGCTCCGCCCGGCAGAACGAACCTCGCTCGACGCGCTCCTCGCTCGGAGTGCGCTGGAGGGGCGGGACTGACCGGCCGGGCGCGAGTCAGCGCCGGTCGGAACCGGCGCTGACCTGGGGTTTCGCGGTGGGCGGTAGAGGACTCGAACCTCCGACCTCATCCGTGTGAAGGATGCGCTCTAGCCGACTGAGCTAACCGCCCGAGAGCGATGGATCCTAGCGATGGTGCGGCTTCTCCCTCTCCGGAAACGGGCCTTGCGAACACCTGTTCGCACCTGATGACATGGAGTGGTGCCCGCACGTCCGATCACCGAGCTCGTGCTCGCCGACCCCAATCCGGCGTCGGCGCCGGTGCGGTTTGTCCTCGGCGTCGACGACGAGCGTCGCCTCGAAATTGGGCTCCGGGTCACGGCTGAGCGCGTCATCGACATCTCCCGCCGCCCGGGACTCCTCGTCCGGGCCGCGGATGCTCGAACCGCGGAGGTCACGGAAACCTGTCGTCGGGTGTGCGGCGAGCACGGTGCCTGGATTGCACCCGAGGGCGCTTCCCTCGCCGCCGCCGCCGGCGGTGCCACGTTCCCGATCCTCGGCGCGGCGTACGAGCGCAGTGCCGTCGCGCTCGAGTTCATCCCCCGATGGTCGGCACCCGTCCTCGCCGCGCCCTCACCGGGCCCGGCCGCCCAGCGGGCATTCGGAATCAGTTCGACCCGGGCGACGGCCCGGGCCCTGCCGGCATCGCTCGGGCTCACGGAAGGGCGCCCACCGAACCTTGCCGGCCTCGCGCTCGCGCTCGTCGGCGCCGAGGTGCTCGAGCCCGACGAGATCGCCACCGTGCTGCGGCAGGGCGCCGACAACACCGCGACGATCACGACCGACGATGTGCGGGCGCTCCGTCGTGCGTCGCGCGACTGGGGCCGCCGGGTGATGGCGCCGCTCCTTCGGGAAGCCGCGACCGCGACCGACGCCACCGCACGCCTGCTCCTCGCCGCGCTCATGTGGGCCGGCATCGGCCGGAACTTCGATCGCCGGCTCCCCCATCGACTCGACGACCTGGTCGGCGAGCTCCGGGACGCCATGCCCGTCGATCCCGGGCCGCCCGCCGACCGCGATCCGGCGCGGCCACCCGCCTCGGGTACTCCGAGCGTCGGCTCCGAGCCGAGGAACCCCCGTCCCCGACGCCGGAACAATCCCGGCCCGCCCGCGGCCGTGACGCCCATCGCCGCGACCCCGGTCCCGGTGCCGGCGCCACCCCTGCCGGCCCACCACGTTCCCCGACGGGCCCCGACCGGGGGTCCCCGCGCACCGAGCGGGGATGTCGCGCTCCCCGTCGATCAGCGCCTCGCCCCGCTCGACGGTGCCCGCCTCGACCGTTCGCTGCGCCTGGTGCTCCCCCGGTCGACCCGAGAGCTCTCGGCGTGGGGCACCCGCTTGGCCAATTGTCTCGGCGGTTACCGCAGCGCGGCCGTGTCGGGCCGCTCGGTCATCGTCGGCGTCGAGGCCTCCGATCGGCTCGCCTACTGCATCGAACTCACCCCGACCCTCACTGTCCGCCAGTTCCTCGGGAAGCGCAATCACGCCCCCGATCCCGAAGACGAGGCTGTGGTGCTCGCAGCGCTCGACGACGCCCGGAACGGGAATCGACTGCGCCTACGCTGAGGAAGTGAACGTCCCCGAGTTCGCCGCGGCGACACCGGCCACCCGCGCCTGGTTCGACGAGCACGGATGGGTGCTCACCCGCACGCTCGACGCCGAGGCCACCGACTCCCTCCGCGACTGGGTCGACGAGGTGATGACCTGGCCCGACACCGGTCCGTGGCTCCACTACCGGGAGCAGACCGGGGCCGGGCCGCGTCTGTGTCGCACCGAGAACTTCGTGCCGTCGCACTCCGGGCTCCGCGCACTGCTCACCGAAGGTGCCCTCCCAACCATCGCCGGCCTGCTCCTCGGCGAGGAGGCCGTGCTCTACAAGGAGAAGATCAACTACAAGGCCGCAGGCGGCGCCGGCTACTCGCCCCACCAGGACGCGCCGGCGTACCCGTTCATCGACCGGCACGTCTCGTGCATGGTCGCCGTCGACGATGCCGATGCCACGAACGGCTGCCTCGAAGTGGTCTCCGGCGCACACCACGAGCTCCTCCCGGTCGACGATCGGGGGTGCATCCGGGCCGACGTCGTCGCCGCAATGGCGTGGGAAGTGGTCCCCGTCCCGGCCGGGGCGACGCTCTGGTTCCACTCGCGCACGCCCCACCGGAG
Organism: Actinomycetota bacterium; assembly: GCA_046086225.1. Taxonomy (GTDB): domain Bacteria; phylum Actinomycetota; class Acidimicrobiia; order IMCC26256; family PALSA-610; genus JBJSXF01. Next base: position 7,167 of record JBJSXF010000144.1, on the reverse strand, counting down.
CGGGGCCAACCGGTCGGACCGTGACCGTCGCGCGCTCTACCCGACGTACAACGCCCGATCCGAAGGCGACCGCCGCGACGCCTACTACGTCGAGAAGCTCGCCGCCTTCGCCGCGGCGAGCGCCGAAGGCGAGCGGGTGCGGGTGTCGCTCATCAGCGACTTCGAGGGGAGACCGGTCTGAGCCCGTTCGCCTCCGTCGATGACGTCATCGCCATCTACGAGCGCTTCGGCGGTGAGCGCTACGGCGAAGACGTCACCCAGGTCGAGCACGCGTGCCAATGCGCCGCCCTCGCCGAACGAGCAGGCGCTCCCGACGCGCTGGTCGTGGCTGCGCTCCTCCACGACATCGGCCATCTCGTGCACCTCGCGACGACCGGCGAGGATGCCCATGCCGCCGACGTCGACGACGACCACGAAGCCGTCGGCGCCCGGACGCTGGCCCCGATCTTCGGGGCGGCCGTCACCGGACCGATCGCGCTCCACGTGACCGCGAAGCGGTACCGCTGCGCGGTCGATCCCGCCTACGTCGACGGACTCTCGGACGCATCGGTCGCCTCCCTCCGACTCCAGGGCGGGCCGCTCGATGCCGCGACCGCAGCCCGGTTCGCCGCACTCCCGGGCGCGGCGGACGCGCTGTTGCTGCGCGAATGGGATGACACCGGCAAGGTCGTCGGACTCACGCTCCCGACCTTCGGGGCGTTCGCGCCCCGGCTGCGGGCCCTCGCCCGAGCCTGACCCGATCAGCCCGCCGCACCGCCGCGAGCGAGGAAGTCCTCGGCGAGGGCGGCGAGGAGGGCAACCCCCGATCGCATGCCCTCCTCGTCGAGCATCATGCGGTTGGAGTGGCAGCTCGGTGCTTCCGACGGGCGGACCCCGGGCGGGCAGACCCCGAGGTACGCGAGTGCCCCCGGTCGCTCGGCCAGCACGTAGGAGAAGTCCTCGGCCCCCATCACGGGTGTGGGCAGGACCGCACCCCGATCGGGGCCGAGCACCGTGCGGGCCACTCGCAGGACCGCCTCGGTCTCGCCCGGATCGTTGACCGTCACCGGGTACAGGTCCTCCGCCTCGAGCTCGGCGGTCATCTCGTGGGCCGAGCCGATCGCCGCCACCAGGTGCTTCATTCGCTGCGTGATCCGGGTCCGGGCCCGCTCCGAGACGGTGCGCAGCGTGCCGTGCATGCGGACCACTTCTGGGATCACGTTGTTGGTGGTGCCGGCGTTGACCTGGGTCACCGAGACGACCACGGGATCGAAGGGATCGACCTTCCGGGTCACGAGGGTCTGGAGAGCCTGGATGATCTCGGCGGCCACCGGCATCGGATCGTTCGCCGAGTACGGCGTGGAGGCGTGGCCGCCGCGACCGGTGACCGTGAAGTGGAGCTTGTCGGCTGACGCCATGATCGGCCCGGGCCGGGTGACGACGGTGCCGACGGGCACGTTCGGGAGGATGTGGAGAGCGTAGGCACCATCGACGCCGTCGAGGACGCCTTCCTCGATCATGTATCGGGCCCCGTGGTAGCCCTCCTCGCCGGGCTGGAACATGAACCGGACCCGACCGGCCAGACGATCGCGACGGCCTGCGAGCACCCGGGCCGCGCCGGCGAGCATCGCCGTGTGGGCGTCGTGCCCGCAGGCGTGCATCGCGCCCTCGACCGCGCTGGCGAACTCGAGGCCGGTGTCCTCGGGCATCGGCAGCGCGTCCATGTCGCCCCGCAGAAGCACCGTCGGACCGGGTCGGTCGCCCTCGAGGTCGGCCACGATCCCCGACGTCGTCTCGCCGGTCGTGATCCGGAGCCCGAGTCCGTCGATCGCCCGGAGCACCCGTTCGGCCGTCCGGGGGAGGTGCAGGCCGATCTCGGGTTCGCGGTGGATCTCGCGACGCAGCGCGACCACATCGGCATGGACGGCATCGGCGGCGATGAGGAGGTCGGAGGTCACCATCGCAGGATACGGGCGCTCAGGATGCCCGGAACGACCGTCGGATGCGCCCGGCGAGCCGCCGGACGGGCGAGCGCCGCACGGGCCCGACGCGCCCGGCCCGACCGGCGTCACGGGCAGTGAAGTAGCGGTCCATCCATCCGGCGACCGCCCGGGCCGTCTCCCGGTTCCGGGCGAAGCGATCGGGCGGACAGTCGGGGAGGCGCGGCGGATCGTGCGGACCGGTCCAGATCTCGAGGAACCGGCGCCGGTTCGCGGCCCACAGCGCTTCGGCGTCGGGGAGCCGACTCGCCGTTGCGTGCCCGACGTGCTCGACCAGTACGCGTTCGTCGAACACCACATCCCGGTCGTTCACCCACGCCTTGAAGCAGAGGTCGACGTCCTCGCCGCTCGCCACCGCGTACTCCTCGCCCCAGCCGCCGAGGGCCCGCACATCAGCGGTGCGCATCAGGTACAGCACCGCCGCCGGCGGCGCCGAGAACGGAGCCAGGGCACGGACTGCGGACCCCGGAGCGGCTCGGACCGTCTCGAGGTTCCGGGCCGCCGTGATCGCAGGCACGACGATTGCCGCGGCCGGGGACGCCGTGCCGGTGGCGACGAGCCGCGAGGCCCAGGCCGGGGGCAGCACCGTGTCGTTGTTGCAGAACGCCACCCACTCGCCCCGGGCGATCGCGAGCCCCTGGTTCATGCCCGCGGCGAAGCCCCGATTGTCGTCGTTGAGTACCGCGTGATCGGCGGCCGCTCGGGCGTACTCGGCCGCCGTCGGAGCCGAGCCGTTGTCGACGATGATCAGCTCGTATTCGACGTCGGTGTGGGCGCGGACCGATTCGACGAAGTGCCGGGTCAGCTCGAGGTTGTCCCAGGCGAGCACGACGACGCTCAGAGTCGGCCCCGTCACGCAGATCCCCGATCCGACTCGGGCGCCCAGTGTGCGAGGTCGAGTCCGAACATCCGCTCGAGCTCGCCCACATCGGAGCGGAAGTACTCCCAGAGCTCGGCCCGCTCGTCGTCGGCGAGTGGCGGGGCGACCTCGTCCTGACCCTTGGCCGCTCGACTGAACCGCTTCTCCCTCAGACCGGCCGGGCGGATCCCGGCCCGAGCCCCGATGTGCCGGGTCGCCGCGGCGAACACGCCCTCGGGATCGGTGACCGCGTCGTCGTTGAGGAGGACGAGCAGCCGGTCACCGAAGCGCTCCCGGTAGGGCGCCAGGCTCTCGGCGTACCAACCGCCGCTCACCAGACCGAGGCGCTCGCGCTCGGGCGGAGTCGCCCGCACGACGTCGAGCAGCCGGGTGCCCGGTTCCAGGTTTCCCCCGTGGATGTGGTGGATGAGCGCCGAGCGGGCCCGATCGACGGGGTTGCGGAGGATCGCGATGAGGACCACCTCGGGGAGCACCTGCTCGATCCGCTCCGAGACCACTGCGGGCCGGTGGCGCCAGATCATGTAGCCCGGGGTCGCCTCGCCGACGATCGGCTTGCCGTCGGCAGCACCGAACCGGGCGGCGTATCCGGAGGGCCCGAGCTCGGTGAACCGCGTGATGTCGTTGAAGAAGGCGAGCTCGGTCGCAGCCGTGAAGACATCGGGATGTTCGCCCAGGTTGGAGCGGAGCCAACGCGTCGCGCTCTTCTGCGCCCCGATGATGAGGAAGGTGGGAAGTCGGGCTTCCGTCGCCATGCTCGCTCCGATTCCGCCCGGGCGGGCGAGGCTACCCGTCGGTCGTCCGTCCGGCGCGGCGTACGCTGGAGGCGTGGCGGCCACCCTCGTGCCCGACCCGGCGTCCCTCCCGGCAATCGTCGAGACCGACCGGATCACCGCATCCGGTCGACCCGCACCGGCGTTCCGGGAGGAACTCCGCCGCATCCCCGACCTGCGGAACGCGCTCGCGGTCGCGGCGTGCTGGGGCCAGGTCGCCGCCATCGTGGTGACCGCCGTCCGCCTCGACCGCTGGTGGGCCTGGGGCGCCGCCTTCCTGCTCATGGGTCCCATCCACGCCCGGTTCGCGGCACTCATGCACGAGGCCGCCCACCGCCTCCTCTTCTCCCGCCGCCGACTCAACGATTTCGTCGGCCGCTGGCTGCTCGGATTCCCCACCTTCACGCCGATCGACGCGTACCGCCGAGGGCACATGGCGCACCATCGCCGGGAGTTCGGACCGGACGAACCCGACATTCCCCTCTACCGCGGCTACCCGATCTCCCGGGCCTCGTTCCGCCGCAAGCTCGTGCGCGACGCCACCGGCCGTACCGGCACCAAGCTCATGCGCGGCCTGTTCCGGGCCCTGGGCTCGACCGATCCGGCCACTCGGTTCCAGGCCCGGGCGATCATCGGGTGCCAGCTGGCGCTCATCGTGCTCGGCATCACCGCCGGACATCCCTTCGTCTACTTCGTCCTCTGGCTCGCCCCCTTCCTCACCGTCTGGCGGGTCATCAACCGGCTGCGGTCCGTCGCCGAGCACGGCGGCATGGTGGAGTCCGACGACCGGCGGCAGACCACCCATTCGGTGCGCCAGCACCCGGTCGCCCGGGGGCTCCTCGTGCCCGCCCACATCGGGTGGCACCTGGCCCACCACGTCGACCCGGGCATCCCGATGGCCCGGCTGCCCCGCTTCCACCGGGAGCTGCGGCGGGCCGGGTACGTGAACGATGCCCTCGAATACCCGGGCTACCTCGCCCTGTGGCGTCGGCTCGCCTCGGGCTGACGCCTCGCCGGGGAGGGGTGCCGAGCCGCTCGGCCGAACGTGGCAGAATGGGGGTCACGACGGACAGGGTGGTGGAGACGTGCCCAGAAAAGGAAGAGCTCGCCGCTTCCGGGAGGCGCGGAAGCTCAAACAGGGCTACGACGACGGCCTGTTCAGCGAAGGGTCCGGAACCCTCGCCGACGTGACCGACGACGACGAACTCGACGAGGACGACGACGAGTTCGACGACGATTGGGACGACGACGAGGAAGAGGCCTGGGACCCCGACGTCAGCCCCGAACGCTGACCCGCCGGCTCGCCCCCGGGGCTGATCAGCCTCGTGCGGGGTCCACGGCCGCCGGATCGATGCCCGCCGCCGCGATCGCTTCGCTGACCACGTGCGGCGCGACGGTTCCTTCCTCGGCCAACGCCGCGAGCACGGCGACGTCGATGTGGGCGGCGTCCACCTCGAACCGGCGCCGGAGCGCCGGACGCACGTCGGAGCACCCGTAGCCGTCGGTGCCGAGCACGTGATAGCGGGCCGGGACGAACCGGGCGATCGCGTCGGGCACGCCCCGCACCCAGTCGCTCACCGCCACGACTGGAGCCGTCGAACCGGACAGGCACTCGGTGACGTAGGGAACCCGCCGCGCCGACCCGGGGTGGAGGCGGTTCCAACGCTCGCACGCGAGGGCATCGTCACGGAGCTGCTTCCAGCCGGGCGCACTCCACACCTCCACCGCCAGGCCGTGATCCTCCGCAAGTCGGCGTTGCGCGACGAGCGCCTCGCGCACCATGGGGCCGCTCGCGAGCACGCGTGCCCCGGCCGGCTCCGGCGTCCCCGAGAGGAGGTAGCACCCGGCAACGATGCCGGCCTCGACCCCCGGGGGCATCGGCGGCTGCTCGATGTTCTCGTTGTAGAGGGTGAGGTACCAGAAGCCCCCTTCGGCTCCGGGCCCGTACATGCGCTCGATGCCGTCGCGCACAATCACGGCGAGCTCGTACGCAAACGCCGGGTCGTAGGCCCGGCAGTCGGGGAAGGCCATGGCGAACAGGTGCGACTGGCCGTCGCAGTGCTGGAGTCCTTCACCAGCGAGCGTCGTGCGGCCGGCGGTGGCGCCGCACAGGAAGCCACGGCCCATCTGGTCACCGAACGACCAGATGAGATCCGCGACCCGCTGGAATCCGAACATCGAGTAGAAGACGAAGAACGGGATGAGCGGCTCACCCCACGTCGCGTACGCCGTCGCCGCGGCAGTGAACGAGGCGAGGGACCCGGCCTCGGTGATCCCTTCTTCGAGGATCTGACCGTCGGCCGCCTCACGGTACGACAGCACGAGCTCGGCGATCCGTCGACTCGCCCGCGTGGTCACGACCGCCACATCGAAGTGGGTCGGTGTCACCTCGGCGGGCGTTACCGCCAGCTGGGATGCGGAGAACGCCGAAGTGAGTGACGACAGCCCGACCATCGCTCAGGCTGAGGTTCCCGTCTACAAGGGTGCTGCGTTCGTCGCCGCGAGCTTCGAGCTGTTCGAGGATGCGGCCGGACTTGCCGAGCAAGTTGCTCGCCTGTTCGTCGATGCTCGCGACCGGCTGGAAGCCACCGCGTTCGAGACCGGGTCCGGTTCGGGTCAGCCGACCGGAGTGTGGACCGAGATCCACGGCATCACCGCGTCGCGGGTCGTGTCCACGACCGCGGCCGTCATCGGTGAGGTCGACCTGCACGCCGTCTACCAGGCGCTCCCCGTCCGGTACCGGCCGTCGGCGACGTGGGTCACGAACCCGAAGTGGGCGTTGGAGATCAAGCGGCTCGGGACGAACATCGCGAGCACGTTCTCCGGTGATCTCACCGAGGCTCCAGCCCGCGACATCCTCGGCCGTCCCCTCGTCGTCTCCGACGATTCGCCGGCCGTGGTCACCACCACCGCGCTCGACAGTCGGGTGATGTTCGGAGATTTCTCCAACTACGTCATCGCCGACCGAGTCGGGTCGAGCATCGAGTTCATCCCGCACCTGTTCGGCAGTAACGGACGACCGACCGCGAACCGCGGCTGGTATCTCCATTGGCGGTCGGGCGGTGACGTGGTGAACGTCGACGCGTTCCGCGAGCTCGTCGACAAGACCTCCGCATAACACCTCCCCCGTTATGCGGATGGCGCATGGAGGGTGCGCCGCGGTGCCGAGGTCAGGTTCTGATTCCTTTCCGGGCCTCGGCACCGCCGCCGGTCCCCCTCCCCACCAGGGGAGGGGGCACCGGTGACCACGGGCTACGAACCTCCCGCTAGGACCCGCATCCCCCTTCGCGCACGTTGCCGCGGCTCCCGAACGAAAGTCGAGGTCTGATGCCGACACCGAGGAAGCCGGTCGAACAGAAACGCCGGGCTGGGAACCCTGGCAAACGTCCGCTGCCCGAGCCGCTCGCTACCGTCACCCGGCTCCGTCAGCCGCCCCCGGTGCCGACCAGGCTCGGAGAGGCCGGTACGGCGCTCTGGGAGGCGTTGTGGTCCGGTCCCGAGCCGCATGGCTCGCCCCGGTCGACCTGATCGTGGTCGG
>JBJSXF010000143.1:0-5453 GCA_046086225.1 Actinomycetota bacterium | reverse complement strand
CTCCCTTGCGCTTGGGGCCGCGTTGGCTCGTCGACGGGCCGGGGGAGGCGGTCGTGGGGAGCTGCGGCCCCGGAGCCGGGCCCGGGTGGCGGCGATGGTCGGGCGGCCGGAGTCGGGACCGGCGACCCGGGGACCCGAGTTCCCGCCCGGGCTCGATCTCGTGGCTCCGGTGATCGGCTTCCTGGCGTTGCTGGTCACCGTCCCCGGGGTCGGGGGTTCCGCTCCGCTCACCGCGGCCCGGCTCCTCGCCGGTGCGCTCCTCCTCGGGGCGGTGAGCGACGCGATGCTCCTCGGCCACTGGTACCTCGTGCAGCCCGGCCTGCGCCGCGATCCGATCGGTGAGCTCGTCACCTGGACGGCCCGGGTCTGGCCGCTCGATCTGGTGGTGTACCTCTGGCCGCCCGGGATGGTGCAGGTGTGGACGGGGGCCGTCGACGACGGGTACCGCGGGCTGCTCGGCTGGATCTGGGCGGTCTGCGCGGTCACGACCATCGGCCTCGTGCTGCTCACCCGCGCCGCGCTGCGCGAGCGTTCCTACTCGGCGGTGATGGCCGCGACCGGGCTGCTCTACCTGGCGATCCTCACCGCCTTCGGGATGGACCTCCTGCCCCGAGCGGTGCTCGGCGGCTGAGTCAGACCACGAAGTACTTCGCCTGCGGGTGGGGCACGACGATCGCCGAGGTCGACTGCTCGGGCACGAGGTGCGCTTCCTCGGTGAGGCTCACGCCGATCGCGTCGGCGCCGAGCAGGGCCACGACCTTGCGCTGCTCGTCGAGGTCGGGGCAGGCCGGGTAGCCCCACGAGTACCGCGATCCGCGGTACTGCTGCCGGAAGAGCCCGGCCAGGCTCGGCCCGTCCTCGTCGGCAAAGCCCCACTCCTCGCGGATCCGGCGGTGCCAGAGTTCGGCGAGGGCCTCGGTCATCTCGACCGAGAGCCCGTGGAGGAACAGGTAGTCCTGGTAGCGGTCGTCGGCGAAGAGCTCGCGCTCGCGTGCACTCGAGACCGGGCCCATCGTCACGACATGGAACGCGGCGTAGTCGGGATCGCCGGTCGCCACCGGTCGGAAGAAGTCGGCGATGCAGTGCCAGGGCTCCCGGCGCTGGCGGGGGAAGGCGAACCGCACGCGCTCGGTGCGGCGATCGTCGTCGGTCCACACCACGAGATCGGTGCCGTCGGAGTTCACGGGGAAGTAGCCCCACGCCACGGCGGGCACGAGCAGCCCGTCCTGGCGGGCGAGGTCGAGCTGGGTGCGCAGCACGGGCCGGATCCGGGCCTTGAAGTCGGCATCCGACTCGCCCGACTCGGGGCGGAACTGCCACTGGTTGCGGAAGAGCGCGGTCTCGTTGATGTAGGCGGCGATGTCGTCGAGGGGGATGCCCTTGGCGATCCGGGCTCCGAGGAATGGCGGTGTGAACGCCGGCGCGTCGGAGGCGACGTCGGCTCGGTCGGGGAGCACGACGTCGGCCGCGCGCTCGGACCGGGCCGGGAGGTCGCGACCTCCGGGCGTCCGACCGAAGTCGGGGTCGAGCGTGCCGTCGCGTGCGCCGCTGACGAGCGCATCCATCGTGTAGAGGCCCTCGAACGCGTCCTTGCCGTAGAACACGCGACCGGCGTAGACCTCGCGGAGATCGCGCTCGACGTACGTGCGGGTGAGGGCCGCCCCGCCGAGCAGCACGGGCAGCCGGTCGGCGAGCCCACGCTCGTTCAGCTCCTCGAGGTTCTCCCGCATGATGAGGGTCGACTTCACGAGCAGCCCGCTCATGCCGATCGCGTCGGCGTCCACCTCGAGCGCCTTCTCGATCATCTCGGTGATGCCGATCTTGATGCCGAGGTTGTGCACGAGGTAGCCGTTGTTGGTGAGGATGATGTCGACGAGGTTCTTGCCGATGTCGTGGACGTCGCCCTTCACCGTCGCGAGCACCACGGTGCCCTTGCCGCCGCCGTCGGTCTTCTCCATGTGCGGCTCGAGGTGGGCGACGGCGTTCTTCATCGTCTCGGCGGATTGGAGCACGAAGGGCAGTTGCATCTGACCACTGCCGAAGAGCTCGCCGACGACCTTCATGCCGTCGAGGAGCACATCGTTGACGATCCCGAGCGCGGGCATCGTCGCCAGCTGCTCGTCGAGGTCGGCCTCGAGGCCGTCGCGGTCGCCGTCGATGATGCGGTGCTTCAGGCGCTCGGCGACGGGCCAGCCCGAGCGGTCTTCGCGGGCGACGGCGGTCGCCTCCACTCCCTCGAAGAGCGCCATGAACGCGGTGAGGGGGTCGTAGCCGTCGCGGCGCCGGTCGTAGATGAGGTCGAGGGCGACGGTTCGCTGCTCTTCGTCGATGCGGGCGAGGGGCACGATCCGGGCCGGGTGGACGATCGCCGCGTCGAGGCCGGCCTCCCGGCACTCGTGGAGGAACACGCTGTTGAGCACGTGGCGGGCGGCGGGCTTCAGGCCGAACGAGACGTTGGAGAGCCCGAGGATGGTGGACGCGCCGGGCAGCTCCGCCTTGATCCGGCGGATGGCCTCGATGGTCTCCATGGCGTCGCGGCGCAGGTCGTCGTCGCCGGTCGACAGCGGGAACGTGAGCGGGTCGAAGAGCAGGTCGGTCGGATCGAGGCCGTAGCGCTTCGTTGCGATGTCGTAGAGGCGCCGGGCGACGCGCAGCTTCCAGTCGGCGTCGCGGGCCTGGCCCTCCTCGTCGATGGTGAGGCAGATGACGGCGGCGCCGTGCTCGCGGGCGAGGCGGAAGACGCGGTCCATCCGCTTGCCCTCGGCCTCGCCCTCCTCGAGGTTGGCCGAGTTGAGGATCGCCTTGCCCCCGTGGTGCTCGAGCCCGGTCTCGAGGACCTGGGGCTCGGTCGAGTCGAAGACGAGCGGCAGCGAGGCTTGGGTCGCGAAGCGGCTCGCGATCTCGTCCATGTCGACGGTGCCGTCGCGGCCGACGTAGTCGACGCAGACGTCGAGCACGTGGGCGCCCTCGCGCACCTGGTCCCGGGCCATCTGCACGCAGGTGTCCCAGTCGGTGGCCAGCATCGCCTCACGGAACTGCTTCGAGCCGTTCGCGTTGGTGCGCTCGCCGACCGCGAGGTAGGCGAGGTCCTGCCGGAACGGCACGTGGGAGTAGATCGACGAGCATCCGGGCTCGGGTTCGGGCACCCGCGCCACCGGGACCCGGTCGCGCCCGAGTCGGTCGATGACCGCGGCGAGGTGTGCCGGCGTGGTGCCGCAGCAGCCGCCGACGACGTTGAGCCCGAACTCGGTGACGAAGCGCTCGTGCGCCTCGGCGAGGCCTTCGGCCGAGAGGTCGTAGTGGGTGCGACCGTCGACGACCGACGGCAGGCCGGCGTTGGGCAGCGCCGAGAGGTAGGTGCGGCCGTGCCGGGCGAGGTAGCGGAGGTGCTCGGTCATCTCGACCGGCCCGGTGGCACAGTTGAGGCCGATCACATCGGGACGGAGCGCCTCGAGCGCGGTGAGGGCGGCGCCGATCTCGCTCCCGACGAGCATGCGGCCGTTGGTCTCCACGGTGACCTGCACCATGATCGGCAGTCGGCGACCGCACGTGCTCATGGCCCGGCGGGCGCCGTTGATCGCGGCCCGGGCCTGGAGCAGGTCGTAGACCGTCTCGACCAGCACGACGTCGATGCCGCCCTCGATGAGGCCGACGACCTGGGCCTCGTAGCCGTCGCGCAGGCTCGCGTACCGGATCTGACCGAGTGACGGGAGTCGGGTGCCGGGTCCGATCGAGCCGATGACGAAGCGCGGGCGGCCGTCGGCGGCGTGGTCGGACGCCACCTCGCGAGCGATGCGCGCCGCGGCAACGTTGAGGGCATGGGTCTCGGCCTCGAGGCCGTACTCCGTGAGCACGAGCGGGAAGGCCCCGAAGGTGGCCGTCTCGATCCCGTCGCACCCCACCCGCAGGAACTCGTCGTGCATTCGGGCGACGAGGTCGGGCCGGGTGACGACGAGCTGCTCGTTGCAGCCCTCGAGCGCTTCGCCACCGAAATCGTCGGGCCCGAGGTCCTGCTCCTGCATGAAGGTGCCGAAGGCCCCGTCGAGCACCAGCACCCGGTCACGGAGCGCGTCGAGGAACGCATGGTCGGCCCCGCTGCCGACCGGTGTCTCCCCCCGCGGATCCGTCATGGGCGCAGGCTAGGCGGCGCCGGTCGGGCTACCCGGCTCGCAATCCGGCTCAACCGGTGAGTGCGAGCGCACCGAGCGCGACGACGCAGGCGCCGATGACCGCGATCGCCGTTGCGTAGGCCGTCGTGGCGCGGCGACCGGCGGTGAACGCGCCCATGAGCGCGCGATCCCGGGCGAGCAACGTCATGAAGACCAGGAGCGGGAGCAGGAGCACTGCGTTCAGTACCTGGGTCAGCACGAGCAGGGGCACGAGCGGCATCCCGGGCACGAGAACCACGAGCGCACCGACGGCGGTGACGATCACGAAGGTGCCCGAGAAGAGGCGGGCCTCACCCGCCCGATCGTCGAGCGCGGCCTCGGCGCCCGCGAACTCGGCGACCGAGGAGGCGGTCGAGAGAGGGAGCACGGCCGCAGCGAGGATCGCGGCGCCCGGGCGGTTCCCGCATTGGGATCGGGGTGGCCGGGCAGGCGTCCGTAGACTCGTCTCCCTGTGAAGATCTACACGCGCCAGGGCGATGACGGCACGACGGGGCTCCTCTTCGGACGCCGCACCACGAAGGACGCCGCCGGGCCCGAGGCCTACGGCGAGGTCGACGAGGCGGTGAGCGCGCTCGGGCTGGCCCGAGCCGAGACCGAGGCGGGATCCGAGCTCCATGAGCTCCTCGTCCGGCTCCAGCGCGAGCTGTTCGTCGTCGGGGCCGAGCTTGCCACTGAGACGGCCGACCGGGTGAAGCTCGAGCCGGGGGTCTCGATCGTGACCGCCGAGATGGTCGAGGCGCTCGAGCCGATCATCGACCGGGTCACCGAGCGGTTCACCCCGCCCCGCGAGTTCGTCGTGCCCGGAGAGAACCGGGTCGCCGCCGCGCTCGACCTCGCCCGCGCGGTGGTGCGGCGGGCCGAGCGTTCTGCTGTGGCTGCGGTGCGGGTGGGCTGGCTCGACCCGACGAGTCAGGTGATCCCCTACCTGAACCGGCTCGCCGACCTCGTCTACACGCTCGCCCGGTGGCAGGAGGGCCGCTTCCTGGCGGTCCGCACCGACTGAGGAGGTCCCGTGGCGCCGAAGGTCGAACTCGTCCCCCGGATCGGTGCGGCCGACCTCCTCGTCGTGCCGGTGTTCACCGGGCGCCGACCCGGTCCCGGCGCCGACCTCGTCGACGCGGCGATGGACGGCGGACTCGCCGCCTTCATGGAGGAGGCGGGCTTCGACGGGGCCGCGGGTGAGTATCTCGCCGTGCCGACCGGTGGTCGGCTGCCGGTGCGGGCCGCGATCCTGCTCGGTCTCGGAACCCGTGACGCCGTCTCGCCCGATGCGCTCCGGCGCGC
>JBJSXF010000142.1:0-20864 GCA_046086225.1 Actinomycetota bacterium | reverse complement strand
GCTCCAGCGATCGCGGACGATGGCGGTGAGATCGTCGTCCCGCTCCTCCTCGGTGAGGGGAGGCAGCGGGGCGTAGCCGATGCCGGGTGCGCCGGCGAGGGGCAGATCCACGGCATGGACCACGACCACATCGGCCCCGAGTCGGACGGCGTGTTGCGCGCACCACTCGATAGCCCGCTCGGCGTGCTCCGAGCCGTCGACCCGACGACGATCGTGCTCATCTCGATGTCCGCCTCCGGCTCGTGATCGGTCTCCCGACTCATCGGGTCCCTACCCCGATCGCGGCGTCGCGACGCTCCGTCGGCCGGAGCCCGCCGGTGACGGATCGGGCCTCAGGAGTCGCCGACGGGTGGCCGCCAGACCGGGTCGATCGCGATCAGGCCGTTGGCCACCGATCCGGCCGGGTAGGCCCGACCGTCGACCACGAGGACCGGCGTCGTCGCGGCGGCGGGCACCCGGTAGCGGAGCGTGAATCGCTCGGTGCGACCCGAGGCGACGGTGGCCGGCCCACTCGCGATGACGGGGACGAATGATTCGCCCCGGAGGTCGTAGAGGCGGAGGCCCCCCGGCCGGAGGGAGACCGGGCGGAGTGCGCCGTTCCTGACGTCGAGGGTGAGCGTGATCGAGCGGGTGCCTGAGGCTCCGGCCTCGCCCTTTACCTCGCCGTCGACGGTGGCTACCCGCACTTGGAGATCGCGGAGCGCGACCAGGTCACCGATTGCGTACGGAATCGGGTTGAGATCACGGGGCAGCGGTGGCTCGGCCCGGAACGCGGGCGCAGTGGTCGTCGGGGCCGCCGACGGCCCGGAGTCGCCCGAGCAACCGCCGGAGAGCGCCGCACCGGCGAGCAGCACCGCGAGCAGTCGCTTCGGCCGTTGGATCACTGACTCGTCCGGCGCCGCCGGAGGGTGAGCACGGCGGCCGGGCCGAAGACGAGGGCGAGCAGGGCGAGCACGACTCCGACCGAGACGAGGAAGGGAACCGGCTGCCGACCCGACGGCAGTTCGACCACGCCCGAGGTGGCGAGGGCAGAGCCGTTCCCGCCGCCACCGAGGCCGCCGGTCGGACCACCACCGAGGCCGTTCCCGCCGCCGGTAGTGCCGCCGCCGGTAGTGCCGCCGCCGGTGGTGCTGCCTCCGGATGTGCCGCCGCCGGATGTGCCGCCGCCGGATGTGCTGCCTCCGGTCGTGCCGCCTCCGGTCGTGCCGCCGCCGGTCGTGCCGCCACCCCCGTCATCGGGGTCGGGCGGTGGGGCTGCGCCGGTGATGAAGTCGCCTGTGATCGTCGGGTTGGAGCACGAAGTGATCGGCGGGGGCGCGGGGGCACCGGGGATCTTGCGTACGGCGTCGAAGCCGAGCTGCACGAGGTTCTTCGGGAGGGGCGAGTAACCGAGCTGCTCTGCCTTCTGCTGACCGGCACAGAGGAAGTACAGGATGTAGCGGCCGAGCGGATCACCCTTGGCCCGGGTGAACGGTGCGGCCTCGGTGGTCGGCGCGATCATGTAGCTGTAGCTCGAGACCGGGTAGGCGCGGTTGTCGGGGAAGTTGTACACGCCCCCGAGGATCTGGGTGCCGTCCGGATTGATACGAGCGCCCTGCAGGGCGATCGCCACCGCCTGGGCGGTCGGCTGCGTGTAGTAGCCGGCCTTGTTGAGCACGGACGCGACCGGGTAGCCGCGCTCCTTCGCGTAGCCGTACTCGACGTACGTGATGGATCCGTTGTTGTACGGCGCCGCGACGAAGTTGGCGACTCCGTCGCTGAACTGCTGGGCCGCGAACCCGACACCGGGCGGGTTCGGGTATGTGGAGGTCGCCGGGCAGCCCGCCCCGAGCGAGGCGAGCGCGCAGAACCGCTGCCAGACGTCGGGCACCTGAGCGGACATGAACAGCGTGAACTGGGCGCTGGTGCCCGAACCGTCGGAGCGGATCACCGGTTTCATCGGAAGGCTCGGGAAGGCCTTTCCGCGGTTATCCCGGGTGATGTCGGGGTCGTTCCAGTTCTTGATCTCGCCCGTGAAGATCCGGGCGATCGTGCGGGGTGAGAGTCGGAGGTCGGTTACCCGGGAGCCGTTCACGTCGAGGTGGTACATGAAGCTCGTGCCCCCGGCGACGATCGGGAGGTACACCCACGGCCGCTTCCGGGCCAAGGCGATCTCGTCCGTTGTACCGGTCGAGCCGTCCTGGAAGGGGATCTCGGAGACCGCGAAGTCGACCTGGCCCTGGTAGTAGGCGACGCGGCCGGCGGTCGATCCGACCCCCTGGTAGTTGATCGTGACGCCCTGGCGGGCGACATCGGCTCGCCACTGGTCGACCGCGATCTGGCTCCACGTTGACCCCCCGCCGTCGACGACGGCGGGAGCGGCGCCGGCCGGGCCGACCGCCGTCGTGAGGGCGAGGGCGAGCACGACGGCGGTGATGAGCACGCCTGAGCGGCGACGGGTCATGGATGCCAGGTTCATCGGGACCTCCTCAACCGAACCGGCCGCGTACGTAGTCGAGCGTCCGCGGGTCGTCGGGCTGCTCGAACATCTGCTCGGTCTCGCCGGCTTCGACGATCCGGCCCGGCTGGTTCGCGGCGGCGAGGAAGAACGCGCAGCGCTTCGAGATCCGCTGGGCCTGCTGCATGTTGTGGGTGACGATCACGACCGTCACGGTCTCCTGGAGCTCGAGGATCGTCTCCTCCACGTGGCGGGTGGAGGTGGGGTCGAGGGCTGAGCACGGCTCGTCCATGAGGAGCACCTGGGGCTCGACGGCGAGCGACCGCGCGATGCAGAGCCGCTGCTGCTGCCCGCCGGAGAGCGCCCGCCCGGGATCACCCAGACGGTCCTTCACCTCGTCCCACAGGCTGGCGCGGCGCAGACACCGCTCGACGAGCTCGGCGCGCTCTTCGCGGGTCGAGCGGATGCCCGACAAGCGCAGCCCGGCGAGCACGTTCTCAGCGACAGTCATGGCCGGGAACGGGTTCGGCTTCTGGAAGACCATGCCGATCCGCCGCCGGATCTCGGTCGTCGGCACCGGGCCCCGGTAGATGTCGACCCCGTCGAGCAGGATCTCCCCGGCGAGGGCCGCTCCGGGAACGAGTTCGTGCATCCGGTTCAGGGTGCGGAGGAACGTCGACTTCCCACAGCCCGACGGTCCGATGAGCGCGGTCACCTCACGTGGGCGCATCTCGAGGTGGACGTCGTCGAGGACCTGGTTCGTCCCGAACCAGCAGGCGACGCCGCGAGCTTCGAGCGCGGCGGGTGCGGGGACGGTGATCGTTCCCGGTCCCGGGGGAGCGGGCGCAGATTCGGTCATGGTCATGCCAGTCCTTTCCGGCGCAGTCGGAACCGACGGAACCGTGAGATGTGGTCGGGGCCCCGGCCGCCGATGGTGCGGGCGATCACGAAGAGCGCGAGGACGACGAAGAGCAGGACGAGGGCGCCGGTCCAGGCCCGTTGGATCTGGGCGGGCTGGGGGAACCGCACGAGTCGGTAGACGAAGTACGGGAGGGCGTCCTGCTTGCCGTCGAACGGATTCGAGTTCACGACGAACGCGCCGCCGATCGTGAGGATCAGGGGCGCCGTCTCCCCGATCACCCGGGCGACCCCGAGGATCACGGCCGTGGTGAGTCCGGTGCGCGCAGTCGGGAGCACGACCCGGGTCGTCGTTCGCCACTCGGTGCCACCGAGGGCGAGGGACGCCTCGCGGAGTCCGCCGGGTACGAGACCGAGCACGACCTCGGACGTGCGGGTCACGGTGGGGAGGAACAGGACGGAGAGGGCGAGGGCCCCGGCGAACCCGGACTGCTGGTTGCCGAGGGTCAGGATCCAGAGCGCGTAGATGAAGAGCCCGGCCACGATCGACGGGATGGCGCTCATCGCGTCGGTGACCATCCGCAGCGGTCGGGTCAGTCGGCCTCGCACCTCGCTGAGGTAGACGGCGGTGAGGATGCCGAGCGGTACCGAGATGAGCGCCGCGAGGCCGACCTGCTGGAGGGTGCCGATGATGGCGTGGCGTCCTCCACCCTCGTCAGCGCGGCTCAAGGCCCCGACATAACGCTGATCCTCGAGGAAGAACTGGATCCGCAGTGCGTGGATGCCCCGAGTGATCGTGTAGCCGACGACGAGGAGCAGGGGCGTGATGACTCCGATGCCCACCGACCAGAGCACGACGGTGGCGATGCGGTCGCGCGCCCGGACCGCGTCGTACGCCAGGACATTCGCCGTCCCGGTCATCGCGAGGAAGGTGAGGTACCAGCAGACCCAGAAGCCGAGCGCGCCCGAGAGGGGGGTGAGTCGCTCGTACACGAGCCAGGTCAGGGCGAGCGCCGAGAGCGCGGAGCCGCCGACCATCAGCACGTCGCGGCCCTCGATCCGGCGGACACGGATCGGGCGGGCGGGCCCGGGGCCGACCAGGGTGAGGGTCGGCTCGGGTGCGGACTCGGTGACGACCACGGTCAGATCTCCGTCGCCGCGCCGGATCGCGACCGGGCGACCACGACGGAAGCGGCGGCGTTGACGGCGAGGGTGATGGCGAAGAGCACGAGGCCGGCGGCCATGAGTGCGCTGATGCCGAAGCTCGTCGATTCCGAGAACCGCAGCGCGATGTGGGCGGCGATGCTGTTACCGCCCTGCTCGACAACGCTCCATTTCCAGTCGAAGGCGACCGAGATGAGGAGGGTCACGGCGATGGTCTCACCGAGAGCCCGGCCGAGGCCGAGCATCGAGCCGCCGATGATGCCGCTCCGGCCGAAGGGGAGCACGACGTCGCGGATGACCCCCCAGCGCGTACCGCCGAGGGCGAGCGCCCCTTCCTTCTCGCCGGGTGGCGTCTGGGAGAAGACCTCGCGCATCACCGCGGTGCAGATCGGGATCACCATGAGCGACACCACGACGCCGGCGACGAACGAAGAGCCGGCGAACAGCGATAGCGCCTTCGGCCCGTCGCCCGGCACACGGAAGATCGGGAGGAACCCGAGGTGGTCGCCGAGCCACCGGGAGAGCGGGAGCAGCCGGGGCTGGAGGAAGAAGAGGCCCCAGAGGCCGTAGATCAGGCTCGGCACAGCCGCCAGCACGTCGACGAGCGAGGTGAGTGGTCGCCGGATCCGACGGGGTGCACACTCGGTGATGAAGAGCGCGACCCCGATCGAGACCGGCACGGCGATCGTGAGCGCGACGAGCGCGATCACGACGGTGTACGGGAGCATCGACCCGATCCCGAAGCGACCCGATCCGGTCTCCCAGCCCTGTTCGGTGAAGAAGCCCAGACCGGCGGTTCGCAGCGCCTCCCAGCCTCGGGTGAGGAGGAAGACGGCGATGAGGGCCATCACCGCGAAGGTGAACGCCGCAGCGGCGGTGGCGAGCGCTCGGTAGACGCGGTCGCCCCGGTCCCGCTGCACCGGGATCGTGATCGGTTGGGGGGCGGTCCCGGTCGGCGTCAACGGTTCCCTCGTACGGGCGGGCGGCCGGCGCATCTCGCTCCGCCGCATCGGGCATGGAACACGGTGGGGTTGACCGCCCGGTGGTCGGGAGGTGAACGCCAGGGGAACGGCCCCTGAAGACTCCCAATGCGCTCGGCGCGGCGCGGGGTGGGGGTGGTACTCAACCCGTGCGGAGGTGAGCCATGGTCCGGAGTCCGCTCCGGAAATCGAGATCGGCCCTCGTGATCGCGCTCGCGATCGGGTGCGGCGCGCTCGCGGTTGGGGCCGGGACCGCCCGGGCGACCGACCGGTCGGTCACCGTGACCCCGGCCGAAGGTCTGGGCAACGAGGTGGTGCGAGTCTCCTGGTCGGGCTTCACGCCGACCGCCGACGACGGGCTCTACGGGGTCCTCGTTCAGCAGTGTCGCTCGGCGCCGCAGAGCCTCGACGACTGCTTCGTGGGGCAACCGTTCCCGGCGATCGAGGAGGGCACCCGCCAGATCGCCCGCACCGGCCCCGACGGCACCGGGAGCGCGCTCTTCGAGGTTCGGCCGGCGGGCAACCTCCCCGCCCTCGGGTGCTCGGCGGCCGAACCCTGCTCGCTCCTCGTCTACGAGAACGACGGGGTGCCGTTCCCGGCTGACGGCCTCCCGTCCACGGCGGTCGCGATCGAGATCACGTTCGCCCCGACCCAGGCCGACTGTCCGCCCGTCGTCGATTTCGATCTGCGCGCCGACGGAGAGTCATCGGGGGCGGGGCCGTTCTATCGCTGGGCGGCGAGTCTCTGTGGCGGCGACGATCCACTCGTCCTCGATTACACGGAGACTTCCTCGGACTCGGGCCGCGAGAATTTCCTGGGCGGCCTGGTCGATATGGCCCTCACCTCGCTCCCGGCTACGGCCGAGGAGCTCGAGGCCCATCCCGATCATCCGGACTTCGTCTACGCCCCGACCGATATGACGGCGCTCGTCGTCGTCGTGAACATGCGGGATCCCTACACCGGTGAGCGGATCGATCGTCTGACCCTGTCGCCCCGGTTGGTCGCCCGGTTCATCACGAACAGCGACATCGCGGCGATCCTGGCCGACGGCGAGCTGCGCATGCTGAACCCCGGCATCCGCTTCCCGTCGATCGCGATCTCCCGTCCGCTGCTCCGGGCCGAGCGCAACGCCGACACCCGTCTGGCGACGACGTGGGTAGCGAGCGACGGGTCGGCGCAGCGGTTCCTCGCCGACCGAGACGACTTCGGTGTCCGGATCAACCCCGCCTATCGCGACTACGCGTACCCGAAGAACCTGTTCGAGAACGTCTCGCAGGATCCGGAGTTCGTACCCCGCACCGGCCAGCGCAACGTGGCACTACGGGTGTTCTACGGGGTCCGGCCCAACGGCACGGCGCCGGAGAACACGACGGAGACGGGGTTCATCGGCATCGTCGACCTGCCCACGGCCCGGCGGTTCGGATTGCCGACGGCTCGCATCGTGAACGCGGCCGGTGAGGCGGTCGAGCCCACGGACGATGCGGTGGCGGCGGGCTTCCGGGCGATGAAGGCGACGGACGAGGGAACGCTCGTGCCCGATCCGGCGGCGACCGATCCGGAGGCCTATCCGCTCGTGAAGGTCGACTACGCGATGGTCCCGAAGGCTCCCGACGCCGATTTGGCCGTTCACCTCGCCCGTTTGCTGCGGTATGCGGTCGGGGACGGTCAGGACGAGCTGCCGCCGGGCTACTTCGCGCTCCCGGAGAGCTTGCGGAACCGGACACGACGAATCGCGGCCGATCTCGTACCGACGGCCCCGACGACGACCACCACGACGACCACCGTCCCGACGACGCCGACCTCGTCGGCACCGGGGCCGGTGCTCGGGCCCGATCCGGTGTCGTCGGGGGGCGGTGGGTCCACCGGCTCGGGGGCGCCGGCCCCGGGCCCGACGACCACGCCGACGACGTCCGGTTCGATCGTCACGACCCGCGTGGTGCTGGCGTCGTCGACGTCGGGGCGGCTCTTCCCGATCGTCCTGGCCGCCGGCTTCCTGGCCGTGCTCGGTCTGCTGACGGCCGGCGCCGGGCCGGCGCGAGCCCGCTTCCGGCGGTCCCGTTCGGTGCGGTCGGCGTGAGCGTGGCGCGGCTCGAGCCGCCGCCCATTCGGATCGGTGCGAGTGACATCGGGGTCGATGCCGATCCGGGACCCTTCCCCTGGCGGCAGGCCGTCATCGTGGTGTGCGCCACGGTGCTGGCGTTGGCGGGCGGTTTCGCCGTCTTCGTGGTCGCGCTCTCCGGATCGGTGCACGACCGGGCTCAGACCGGACTCGAGCGACAGTTCTCGGGACGACTGGCGGTCGGGGATGCGCCGGTGAATCAGCCGATCCCGACCGGTGATCCGGTCGCTCTGCTCGAGGTGCCGGCAGTCGGCATTCGTGAGGTGGTGGTCGAGGGCACGCGGCCGACGCAGCTCACGAAGGGCCCGGGCCATCTCCCCGTCTCGGCGCTCCCCGGCCAAGCCGGTGTCGCGGTCGTCCTCGGACGGCGCATCGCCTTCGGCGCCCCGTTCGGGCGCCTCGATCGCTTGCGGCCCGGTGACGAGATCCGGTCCACGACCGGTCAGGGCACGGCCCGGTATCGCGTTGCCCGCACCCGCACGGCTGCGGCGACCGACGGCACTGCTCTGACGGCATCAGGGAACGCCCTGCTCCTCGTGACGTCGGATCCGCCGGGTCGGGCGAATCGTCGCCTCATCGTCGAGGCCCGTCCCGCCGGTCGGATCGCGGCCCCCGGGCGGGGCTCGACCGCGCCGGTGACCGCCGCCGATCTCGGCCTGGCCGGGGATTCCGGCGCGCTCACCCCGCTGCTCGTGGCCCTCGAGCTCCTCGCGTTGGTGGCCGTCGGCCTGCTGTTCGCGATCCGTCGGATCGACGGATCGATCGTATGGCTCCTCGGTGTTCCCGTGGTGCTCGCGGGGGCGTGGATCGTCTTCGAGCAGGCCGCGCTCCTGCTTCCCGCCACGTTCTAGGCGCTCGGCGGCGCAACCCGATCTTCGGTCGTCGTTCGTCCGCGGGTCACTCATCTGCTCTTCGTCGTTCACCTCCCTCCCGTACAACGGCGGGTGCCCGAAAAGTGCGGGCGAACCCGAGGAGGATCCTTGAAGCGCAAGTTCGGAATGCTCATCGCAGCCGGCATCACCGGTGCACTTCTGGTCGGTTCCGTTCCGGCCTACGCCGGTGACGACGGCGTCCAGCGGACCCTCGCGGCCGCGGGCTCGGACACCACTGCCCCCGTGCTCGGTGCCCTGGCCGCGGCTCACAACATCAACAGCGGCAATGTCGACGGCGACCGTGTCGTCAACGTCCCCCCGCTCCACTCGGTGAGTGCCGATCTGGAGAGCGCCGAATCCGCCGTCTCTACTCTCGCGTGGCTGAAGGCGGCTCGCATGGGCTGGCCGGCCGGCGAGGTCGTTCCGGCGAGCGCCGAGTGCACGGCCGAACGGGTGTTCGGCGGTGAGGGCTCGCAGGACAACAACAACGATGGTGACGTGCTCGACTTCGGGGGCGGCACGCCGGACGTGCCCTTCTCGACCCTCAACATCGACGTGGACGGTGACTCCACGACCGGTGAGACCGACGTGGTCGGCGAGCGCATCCAGGTCGGGGCCGTGGCTCCGAACGGATCGAGCGCAGGTCGGAGCTACGGGCTGGACTTCACCCGGACGCCGCTCGGCTGCCTGGACCTCGTCCGCTCCTCGAGTGCTGCGAGCTCGGGTGCCCAGCGGGTGCAGTACGACTCATGGGCCTTCGCGCTCGACGGCACCGGCTGGAACTACTTCCCCGGAAACACCCACGGGGTGACGGCGCTGACCCAGACCCAGCTCGGGAAGATCTACACCTGCGCGTCCGCGAACGTCGACAACTCGTCGCCGGCAGATGGCGACTTCACCGACGTCGGTGACACTGCGGCCGGCGAGCCGCAGTTCCGCTACTGGGGTGATCTGTCGGGGAACCCGGCCGACACCACGCCGATCAAGGCGTACCGTGTCCAAAAGGGATCCGGCACCGGCGACGACGTGGCCAGGACGCTGATGGGTCTCGCCGGCAACACCAGCATCGGAGACAACTGCTCGGCTTCCCCGAAGGACGCCAACTACCCGGTCGTCCAGGAGCACGACTGCAAGAACGTGGCTACCCTCGACAAGCCCGACGCGATCTGCTTCTACGGCTACTCGCGGTGGCGGCTCCAGGCCCGTGGGCTCGAGGCGGACAAGCGCAACGGGGCCCGGTTCGGTGCGTTCGCAACCGGATCCAACACCCCCCTGCTCCCGACCGCGGCGACCATCAAGGAAGGTGCCGGCCGCTACGAGGGCTCGCGTCTCGTCTACACCCTGATCACGATGCAGGAATCGTCGACCGCCGGTTGCGCAGCGAGCCAGGTCAAGATCGCTTCCTTCCGCGACGCGATCGACTTCACCGGCGTGCGGCCTACGACGGGTGTCGACGTGAACTGTGACGGAGACACGACCGACGCAACGGACGTGCCGACGAGCGGTTCGGCGGTTCCCGGCTTCGCCTGCAAGGCGGGCCCGGCCCAGAAGATCATTCGGACCTACGGACTCGTGCCGCTGGCCCTCGGACAGACCGATGCGAGCGACGCGAACTACGGGTCCTCGTACTGCCGGCACAACAAGTACACGTTCTGATCGGGTCGTGACGGTGGCCCGGGGCTCCGGCCCCGGGCCACCGGTTCCCGACCGCATCTCCGTTCGCCACAGGGAGGCGATGACCGTGCCCCGCAAGAAGTTCTCGAAAATCCTCACGCTGTGCTCCAGCGCTGCGATCCTCGGATCGGTGCTCGTCGGCGGAGCACCGCCGGCCGGCGCCGGTGTGGTGATCACTACGACCCGACCCGTCCTCGGTCTCGCCTCGGCCCAGCCGAACGGCGAGATCATCAACCCGTCGCTCACCGCCAGCCGATCGTTCATGGTGTTCCAGTCGGACGCGAGCAACCTCGTGGCCGGCGACACCAACGGCTACACCGACATCTTCGTCCGGAACATGACCTCCGGGGCGGTTGCCCGGGTGAGCTTGCTGCCCGGTGGCCTGGAAGCCGACGCCGACTCCTACAGCCCGTCGATCAGCGATGACGGTGAGAAGGTCGTGTTCACGACCGACTCCGATCTCTTCGACGAGGAGAACGACTTCAACTCGTCGGCTGATGTGTACCTCGTCGACCGCGATGCGGATAGCGACAACGTGCTCGACGAGTGGGCCGACCCGGCTGCGGT
The DNA here is from genome assembly GCA_046086225.1 of Actinomycetota bacterium. GTDB lineage: Bacteria > Actinomycetota > Acidimicrobiia > IMCC26256 > PALSA-610 > JBJSXF01. Next base: position 10,192 of record JBJSXF010000142.1, on the reverse strand, counting down.
CCGGGTCGCTCGCATGAGCGTCGGTACCGACAACCTCGAGGCCGACTTCGGGGGAATCGACGGCGTGATCAGCGGCAACGGCTCGTGGGTCACCTACAGCACCGACTCCGACCTCGAGCCGAACGACCTCAACGGCGGACTCGTCGATGTCTACGCCCGGGCCACCGATCCCGCGGTCGATGTCAACGAGCGGATCTCGCTCCGGACGAACACGACGCTCGGCGGGGGAGTACTCCCGTCGATCAGCCAGACGGGCCGGTACGTGGCGTTCTCGACGACGGCGACCGATCTCGTCAGCGGCGGCAGCGTGGGCGGGATCATCGTCCGCGATCGGGACACCGATGCCGACGGCACCTTCGACGAGGCCGCGGCAGTCGCCAACGAGTACGCAAGCAAGTCGACGACGGCTCCCAACGGGGCGAGCGGCACTCCCGACCTCAGCCGGCGTCCGTCCATCAGCCCGAACGGCACGTGCGTGGCGTTCCGGTTCACGAACGGCTTCGCACTGGCGGCCGATGCGGTGGCCAACGGGATCTACCTGCGGAACCGCACGGCCGCAACGACGGTCCTCGTGAGCAAGAACACGGCCGGCTTGGCCGCGATCGAGGCCGCCCGCCCGGCCGTGTCGCCGAACTGCCGCTACGTGACCTTCGACACGGGGGACACCGGCTTCTACGTCGGCAAGTCGTTCACGAACCGGTCGCTCTTCGTGCGGGACGTGGTGACGAACAAGACCGAACTGCTCTCACGCAACTCCCCGACGTCGCTCGTGGCTGCGGCGAACGGTGACACGGTGAGCGAGCAGTCGTTCGATGACGCTCGGGCGCTTGCGACGACGAGTGCGACCCAGATCAGCACGGTGTCGTTCGGGAACGGCCTCCGTGATCCGGCGCTCATCGCCTACGTGCTCGACTTCACGGCTCCGACGGCGACGATGGTGAGTCCGTCTTCGACGGCGGCGACGACCCGTTGGACGCTTGCCACGACGGTGCCCGTCCAGTGGTCGGGCAGCGACGGCTTCACCGGCACGGGTGTGAAGAGCTACGTCGTCGAGCGGCAGCAGGCGTTGTACAACGCAGCACTTCCGCTGACCTACGGCTCGTTCCTCCCGACGACGACCGCGACGACGTCGAGCTACGTCGGCGGGAATGCGGCTCGGGGGACGACCCAGTGCTTCCGGGCCCGGGCGACCGACAATGCCCTGAACGCCGGCACCTTCGGAACCGCGGGCTGCACGGCGATTCCGCTGCACCAAGGCCAGACGGGAGTGGGTCAGCCGTTGGTCTACTCGGGAGCGTGGACTCCGACGGCCAGCGCCGGTTCGTACCTCGGCTCCTACCGGCAGACCACGACGACGGGAGCATTCGTGCAGGTGGCGAACGTTCGGGCCCGACGGCTCGCCCTCGTTGTGACCCGCTGCTCCACGTGTGGCTCGGTGTCGGTCACCTGGACCCCGACGGTCGGTGCCGCAGTGAACCTGGGCACGATCAGCTTGGTCAACGCGGCGACGCTCAACAAGCAGGTCGTCAACCTCGGGGCGGCACCGTTCGCCTCGGTCCAGACCGGCACGCTGAAGGTCACCGTCAACTCGACCGGCGGGAAGCCGGTCCGGATCGAGGGGATCGGGATCACCAAGTCCGGTCTCTGACCGACGATTCCCGACCTCACGGCCCCGGCCGCGGACCCACTCCCCCGGGTCCGCGGCCGGAGCGCGTGTCCGGTGCCCGTTCGCCGGTGCCTAGGGTGCGACGGGTTTCCGACCCTGCTCGGCGTCCGCCGTCGACCCGCCGCCGACCCAGGGCGCGCGCGGTGTCGATGCAATCCCGGCTGCGGGGGCGGGTCGACTCCCTGCGGGCGAGGTCGGGAGTCTTCGACGCGACGGTGCGGGCCTGGGAGCACGACACCGAGGTCGGCGGGGGGATCCTGGGTGCGGCAGTGGCGTTCCGCCTGTTCCTCTTCATGGTGCCGTTCTCCTTCTTCACCGCGACGGCGCTCGGCGCCGGGGCCCGGCTGGCCGACCAGACCACGGCGGACGTCGCCCACCGGGCCGGCATCGGGGGTGTGATCGCCAAGGGGGTGACGAGCGCCGAGAGCCTCGGCACCCGGATCCAGGTGACCGTGCTCCTCGTCGCCGGCTACGCGACCCTCTCGACCGCCCGCACGGCGGTGGGCACCCTCGTGCGTGCCCACTGCCTTGTGTGGCGGGTGCCGCCGGTGCGGGTCGCCCGCACCCGGGCGGCGCTGTTGTTTACCGTCTTCGTGGCGACGCTCATGCTCGTGTCGAGCTACGTGGCCCGCTTGCGGTCGGCGGTCCCGGCCCCGGGCGTGGCCCTGACCGTCACTTGGCTCTTCGTGCCGCTGGTCTGCTGGTGGTGGGCGTCGACTCGGCTGCCCCACGCCGACGCGCCGGTCTGGGCGCTGCTCCCGGGAGCCGTGGTGTTCGCGATCGGCATGCAGGCGATGCACCTCTTCACGGTGCTCTACGTGACCCGGGCGGTCGAGTCGAAGTCGGAGACCTATGGGGCGCTGGGCTCGGCGTTGGCCGTGCTCGGCTGGTGCTACGTCGCCGGGCGGCTCATCACGGGAACCGCCGTGGTGAATGCCGCCCTCTGGCGCCGGTTCCGACAGCGGCATCCGGACGCAGCGGCCGGAGGGAACGACGCGGCGGGCCCGGTCCGGTCGGTTGCGGTCCGGTGGCTCCGGTCGGCCGCCGGCCTCTTCCGATGACGCCGACCGGAGCGCAGCGTCCGGGGTTCGTCGGGAGTTCAGGGACCGTTCCGGGTCCGGCCACCCTCCGCTGACCCAGGCCTGCGAGGATGCGGGCCATGGACGCGATTCCCGACCGCATCGTCTCGCTCCCGGCTCGCAAGCGCCTCGCGCTCGTGGCCCACGACCACGAGAAGGAGAACCTCCTCGACTGGGCCCGGGAGAACCGGGAGGTGCTCGCCGGCCATGAGCTCTGCGCGACGGGCACGACCGGCGGACTGCTCGCCGCCGCACTCGACCTGCCGATCGAGCGATTGCGATCCGGGCCGCTCGGCGGCGACCAGCAGATCGGCGCCCGGATCAGCGAGGGCGCGGTCGACGCCTTGTTCTTCTTCTGGGATCCGCTCGAGCCGCAGCCGCACGACCCCGACGTGCGGGCGCTCCTGCGCATCGCGGTGGTGTGGAACATCCCGGTGGCGTGCAACCGGTCGAGCGCCGACTTCCTGCTCTCGTCACCCCTCTTCTCCGGTGAGTACCCCCGGCGCGTCCGGCGTTCGCTCGTCGCCTGAGGGCACCGACGGCCGAGGCGAGGGCTCAGCGCCCGACGAGCAGGTCGAGCAGCACCTCGGTCGTCGCCCAGTGCGCGGTGCCGAGGCCGGCGGTCGCGACGAGCTGTTCGGCGAGCCGACCGTCGGTTCGCTGCTCGGCAGCGCACGCAGCGGCCGCCGCCCGCAGCTCGGCGAGCACCGATCGCTCGGGTTCCACGGTGCCCGCGAGCCGGACGACCTCGGGCATGGCGTCGGCCGTTTCGGCGACCCGCCGGAGATCGGCCCGCAGGAGCCCGAGCATCGTCACCGGTGCGCCCGGCTCGGCGCCTCGACCCGCCAGCCGGCTCCGGAGCACGCTGTCGGCCAACGCCGCGACGGAGGGGAACCAGGTGGCTACCTCAGTCCCGTCGGTGCCGGTGAATGCGACCACGGAATCGAGGTCGGGGATCGTCCCGCCGGCGAGCCAGTGGGCTTCGGCGGCGCGAACCAGGGAAGCGAAGGCATCCGCGGCGCGGGCGTCGTTGGGTTCGCGAGGATCGTCGGGCGAACCCTCCTCGGTGAGGGCGACGGTGAGCGAGACGAGCGCGTCGACCGCCTCGTCGATGGTGAGCGCAGCAGGTTCGACGAACATCCGGTCGAGCGAGCCGTTGGCGAGGGCGAGGGCCAGCTCGACGATCAGGTCGAGGGTCATCCCCGGCCGGGGCCGCCGACGAAGTGTGCCGAGGGCGTCGAGCAGCAGCCAGCGCATGTGGGCTCGCAGGGCCAGCGCACCGCGGCGATCGATCTCGGCCAGCTCCTCGGCGAGGGCTCGGTGCTCGTCGGACACGGTGATCGTGCCCTGCCAGGCGGGGCTCGCGGTGAGGGTCACCGCCGCGATGATCCGGCCGAGGGGACAGGAGGGGAGGCGGAAGTTCCGCTCGAGGTAGTGGCGGACCGCGGCGGTCGTTGCTTCCAGGGCGGTCTCGGTCGCGGCCTCGGCGACGGCCGCGCTCGAGACCTCGTCGAACGTCGGCCAGCCGATGGCGTCGGCCCGGAAGTCGGGGTCGGCGGCGCTGGTCATGATGCGCCGCAGGGTCGATTCGGGATCGCCGAGCAGCCGGTAGGCCCGGTCGACGCTCATCTCCTCCGAACGGCGGGCGAGGGCGGAGGGCGAGACGAGACCGGCGATGGCCCCGAGGCCCTCTTCGAGGATGCGGGCGATGCCTTCGGCGACGAGATCGGCTCTCGCGGCGTCGGCTTTGGCGTCCCACTTCGTGCGGCGAGAAACCCCGGACTCATCAGGCATCGCATGATTCTGCGATAGCAGTTCGCAGAAGTCCAGAAAGGTCGTACTGGCTTTCCCGGGGGTTCCCGTGTCATGTTCCCCGGACGCGGAGCGGCTGAGGCGACGGCCGCGGGCGGGCCCGCGTCCCTCCGCTCGGCGTGATCTGCGCGTGTCCGAATCGGTCGGCCCGCCCCGCGAACCCCCGGGCCGGTCGGCCGGTTCGGCGTGCGAACGTCAGGGCAGACCGACGACCGGCACCGGCACGTTCGACCAGTACCCGATGCCGTTCGCGTCGTGCCCGCCGTGGCCGTCGCCCAGCTGTCCCTCGGTGTTCATGCCCCAGCACCGGCCGCCCCCGTTCCCGAGCAGCACGCAGGCGAAGACGTAGCCGATCGAGACGGAGACGCCGCCCGAGAGACCGCTCACCGTCACCGGCACCCACGAGTCGCAGTTGTCCGGCGTCGCGTACGGCCTGCAGGTGGTGCCGTTGCCGAGCTGCCCGGTGCCGTTGAAGCCCCAGCACCTCGCCGTGCCGTTCCTGAGCAGCGCGCAGGCGTTGTACTGCCCGACCTCGAGGTCGGCGATGCCGGTGAGTCCGGTCGCTCCCGGTACCGGCACCAACGAGTCGTGGAAGACCGTGCCGTTGCCGTAGACGCCCCACTCGTTGCCGCCCCAGCACTTGGCGGTGCCGCTCGTCAGCAACGCGCACGTGGCGTTGGCGCCGGCCGAGACCTCGGCCGCGCCGGTCAGGCCCGACACCGGCACCGGCACCGACGAGCTGACCAGCGTGCCGTTGCCCAGCTGTCCGGCCGGATTGAAGCCCCAGCACTTGACCGTTCCGCCGGTGAGCACTGCGCAGCCGTGCCAACCGCCCATGCCGATGTTGATCACGCCGGTGAGGGGCGTCGGTGGTGAGGTGGTGGCCAGCACGGTGACGGGGATGCTCGAGTTGGTGGTGGTGCCGTTGCCGAGCTGCCCGAACTCGTTGTTCCCCCAGCACTTCATGGTGCCGGTCGCGAGCAGCGCGCAGGCGCAGCGCCCGTTGGCGTCGATGGCGATAACGCCGGTGAGGGGTGTCGGTGGTGAGGTGGTGGCCAGCACGGTGACGGGGATGCTCGAGTTGGTGGTGGTGCCGTTGCCGAGCTGCCCGACGTCGTTGTTCCCCCAGCACTTCACGGTGCCGGTCGCGAGGAGCGCGCACGAGTAGCCCCCGCCGGCCAAGAGACCGACGGCGCCGGTCAGGCCCGTGACGGGCACCGGCACGTCGGAGATCCCGACCACCGAGTTGCCGAGGGCGCCGTAGTAGTTGTCGCCCCAGCACTTCACGGTGCCGCCGGTCGCGAGTGCGCAGGCGTGGGCGCCACCCGTGGCGATCGGTGAGCTCTGGATCGAGAGGTTGGCGTCGTTGAGGTCGAAGAAGACGCTGCCGACGGCCCGCACCTGGATCCGGGCGTTGATGGTCGAGATGCGGGGCAGCACGACGGTCTGACTCCCGTCGTTCGGCGTGGCGGCCGCGAGCATCGTGAAGGTCGTCCCCCCGTCGGCCGTGAGCCGGATGTCAACGGTCGGGACGTTGAACGGCGCGGCGTTCGTGCCCGCGACCTCCCAGGTCACGGTGATCGATCGGTTGCCGGTGAGGAAGGTCGGTGTGCTCTGGGAGGTGACGCGGAACGGGGTCGCGCCGGCCACGGTCACGGTGGTGTCTGCGTTGGCGACCCCGCCGCCCGCGGCTCGGTTGTCGCGGGCGGTGACCCGGAAGTTCATGGTCCGGGCCGCCGTGGGGAGGAACTCCGACCAGCAGGCGAGCCCGCCGGGCAGGGCCGGGCAGGAGCCGGTGGCCGCGTTCGTCGTGTTGGCGATGACGCTCGCCATCTTCGGGAAGGTCCGGGAGCCCGAGCGGCCGGACGTCGGGGGGAACGACCGGAAGAGCGCACCGGCGTTCTTCGGGGTGGCGGTCAGGGGGTGGAGCACGCCGCCGTCGTACTGCTCCCACTGGAGGCTCACCGCGTCGGTGAGGTTGGCGTCGGTCGCGGTTGCGGAGAGGACGAACGGGGTGCGGGGCGGGACCGTCCACGCGGCTCCTCCGGTCGGGGTGACGGCCGGGGTCGCGTTGCCGGTCACCGAGGTGGTGCCGCCGCGGCCCGGGCTCGTGACCACCGCCTGGATCTGCTCGAAGCTCAGGGCGTGGAAGAACGGGTCGCTCGAGCTGTTGGGCGCCGTTCGCTTCTGGAGGTTGTCAACGCCGCAGATGCCGGCGTAGCCCATGATCGTGCTGCCGCTCCCGGGCTCCATCGCCGAGGGGCCGTCACCGTTACCGGCGCACGCACCGGTCGTGCCGCTGAAGGTGTGCATGGCCCCGAACTGGTGGCCGAGCTCGTGGGCGACGTACTCGACCCAGAACGCGTCGCCGGTGGGAACAGCACGGCCCGTCTCGCCCTTCGCCTTGTGACCGGTGAGGCTGACGACGCCCGGGAAGGCGAGCCCGCCACCCCCGGTCGAGAAGACGTGCCCGATGTCGTAGCCGGCGTCACCGATCACGCCGTCGATGCGAGTCTGGTTCTCGACCAAGAGCAGGTTGGCGTCGTCGTTCGTGTACCCGTCGGTGTTCGGGTCGAGGCGGATCAGGCTGTCGTTGCCCGCCACCAGCTGGAGTCGGATGCCGAGGTCGCGCCGGTAGATGCCGTTGACCCGGTTCACAGCGGTGACGAGCTCGTTGTGGACGAGGGCCACGGTGCCGCCGTGGAACTGGGCGTACTCGCCCGTCGTCGCCAACGCGAGGCGGTACGTGCGCAGGACGGGGCCGATCGTGCGGGCGAGCGGCGCCGATGCGGCCCGGGCGGCGGGCGCCGGTTTGCCACCGGCGGGGAGCGGTTCGAGCTCGCGCCACGGGTCGGCGTCGGCGAGGAGGTCGGCCCGCCGGTACGCCACGTGAGCGGTCGCGTCGTCGCGGGTCTCGGGATCGATGTACCAGTTCCCGGCCGGGCTCAGGACCTGCGCGTGGAAGCCGAGCGGACCGAGATCGAGGCGCACCGACGCCGCTGGGTTGTCGATGCCGGTTCCGGCGTAGCTGCGGGTCTCGGGGTGACGGCGACCGAGCGCGGGCGCGACCACCGGCGACTCGGAGACGGCGAACCGGGCGACGCCGCCCGTCGGGGTGGGGAGCCCGAGCACGACCGGTGGGTGCCGATCCGGCGCTCCCTCTCGCGGGGCCCGGGCCAGCACGCGGCGCAGGGGGTCGGGGGTGAGGGACACGCGTCGGCCGGCCCGCACCCGGATGTCCGGGGTCCGTCGGCTCCGAGCCGCAGCGTTCACGACGGGTCCGACGTCCGACCAGCCCGGTGCCCCCGTGAACGCGGGAAGCGGCGGAGCGGTCGCGGCCTCGGCTGGTGTCGGTGGTCCGAGCGCGGCGGCGAGACCGCTCGACACCAGGAGCGCGGCGCTCAGCACGACCCGGGCCCGGCGGGCCGGTCTGAGTCCTCGCGGAGCGGCCACGGGCGTGAACGCTAACGGCCCGGGCCGCGGAAGGGAGCTCAGTCGAAGACCGAGGTGCGCCGCCCGAACACCATGATCCGGTGCTCGAGGTGCAGGCGCACGGCCCGGGCCAGCGTCATGCGCTCGACGTCCTCGCCCTGGCGGATCAGCTCGTCGAGATCGGCGTTGCCGACGTGCACGATGCCCTGCTCGATGATCGGGCCCTCGTCGAGGGTGGCCGTCACATAGTGGGCGGTCGCCCCGACGACCTTCACTCCGGCCTCGTGCGCCCGCCGCCGGGGGTTCGCTCCCGGGAAGGCGGGCAGGGTCGAGTGGTGGATGTTGATCATGCGTCCCGCGTAGCGATCGACGAGCCAGGCGGGCAGGATGCGCATGTAGCGGGCGAGCACGACGAGGTCGGGGTCATGCGCCGCGAGCGCGCTGCCGAGCGCAGCCTCCTGAGCGGATCGTTCGCCGTCGACGGGGAGGTGGACGAACTCGATGCCGGCCGCTTCCACGAGGCTGCGGGCGGCGTCCTTGTCGGAGATCACGGCGGTGATGCGGCAGTGGAGATCACCGGCCGTGACCCGGGCGATGAGATCGCTCACGCAGTGCAGGGTCGACGAGCAGCACACGACGACGTCGGCGGGCGGCTCGTCGGGGTGGAGCTCGAAGGTGACGCCGCGCGTCCCGCCGAGGGGCTCGAGGATCCCGGCCACGCAGGCGGTGTGGCACGCGCCCTCGATCACGAGCCGACAGCCGAACTCCTCGGTGTAGGGATCGGAGATCTGCTGGAAGTCGATGATGTTGCCGCCGGTGGCCGCCGCGGCCCCGGCGATCTCGGCGACGAGGCCCGGTCCGTCGGGGGCCCGGACCGTGGCGACGATCCGGTGGAGGTCGGGGTCGGATCCGTGATCGGGGGCGTCGGTCATCGGTGAGGGCTCCGCGGGGTTCGGGGTGCGGTGCGGGCGGCGACTGCCCCGGCGGGACGCGGCTCGGAGCACCGGGTCGGGGCCGGAGCCGGGGTCAGAGGGGTGTGCACAACCAGCGCTGACCTGGGGTCAAGGGGCCAGTACGGGGGAGGCTCCACGGTTCGGAGGGGTCCAGCTCCACAGGTGGAACCTGACCTGTGGAATCTCAACTCCCCAATCCTACGCCGGGCGCTGGCCCGAGTAACGCTGCCATGGGCACGTGGAGCGCGGCGGCGCTGATGGGGGACACGCCAATACCGAGAGGGAGTTCTCCACTTTGCGGCAGTCACTGCGGATCTGGCTTGCGTTTGCCCAGTTCAGACCGGCTTCACTGCCGCCGGGTGGAGACCCCCGCCATGACAATGGTCCCGGCGCTCGTCCCCGACGCGCCCGGAGAGTCTTCGCCGGCACAACTCGCAGGGGGCGTCGGCCGGAACGGTTGCGGGGATCTGGTGATCAGGTCAGGAACTCGTATTGTCCGGGTGCCGGCCACCGGCCAGTTTCGTGCCGCCGGGTCAGCGCCATCGCGATGCGACCGGTCCGGTTCGCGGTCATGGGAAACGTCCTGCTGCTGAGAAGCAGGATTCCTGAGTGCGCGCGCTCCTGGGCGGCCCACGCGTTGCTCAACGGTACGAAGTCCCGGATGTTTTCGGTGACGAGCACGCGACCGGCCGCCACGGCCAACTCGAGCACGTCGGCGTCGGAACTACCCCGGAGCTCTGCATCGGCGCTGATCGCCACTGTGTCGCGTCCAGCGCGGTTCAGCACTGCCGCCAACGATGGCGGCAGCATCTCATCGAGCAGCAGCACTCTCAGGTGCCCAGCAGGGAGGTGCGCCGGCTCAGTGCGTCGGCGACGGCCTCCTCAGCAGCGTCCGCTTCGGTGATCAGTGCGTCGACCTCGGCCGGGTAGTCGCTGTAGTAGGTGACAGCGACGTCGAGCAGACGACGGGCGACCCCGGTGTGCTCCGCCACCAGGGCCAGAACCTCGTCGCCGGGCAGCTCTGGCTCGTTGGTGCGCGCGGAACGGATGGCGCGGACGACCTCCCAGACGTCAGGGCCCCCTATCAGGACGGCACGACGACCCGCCGGGCCCCGACGGAAGACGACACCGGGATGGGCGTCCATGCGCAGCCCTTCTTCGACGAGCAACGCCGCAGCCCCTGAATGCGACAGGCCGGTGTGACGGGCGGCGAACGCGGCCAGATGGGAGTCAGTCGAAGGGTCGAAGCG
>JBJSXF010000141.1:0-26423 GCA_046086225.1 Actinomycetota bacterium | reverse complement strand
CCCGGATGATGCCAGCCGTGCGGGTCGTCGACCATCGCGTCGGCCTCGGGCGGCCCCCAGGTCCCGTGCGCGTAGAGGTGGGCCGGGCCGTGGGTGCGCAGGACGTCGTCGACGACTCGCCACGCCGACTCGACCCCGTCCTCGCGGGCGAAGAGCAGCGACTCGCCGTCGAGCGCGTCGCCGAGGAGACGCTCGTAGGCGGTGAGGTCGCCCGGGCCTTCCTCGGTGCCGAGGAAGAGCTCGACCGGCCGACCCGCGAATGCCTCCCCGGGCTCCTTGGCCATGGCCCCGATGGCGATGGACACGTCGGGGCTGAGCCGGAAGCGCAGGTAGTTGTTGTCGTGGGGCACCTCGTCGAGGCCCGCGAACACGTTCTGGGGAGGACGGTGCAGCTCGACCCGGACCTCCGTGCAGGTCTCGGGGAGCTCCTTGCCGGCCCGGATGAAGAAGGGCACGTCGGCCCAGCGCCACGAGTCGATGTGCACCCGTAGCGCAGCGTAGGTCTCGACGTCGGAGTCCGCGGCCACGCCGGGCTCCTCCCGGTACCCGACGTACTGACCCCGGACGAGGTCCGCGGGCTCGAGCGTGCGGATGGCCCGGAACAGGGTCTCCTTCTCGTCGCGGAGGTTCTCGGCTCCGGCGCCGAGCGGCGGCTCCATGGCCAGGAGCGCAACCGTCTGGAGCAGGTGGTTCTGCACGACGTCGCGCAGCGCGCCCACCTCCTCGTAGAACTTGCCGCGGCCCTGCACGCCGAAGCGCTCGGCCATGGTGATCTGCACGAGGCGGACGTAGTTGCGGTTCCAGATCGGCTCGAGGAAGGAGTTGGCGAACCGGAAGTAGGTGATGTTCTGGATCGCTTCTTTGCCGAGGTAGTGGTCGATCCGGAAGATCTCCTCCTCGGCGAACACCGAGTGCACGATCTCGTTGAGCCGGCGTGCCGACGCGAGGTCGCGTCCGAAGGGCTTCTCGATGATGAGTCGCGCCTGCTTCGCGCAGCCCGAGCTGCCCAAGTGTTCGACGACGTCGGGGAAGAAGCTGGGTGGGATGGCCAGGTAGTGCGCGGGCCGCCGGGCGTCGGCCAGTTTCGTCCGCAACTCGGTGAAGGTGGCGATGTCGGTGTAGTTGCCGGCGACGTAGTCGAGCGACGCGGCGAGATGCGCGAACGCCCCTTCGTCGTCGATCCCGCCGCCGTGCTCCTCGATGCTCGCCCGCGCTCGCGCCCGCAACGCGTCGACGTGGTAGGGGGTGGACGCCACGCCGACGACGGGGACGTCGAGCACGCCCCGCTTGGTCATGTTGTAGAGCGCGGGGAATATCTTCTTGTAGGCCAGATCCCCGGTCATCCCGAAGAAGACCAGCGCGTCGGAACGATCCATGGGGCGACGATAGGCCGCCGACCGAACGGGGTGCGCCGGTACGATGCCTGCGTGAAGATTGGGTATCTCGGACCGCGAGGGACGTTCGCGGAGGAGGCGCTGGGCACCCAGGCCGACCTCGTCGCGGGCGAGTCCGTGCCGCTGCGGTCGGTGCCCGACGTGATCTCGGCGGTGGAGGCCGGCGAGGTGGACCTCGGGTTCGTCCCGCTCGAGAACTCGATCGAGGGCTCGGTCTCGGCGACCCTCGACACGCTGGCGTTCGACAGCGACCTGCTGATCCAGCGGGAGGTGGACCTGCCGGTCTCGCTGAGCCTCGGCGCGAAGCCCGGGACCCGTCTCGACGACGTCACCGTGGTGCTCTCGCACCCGAACCCGCTCGGCCAGAGCCGCGTCTGGCTCGGGCGCAAGCTGCCCCAGGCGATCACCCGCATGGCGAACTCCACCGCCGAGGCCGCGCAGGAGGTGGCGAAGGCGAAGAAGCCGGGCCTTGCCGCGATCGCCAATCCGTCCGCGCTCGCGCGCTACGGGCTCGAGATCCTCGCGACCGAGATCGAGGACCACCCGAGTGAGACTCGCTTCGTCGTGGTGGGCCACGGCATCCCGGCCCGCACCGGCCACGACAAGACCTCGGTCGTGTGCTTCCAGCGGGTCGATCGCCCCGGCTCGCTGCTCGCGCTCCTCCAGGAGTTCGCGGCCCGGGCCATCAATCTCACCAAGCTCGAGTCCCGGCCGACGAAGCGCGGGCTCGGGGAGTACTGCTTCTTCATCGACTTCGAGGGCCACGTGTCCGACGAGCTGGTGGCCGACTGCTTGCGCAACGTCGCCGCGAAGCAGGCCGAGGTGAAGTTCCTCGGGTCATACCCCGTCTCGGGGCACGAGGAGTCCCACGCGCGGCGGCGGGCGGCGACCAAGGCCTGGCGCTCGGCGAGCGCCTGGGTCGACGACCTGCGCGCGCAGGTCCGGCCCTCGGACGACGCGCGGTGATCGACCTCCGCCGCCTCCGCGAGGATCCCGAGTACCGGCGCGGTATCGAGCGCAAGCGGGTGGCGCCGGGGCTGCTCGACGAGCTCGTGGCCGCCGACGACGCGCGCCGGGCCAGCCTCGTCGAGGTCGAGGAGCTGCGCCGCCGCCAGAACGCCGCCTCGAAGGAGATCGGGAAAGCGCCACCCGAGGAGCGCGCGGCGAAGATCACCGCGGCGGCGGCGTTGAAGGACGAGTTGCAGGAACGAGAGCACGCATTGGACCAAGCCGAGGCCGCGGCACGCGACCTCGCGTTGCGGGCACCGAATCCCGCCGACGCGTCGGTGCCCGACGGCGGTGAGGACGATGGTGTCGTATTGCGCACGGTGGGCGCGATCGGTGACGGTCCGCCGCTGCGGGACCACGCCGAGTTCGCCGACGCCATGGGGTTCGTGGAGACCGCGCACGCTGTCGAGATGAGCGGCTCGCGGTTCGCGTCGCTCACCCGCGAGGCGGTGCTGGTGGAACTCGCCCTCGTGAACTGGGTCGTCGGTCGGCTCGTGAGCGAAGGGTTCACGCCGGTCGTCCCACCGGTGCTGGTCCGAGAGCAGGCGATGGAGGAGGCAGGGTTCTTCCCCACCGACCGCTCCCAGGTGTACGAGGTCGATGGCGGGGAGCTGTTCCTCGTGGGCACGAGCGAGATCCCGCTGTCGGCCCTGCACCGGGGCGAGCTCGTCGAGACGGACCGGCTCCCGGCCCGCTACGCCGGCATCTCGCCGTGCTTCCGGCGCGAAGCCGGTACCTACGGCAAGGACACTGCGGGCATCTTCCGGGTTCACCAGTTCGACAAGGTCGAGATGTTCGTCTACTCCGCCCCCGAGGAGTCCGACGCCGAGCACGAGCGGATCCTCGCCGTCGAGGAGGCGATCGTCGGCGCGCTCGGTCTGCCGTACCGCGTGGTGGACATCGCCGCTGGCGATCTCGGTGCGGCGGCAGCGAGGAAGTTCGACATCGAAGTGTGGCTGCCGTCGGAGGGCCGCTACCGGGAGCTCACGTCGTGCTCGAACTATCGCGACTTCTCGGCGCGCCGGCTCGGGACCCGGGTCCGGGGTGAGGGGGGCAACGCGCTCGTGCACACGCTCAACGGCACTGCGTGCGCAGTGGGGCGCACCCTGGTGTTCCTGTGGGAGCACTTCCAGGACGGCGACAACTTCGTGGTCCCCGAGGTGCTCCGGCCCTACACCGGGTTCGCCAGCGTCGTGCGCTGACCCGGCACGCGGGCACAGCGGAGAGGTGCCGCGCGTCCTCGCTGCGCGTCGACACCGCGCGTAGGCGGATCGAAGTACGCCGTCGCTTTCGTGAATGCGATACGGTATGACCGTGAGCGACGAGTGGACCTTCCTCACCAACCACGCGCACGTCCTGTTGTCCATCGCACGCGATCCCGACGTCCGCCTCCGTGAGGTTGCCGTGCAGGTCGGCATCACCGAGCGGGCCGCGCAGCGCATCGTGTCGGAGCTCGAGGAGTCGGGGTTCCTGGAGCGGGCGCGGGTCGGCCGCCGGAACCGCTACGTGGTGCACGCCGACCGTCCCCTGCGCCACCCCATGGATCGGGCGCACGCAGTGAGCGAGCTGCTCGGGCTGCTGTCCGCCGAGTCGCCGCCACTCGAAGTTCCGCTCCTCGAAGTTCCGCTACTCGAAGATCCGGGACGCGACGATCGGAGATAGGGTTCGGCTCCGGGAGGGATGCCGGAGCGGACGAACGGGACGGTCTTGAAAACCGTTGAGGCGCAAGTCTCCGTGGGTTCGAATCCCACTCCCTCCGCCACCCGGGCCCGAGGACCACATCACCACCATGCCTGAAATCCGCAAACTGCTGGACGCGAACGAGGGGTACGCCGCGGCCCGCGCCAGCGTTACCGACCCGCGCCCGAGCCGGCACATCGCCATCGTCACCTGCATGGACGCGCGCATCGACGTGTTCGCCGTGCTCGGCCTGCACCTCGGCGAGGCCCACGTGATCCGCAACGCAGGTGGCCGGGTGACCGACGACGTGCTGCGGAGCCTGGCCCTGTCCAGCCATCTGCTCGGTGTGGACACGGTGGTCGTCATGCAGCACACCGGCTGCTCGCTTGCCGGGGTCACCGACGACGAGTTGCGAGCCCGGACCGGCACCGACCTCGGCTTCTACCCGATCATCGACCACGCAACCGCGTTGCGGGAGGACCTCGCCCTCCTCACCGAGACGCCCCACCTGGGTCCGGTGCGGCTAATCGCCGGACTCGTCTACGACGTCGAGAGCGGCGAGATCGGCGACGTCATCCGGGTCGAGCGTCCCTGACCTACGCAGCGCCCCGTGGAGTGCGGCCGCCTCACGCGTGGCACGACCCGGCGGGGGGCGGCAGGTCGAGGGTGGGGTTGCGGTCGAAGAAGCCGTAGGGGCTGAGCAGGAAGCCGGTGTACTCCACCGGCATGACCGGCCAGTCCTCGGGCCGCACGAAGTGGGTGACGCCGAACGTGTACCAGACCACGATGTCGGTGTCGACGATCGACCGGTCGGCTGCGGTCCACCGTGGGAGTCCGTCGCCCCCGGCCGATTGGTTGGGGTACTCGCCGGCGGCCCGACGCTCGTCGGGTGCGTAGGGCGTGACCCAGAGGTTGTGGCGGGCGAACCCGGCTCGGCGACCGACGCTGGAGTCGGGGTCGGCGAGCAGGGTCGGGGTGCTCATCGTCGGGATGAGCTTGTACGCCACCGGGTTGCCGAGGCGATTGCGGGAGTGCTCGTTGACGATCCGCCACGTGCGGCTGGTCGCCGCGTCCATGTCCCGCTGCGCCGCCTGCTCGGTGTCGAGGCGGGTGACCTTCGGGCGGAAGGCGTTGCGCCACGGGTTGTCGGGCCCGGGCGGGACCGTCTCCGCCTCCACCTCGTGCACGGAGTTGGCCGCGCCGTCGACGTCGAAGTCGAGGCGGGCGCTGAACATGTGCTGGTGGTGGGGGGCGGCGAGGCCGGGCGCGATCAGGTTGGCGAACGGGGGCACCTCGCCCGGCGCCACCGCCATGGGCGACACGATCCCGGTGAGCTTGGTCTCGAGCTGGATGTTCCCGTCGAGGTACAGGTACCAGTAGAAGCCGTACTCGTAGTTGCCGACCGTGGCGACGAAGCTCACCACGAGCCGACGCGAGCGACGTACCTCGTTGGTCCCACCGTGCAGGTCGTTGTGCTTCCAGAGGATCCCGTAGTCCTCCTCGTGCATACAGATCGCGTTCGCGAGCACGTACGGCTGACCCTGCTCGGTCGCCATCGGCACGTCGAAGTAGTGGATCTCGCCCAGGCAGTCGCAGCCGAGGACGAGCGACTGGGTCATGCGCCCGAGCCCCCACTCACCGGCGTCGAACGCGTTCTTCCAGCCGTGCGCCTCGCTCGCGTCGCCGTAGGGCACGACCATCTCCGAGATCGACGCCCGGTGGAGGATCGGCCGGACCCGCCCGTCGTCGTCGTACGCCACCTGGTGCAGCACGAGCCCCTCGTACGGATCGAAGCCGAGACGCATCTGCCACTTCTGCCACTGCACGAGGTTGCCCTCGACAGTGAAGCTCGGCCCGTCGGGCTGGGTGATCGAGATCTCCTTGAGATCGTCACGCAGGCGGGGCTGATCCTCCGCGTACCAGTTCGCCCGGTCGGGCGGCAACGGCACGACGCCCCGGTCGATGACCTCGAGCACCTCACCGCGACCGAGATCGAAGTGGACCACGAGACCCTCGATCGGGCGGGCGTAGCCGTTGTCGGTCGCGTCGTCGCGCAGGAAGCAGATGCAGCGGGCGAGCCGCCGCCCGTCTTCGACGCCGTACCCGAACGCACCGGCGGGCCACGGGTCGATCTGCACGTCGTCGATCCGCGACGCGGGAATGCCCCGGCGCTCGATCGCGGCGATGAACTCGGGATGCTCGCGAATCGCCAGGATCGCGTCGAACGATTCGGTCATGAGGAGCGCAGGACGGGCGTCGGGAACCTCGACCCACGACTCGACCTCGGTCGGGTCGATCCGGACGATCGCCTCGACGACCGTCGGCTCGGGGCCCGGCACGATGACGAGGCGCACGCGCCTCGCCACCGGATCACCCGGGGCCCACGCGGCCAGATCGTGTTTCTCGGGCTCGTGGAGCACGACGCTCGCAAAGAGCGCGTCGTCGCCGATCCGGCCGGTCGCCCGCACGGTGGCGACTGCAGCCTCGATCTCCTCGGCGGTGAGCAGGTCAAGCGGATGACTGGCGGGCATCGGGCGCTCCCGGTCGGACGGCCGAACGGGCCGCACGCTAGCCCCGCGGCGACCGGCCGATGCCGGGCCGCGGCCGCTCAGACGAGGCGGTCGGGCGCCACCGCGGCGACCATGCGCCGCATGCCGTCGCGCCAGCTCACCCGGGTCGGCCCGGCCAGCTCGGTGCGGCGCGTGTTGTCGGTCGGGATGCCGCCGATGGTCGCGGTCGAGGGCTCACAGCGCGCCTCGGTGCCGGTGAGGGCCGCGAGGTACTCGCACCACTCCTCGATCGAGACCTCCTCGTCGCCACCCCAGTTCACGATCGTCGCCGGGACGCTCGCCGCCCCGAGCAGCGCGGGAAGGGTCGCGATGATGTCGTCCTCGTGGATCGGATTGAACCGGTTGGGGACGTCGCCCCGGACCGGCACCGGATGCCCGGCGAGGATCAACGCCAGGTGGAACGCGGGCCAGCCGCCGTGATCGCCGTAGGGCACGTTGAGCCGCGCAATGGTCGTCGGCACCCCGAAGATCCGGGCCGTCGTGCGCACCACGGCCTCGGCCGCGATCTTCGAGATGCTGTACGTCGGCATCATCACCCGGTGGTTGTCGCCGAGCGGATCGGTCTCCCGCTGGGGGCGACCGTCGGCTGCTTCGTACACGCCGGTCGAGGAGCAGTGGAGGAAGGCCCGGGCCGTCCGGCAGTGCGCCATGAGCAACCCGGGCGCCTCGGCGTTGCCGGCGAGGTCGAGGTCCCACTTGTTCGACTTCACGACCGCGAAGTTGCACACGTAATCGACCTCGGTCGGCACTCCGTCGAGATCGCCCCGGGCGAGATCGGCGGGCACGCAACGGATCCCGGCCGCCTCGAGCTGCACGCGGCGGGCGGCATCGGTGAATCGGGCCACGGCCGTGACCTCGTTGCGCGCGGCGAGGGCGAGGGCCACCGGGAGCGCGACCTGGCCGGTCGCCCCGGTGACGAGAATGCGGGTGTCGGTGAGTTCCACGCTCCGACCGTATCGCCGCGGATCCGGACCCGGCCGCCGCCGGTCGCCTCCGATCACATGATGCTCGGTCAGCGGATGACGGTCACCGAGCCGGGCGCACGGTGCAGGCAGCGCGGCGCGACCGATCCGAGGGTCCCGGGGTGCGCGCCGCGGACACCTCGCCGCCCCACCACGAGGTGATCGGCGTCGGTGCAACGGCCGACGAGGACCGCTCCCGGCTCACCGACCTCCACGACCACGGTCGCGGTCACCGCGGGCTCGGCGTCGGTCACGAGCCGCAGCCCGTCGTGAACCACGGCGAGTGCCTCGTCGCGCAGCTCACGACGCAGGTCGACGCCGAGGCGGTCGAGGTAGGGGTAGTCGTACGCGTGGACGATCTCGAGCCCGACCCCGATCGCGCGAGCGTGCGCCGCCGCCCACCGCAGGGCCCGAACGGCGTCTTCCGAGCCGTCGTAGCCGACCACCACCCGTCCGGTCATCGCAATCCCTCCGTGATCAGGAGCACACCGAATCCGAAGAAGAGCACCGCGGCGCCGATCCGGATCGTCCGCTCGGGCAGTCGGGTCCCGAGCTGCCGGCCGACGAGGATCGCCAGGGCGTCGGCCGCGACCATTCCCAGCGTCGAGCCGAGCCATGTGCCCACGGCGCCGTGGTCGGTGGCGAGGGTCACGGTGGCGAGCATCGTCTTGTCACCCAGCTCGGCGAGGAAGAATGCGATGGCGACCGTCCAGAAGACCGAGCGGCCACCCCGCGCGGCCCGCTCCTCGTCGCTCTCGTCGAGCGTGTCCCCTCGCAGCGTCCACGCCCCGAAGCCGAGGAAGGCGAGACCGCCCACGATCGAGATCAGGTCGGTGGGGAGCGCCACGCCGAGCACGGCGCCGACGAGCACGCTCACCAGGTGCACGACGGCCGTCGCCGCCGTAATGGCGAGCAAGATCGTGAGGGCCCGGTACCGCGCCGCGAACGTGAGGGCCATGAGCTGGCTCTTGTCGCCCAACTCGGCGGCGAAGATGATGCCGAAGCTGATCAGGAACGCCGACACCCGATCGCGCCCCGGTCAGCCGGTGGTCGGGCCGACCCACACCGACTTGACGTTGCAGAACTCGCGGATCCCGACACTGCCGAGCTCGCGGCCGAATCCGGACCCCTTCACCCCGCCGAACGGGAGCTCGGGGTACGAGATCGTCATGCCGTTCACGGTCACCGAACCGGCCTCGATGTCACGAACGGCTCGCGCCTGCTCTTCGGGTTCGTTCGACCAGAGGACGGCGCCCAGGCCGTAGGGCGTGTCGTTGGCGATCGCGAGCGCGCGGTCGAGATCGTCGGCCCGGTACAGCGCGGCGAGCGGCCCGAACGCCTCCTCGCGGTGCAGGGCCATCCCCGATCCGACCCCCTCGACGACCGTCGCCGGCGTGTACCAACCCGGACGGTCGGGACGCTCGCCCCCGCACAGCACCCGTGCTCCGGCCCCGACCGCGTCGGCGACGAGCGCCTCCACGGTGGTCCGACCCCGCTCGCGAGCGAGCGGGCCGATGTCGGAAGCCGGATCGTTCGGATCGCCGAGGCGCTGGGCGCCCATGCGATCGACGAAGCGGTCGCGGAAGTCGTCATAGACCGCCGCGTGCACGATGAAGCGCTTGGCCGCGATGCAGCTCTGCCCGTTGATGATGCACCGGGACCGCACCCCGACCTCGACCGCCGTGTCGAGATCGGCCGAGGGCATCACGACGAAGGGGTCGCTACCGCCGAGCTCGAGCACCGACTTCTTCAACGCTGCGCCGGCCGCCCCGGCGACCACCATCCCGGCCGACGAGCTTCCGGTGAACATCACCGCCGCGACCCGACGATCCCGGATCAGGGCGTCGACCGCATCGGTCTCGACCCGGAGGTGCTGGAACACGCCGTCGGGCGCGCCCGCTGCGGCGAAGAGCGACTCGAGCAGCTCGGCACACTGCGGCACGTTGTCGGCATGCTTGAGCAGGGTGACGTTGCCGGCCATGAACGACGGGGCGACGTACCGGATCACCTGCCAGATCGGGAGGTTCCACGGCATGACCGCCAGGATGACGCCGAGCGGCTGGTAGGTGACGAACGCCCGGCCGGCCCCGACCGCGGCCGCATCGACGGGTTCATCGGCGAGGAGCCGCGGGGCCGCGTCGGCGTACCAGCGGCAGGTGCGGGCGCACTTCTCCACCTCATTGCGGGATGCGGCGAGGGTCGTGCCCATCTCGAGGGTGACGAGGGCCGCGATCTCGTCGAGGCGAACCTCGAGGAGATCGGCGACACCCCGGAGCACCCCCGCCCGATCGGCGAAGGTGGTGCGGCCGAAGCCGCGGACGGCGGTGGCCGCCCGGTCGAGCCGGGCGTCGACCTCGGCGTCGGTCATCGCCGGGTAGCGAGCGAGGGTCTCGCCGGTCGCGGGGTTGATCGTGGCGATGGTCATGGGGCCTCCGTCGGGGCTCGGCACAACCTAGACGGGTGGCGCGAAGATGGCGGCGTGCGCGACGCGGTGACCTCCCCGAGCCCGTTCGTCGACGCCTCGCAGCCGCTCACGGCATCCGACGACGAGATCCGCGCTGCGCTGCTCGACGCCGAGCTCCCGCCCCTGCTCCCCGCCCTCGCCTACCTCACCGGCGACCTCGGACTGCTGCGGGAGCACCTGAAGGTCGACCCGCTCCTCGGCGCGCTGCCCCAGTGCGGCCTGACCGACGCGCAGCAGACCGAGATCCGGGAGCTGGCGTTCGTCGCGCTCGTGGCCTACCGCGACGGCGGGAGCATCCACGCCGCACCGCCCACCGAGTCCGATCTCGCTCGCATCATGGAGCACTGCGTCGGCGGCGGTTCGATGCACGAGTACGTGCCGCTCCTCGACGAGGAGCTCGGATTCCGGGGCGAGGACCGCCGAGCCCCGGGCTGGCGGGCCGACGCCATCGCCCCCGGCCGGTCCGTCTCGGCGATCATCATCGGGGCGGGCATGTCGGGTCTGCTCGCCGCGCACCGCCTCACCCAGGCCGGGATCCCGTTCACGATCCTCGAGAAGAACGCCGACGTCGGGGGCACCTGGCTCGAGAACACGTATCCGGGTTGCCGGGTCGACAATCCGAACCACAACTACTCCTACTCGTTCGCACAAAGACACGACTGGCCGTTCCACTTCTCGACTCACGATGTGCTGCTCGGCTACTTCCGCGAGTGCGCCGACACCTTCGGCCTGCGGCCGCACATCCGCTTCGACACCGAGGTGCTCGGGGCCCGGTGGTCGGAGCGCGACGCCCACTGGCGCGTGCAGATCCGGGCCGCCGACGGCAACGAAACCGAGCTCACTGCCGAGGTGCTCATCAGCGCGGTCGGCCAGCTCAACCGACCGCTCCTCCCCGAGATCGACGGCCTCGGCTCGTTCACCGGTCCCGCCTTCCACTCGGCCCGGTGGGACCACTCGGTGGACCTCACGGGCAAGCGGGTCGCGGTCATCGGCACCGGGGCCAGCGCCGCCCAGTTCGTGCCCGAGATCGCTCCGGTCGCAGGCGAGCTCCACGTGTTCCAACGCACGCCGCCGTGGTTCGCACCCACCCCCGAATACCGGCAGCCGGTGGGGGCCGGCCTGCGCTGGTGCTACGCCAACATCCCCGCCTACGCCGAGTGGAACCGCTTCTGGATCTTCTGGCGCATGGGGGACGGCGCCCTGGAGGGTGTGCGCGTCGATCCCGAATGGACGGGCGGCCCCGGATCGGTGAGCGCGGCCAACGATCTCGTCCGCATGCTGCTCGTCGCGCACCTCGAGAACGAGTTCGCCGGGCGGCCCGACCTGCTCGCCGCCGCGATCCCCGACTACCCCCCGGCCGCCAAGCGACTGATCCGCGACGACGGCGCCTGGCCCCAGGCACTGCGAGGCGACAACGTGACGCTCCACACCGAGGGCATCGCCGCGATCACGCCCTCGGGGATCCGCACCGTCAACGGCACCGACCACGGGTTCGACGTCATCATCTACGGCACCGGCTTCGCCGCCTCGCACTTCCTGACCCCGATGCAGGTGACCGGACGCGACGGCATCGACCTCCACGAGCACTGGGCGGGCGAAGCTCGCGCCTACCTCGGCGTGACCGTGCCCGGGTTCCCCAACCTCTTCTGCCTCTACGGGCCGAACACCAACATCGTCATCAACGGCTCGATCATCTACTTCTCCGAATGCGGGGTGCGCTACATCCTCGGCTGCCTGCGCCTGCTCCTCGAGGGCGAACACCGCGCGCTCGACGTGCGCACCGAGGTGCACGACGCGTTCAACGCCGAGATCGACGCCGCCAACGCGCTCATGGCGTGGGGAGCGTCTTCGGTGAACAGCTGGTACAAGAACGCATCGGGCCGGATCACCCAGAACTGGCCGCTCACGTTGCTCGAGTACTGGCGCCGAACCCTGGCCCCCGACCCGGCCGACTACCGCTTCGACTGAGCGGCTTCCCGACCCCCGAGTCGGGCGACCAGCACGCCGACGACGAGCAGCCCGAGACCGAGCCCGGGCGTGAGCCGCAATCCCGAATAGCGCGTCACCCGGCCGAACGGGAAGCCCCGCATGCCCGTGCCCGCCAGGACGAGGAAGCCGATCGCCGTGCCCGTGACGCCGACAATCTCGGCCGCGAGTCGCCACCGGGTGTCGGCGGCGGACTCACGCGCCCGCTCCAACCACGGCAGCGGCCGGAACTCGAGCGGGGCCGCGATCGTCACCATCACGACGACCGCCGCCAGCAACACGATGAGGTGGGCGATCGTCGCGAGCCAGAAGCCGGGCCCGATCGTGGTCGGACGGTCGAGGCCGAGCTGATGCTCGGTGACCGTGACGAGCACCAGAGCGGTGAGATGCCAGAGGTAGAGGGTCATCGCCACGCCACCGACCGCGCAAACCGCCTGCCAGACGCGGACGCGTGCCGCCACGCGCACGAGCACGGGCCGGGCCGCCCCGACCACGGCGATGAGAGCGACCGCATGGAAGGCGAGCACCAGGGTCGGCGGTGCCATGTTGGAGATGCGCTCGCCGGGTAGCCCCACCATCGAGAGCGGGTACGGACCGAACCGGATGAGCACGAGGTTGACCGCGACCGCACCGGCTGCCACACCGAGGAGTGCAGCCGCCGACCCCGAACGGTCCCGCACCACGAGGCCGACCACCGCGGCGAGCACCCACACCACGACGAAGTTGAGGAGATCGATCCCCTCGAAGATGTGGAATCGACCGAGATCGACGAGCGCGGTGACGGCGAGGAGACCCACCACCGACCGCCACCCGCCCCGGGCCAGCCGCACCTCGAGCGGCGTGAGCGCGACGTACACGCCGAGGAACCACAAGAGCTGGGTCGAGAGCCGGGCCAAACCCGCCGCCGCATCGGGCAGGAGCACCTGCAGGAGGAGCACCAACGGAATCCACACCGCCAGGTACGGCACGACCGGGCGGACGAGCCGGCGCAGCCGCATCCAGCACCACACCCGCCACGGCTCACCCCGACCTTCGGCCGCGAGCCACGACGACCGGTTCGCCACCGCGCCGGCCGCGAAGAACAGCGGCATGACCTGCAGCACCCAGGTGAGGAACCGCAGGGCCGGAACGAGGTCGAGCAGGTTGCGGATGCGAGGAGTGCCGTCGTCCCAGACCACGACGGCCATGAGCATGTGGCCGAGCACGACCACCGCGAGGCTCGCGCTGCGCACGAGGTCGACGACCCGGTCGCGATCGGGCGGCGTCGCGGCCGCGGCTCGACCCGCCGCCCGCCAGATCGCGACTCCGGGCACGAAGGTGCGCCACCGGCGCCCGCCCGAATCGCTCATCGGCTCACTGCGAGACGGGTCCGCGGCCCGACGTCGCCGACGCGGCCCGCAGCATCATCGCGATCCACCGTCGGGTATCGGCCGGGTCGATGACGTCGTCGATCTCGAAGTGCTCGGCGGTGCTCACCGCCCGGCCGTGCTCGTACATGCGGGCGACCATGTCGGTGAACGCCGTCTCCCGCTCGACCGGATCGGCGATCGCGTCGAGCTCACGCCGCATCCCGAGCTGCACCGCGCCTTCGAGGTTCATGCCCCCGAACTCGCCCGTCGGCCAGGCCACGCAGAACATCGGGGCCTTGAGCGAGCCGGCGGCCATCGCCTGGGCCCCGAGCCCGTAACCCTTGCGGAGCACGACGGTTCCGCACGGCACCGAGAGATTCGCGCCGATGACGAAGAGTTGCGCCATGCGCCGGACCGCGCCGATCGCCTCCGACGCAGGGCCGACCATGAACCCCGGGGTGTCGCAGAGGAAGACGACCGGAACGGCGTGGGTGTCGCACAACCCGAGGAACCGTGCCGCCTTGTCCGCCGCGTCGGCGTCGATCGCGCCGCCGAGGTGCCCGGGGTCGTTCGCCACGACCCCGACCGTGCGCCCCTCGACCCGGACCAACGCGGTGACCATCGCCCGCCCGAAGCCCGCCCGGACCTCGAGCACGGAGTCGGTATCGGCGAGCACGGCGATGACGGCCCGGATGTCGTAGGCACGGGTCCGGCGCTCGGGGACCAGGTCCCGCAGACGCTCCTGATCGGCACACTCCCAGTCGGCCGTCGGCCCGGCCAGGAGACCGAGCCACCGGCGCGCGGTGGCCACCGCCTCGGCTTCGTCGGCGGCGAGGACATCGACGACTCCGCTCGCGACATGCACCTCGACCGGACCGATCTCCTCGGGGGCGTAGGTGCCGAGTCCGCCACCCTCGATCATCGCCGGACCACCCATGCCGATGTGGGCGTCGGGTGTGGCGATCACCAGGTCGCAGCAGCCGAGGAGCGCGGCATTGCCCGCGAAGCAGAAGCCCGACGCGATGCCGACGAGCGGTACCCGCCCGCTCAGGCGCCCGAAGCGATGGAAGGCCATGCAGTCGAGACCGGAGACGCCGAGCCCATCGGTGTCACCCGGGCGCCCACCCCCACCCTCGGCGAAGAGCACGACGGGCAGGTGGAGACGCTCGGCCAACTCGAAGAGGCGGTCCTTCTTCAGGTGGTTCCAGAGCCCCTGGGTGCCGGCGAGCACCGTGTAGTCGTACGACATCGCGACGACCGATCGGCCGTCGATCGTGCCGACGCCACCGACGAGGCCGTCGGCCGGAGTGCGTTCGATCAGCTCCTCGCGGCTTCGACGCCGCCGCTGGGCCGCCATCACCAGCGGGGCGTACTCGACGAATGAACCCGGATCGACGAGGTCGGCCACGTTCTCGCGCGCCGTGCGCCGCCCCCGAGCCCGACGCCGACCGACGGCCTCGGGTCGACCCTCGTCGAGCGTCCGGGCGTGGCGGGCTCGCACCTCGGCGAGGTCGGCCCGACCGACCCCTCCGGCTTCGGCAGGCCGCACGCCGGAGTCGATCGCACCTCCCGACCCGACGTCGACCCCGATCGCCGCCGAATCGAGATCGACGAGCGGATCGCCGGTCGTCACTGCGGCGCCGACGACGACGAGTATCGCCGCAACCCGGCCGGCGGTCGTCGCGGAGACTCCGTGCTCCATCTTCATCGACTCGATGACGACGAGCAGGGTTCCCGGGCCGACCTCGTCCCCCGCCACGACCTCGACCGCCACGACGGTGCCCTGGAGGGGCGAGACGATCCGGTCCACTCCGGCGTTCTACCGCACCGGGAAAACCCGGTGGCGCCCCGTCCGGTCATCGGGGCGCCACCGGGTCGATCAGCCGAAGTCGAAGATCTCCGAGAGGAAGCCTTCCTTCTTGCGCTTGCGGCCGAACATCGATCCCGGATCGCTCGGGGCAGGAGCCGACCGGCGCTCGTCGCGGTCACGATCCCGATCGGACCGGGGCCGGTCGGAACGCTCGATGATCTTGTCGAGCTCACCCCGGTCGAGCCACACCCCCCGACACTCGGGGCAGTAATCGATCTCGATTCCGTTCCGGTCGCTCATCACCAACTCACGGTCGTCGACAGGACAGCGCATTCCGAACCTCCTTCGTGCGGTCGCTCGAGGTCACGCCGATCGGGCATGACCGTCCGCCATGGACCGGAGCCGCTCGACCCGCTCCTCCACCGGGGGGTGGGTGAGGAACAGGCGGGCGAAGCTCACCTTGCGGCCGGTCAACGGATTGACGATGTAGGCACTCGCCTGCGCCGGGTTGACATCGAACGGCGTGACCTGGGCCACCCGGTCGAGCCGTTCGAGGGCTCGGGCGAGCGGCTCGGGATCGCCGGCGATCGTCGCCCCGACCCGATCGGCCTCGAACTCCCGGGACCGTGAGAGCGCCATCTGCAGCACGGTCGCCGCCATCGGGGCGAGGAGTGCCATCAGGAGTGCGACCGCCGGCGACGGACCGTCCTCGTCGTCGCCACCGCCGAACATCCCGGCGAACAGCGCCATGTTGGCGACGAACGAGATCCCCGTGGCCACCGCAGCCGCGACGGACCCGATCAGGATGTCCCGGTTGCGGATGTGGGCGAGCTCATGGGCGAGCACCCCCCGGACTTCGTCGGGAGGACACTGGGTGAGCAGCCCTTCGGTGACCGCCACGGCCGCGTGTCGCGGATTGCGGCCGGTGGCGAACGCGTTGGGCTGCGCAGCCGGGGACACGTACACCCGCGGCTTGGGCAGACCGGCCCGCTCGGCGAGCTCGGCCACGGTCGCGTGGAGCCGGGGCGCCTCGGCGATCGACACCTCGTGGGCACCGGCCGCCCGAACCGCGATGCGGTCGGAGAACCAGTACGAGCCACCCACGATGACGAGGCCGAGCACGAGGCCGATCACCGCCCCGCCCGTGCCCCCCAGAGCCGAACCGACGAGCACGAGCAGTCCGCCGATGGCGGCGAGCAGCACGGCCGTCTTCATGGTGTTCCGGAATGCCATCGTCATGCCTCCTGCGCTTGGGTTTCCTGCTTCCGTCCCCGAACGAGCCGGCGACCGTCCTCGATCACGAGGAAGCCGGCCACGACGGCGACGATCACGAGCCAATGATCGAGGCCGAGCCCGACGGTGTCGAAGATGCCCTGCAGCGGCGGAGCCTGCACCGCCGCGAGCTGCAGCACCGTCACGACCCCGAGCGCAATCCAGAGCCGGGGGTTGTTGCGGCCCGCTCGACCGAGGGCGAAGCCTCGCTCGGTTCGCACGCTCAGCGCGTTCACGACCTGGAAGAGCACGAACGTCGTGAACGCCATTGTCGGGGCCACCGCATCGGGCGCCAGCACCAACACTCCGAGCGTGCCGATTGCCATGAGCGCACCACTCCGCAGGCAGCCGAGGAGATCCCGACGGGAGAGGATCGGCGCGTCCGGGTTTCGGGGCGGCGAGTCGAGGGTGCCCCGGGACGCCGGATCGACGCCGAGGGCGACCGCCGGCGGACCGTCCATGATCAGGTTGACCCACAGCATCTGGATTGCGGTGAACGGGGCCGCGAGCCCGGCGATCGCCGCTCCGAGGATCGAGGTGATCGCACCCAGGTTCGTCGAGAGCTGGAAGCGCACGAACTTGCTGATGTTGGCGAAGATCGTCCGGCCCTCGCCGACGGCACCGACGATGGTGGAGAAGTCGTCGTCGGTCAGCACGAGCGCCGCCGCCTCCTTCGCCACCTCGGTGCCGCCCCGACCCATGGCCACGCCGATATCGGCATGCCGGAGGGCGGGGGCGTCGTTGACCCCGTCCCCCGTCATCGCCACGATCTCGCCGCGCTGGCGGAGGGCCCGGACGATCCTCACCTTGTGCTCCGGCGCGACCCGGGCGAACACACCGATGCCGTCGATGCGATTTGCCAGCACGTCGGGCGTCATGTCGTCGAGCTCCGCCCCCGAGACGACATCGCCACGAATGCCGAGATCGGCAGCGATTGCCCGGGCGGTGACGGCGTGATCACCGTTGATCATCTTCACCGAGATGCCGGCCCGGTGACAGGCGGCGATCGCGTCGCGCGCCTCGGGGCGGGCCGGGTCGACGAGACCGACGAGACCGAGCAGCCGGAGATCGGCCCGGGCGCCGGCGGCCGGCCCGGGATCGTCGGATCCGACCACCACCGGGGCGGTCGCCGCGGCCAACACCCGATGCCCGTCGGCGGCGAGCCGGTCGTGCACCGCCCGGACCGCTTCGATCGCTCGGGCACCGAGCATCTCACCGTCCGGTCCGCTCGCACAGCGGGCGAGGACCGCATCGAGTGCGCCCTTCACGATCACGCGGGCCGTGCCGTCGGCATCCCGCCACACCACCGACATGGTGCGCACCGCCGAATCGAAGGGCACCTCGCCGACGCGCTCGCCGGACGCCCGCCAGGCCCGGACCTGCTCGGCCGTCCCGGCCAGGCCCAGGAGCCCGACCTCGGTCGGGTCACCGATGGCGCCGTCTCCGGCCGCCGGACCGTCGGCGGGCGGCTCGGCGTCGTTCGCCAGCACCATCGCCTCGGCGAGCCGTGCGAGCGCCGGATCGGACGGCGGACCGGCCGGCACGGTTCCGACCTCGGAACCGCACCACCAGAGCGCCGCCGTCATGCGGTTCTGGGTGAGGGTGCCGGTCTTGTCGGAGCAGATGACGGTCGTCGAGCCGAGCGTCTCGACCGAAGCGAGCCGCTTGACGATCGCCCGCCGCCCGGCCATCCGGTGCGCACCGAGCGCGAGGGTGACGGCGACCACCGCCGGGAGACCCTCGGGGATCGCGGCGACTGCGAGCGCGACCGCCGAGACGATGAGCTCGTCCGTCGGGGTGCCCCGCATCCAGCCGACGAGCAGCATGACCGCAACTGCAACCCCGGCGATGCCGGCGAGCCGGTGCCCGAGGTGCTCGAGCCGACGCTGCAGAGGAGTCGGGTCCTCGGGTGCCTCCCGGAGGAGCGCGGCGAGCCGACCGACCTCGGTCTGCATCCCGGTCGCGGCGACGAGCGCCTCGGCCCGACCCCGGGTGACGACCGTGTGCATGAACAGACGGTCCGTTCGCTCGCCGATCGGCGCATCGGGTGCCGTGACCGGCTCCACCGATTTCACGGCCGGGACCGACTCGCCGGTGAGCGCCGACTCATCGACCTCGAGATCGACGGCCACGAGGAGGCGGGCGTCGGCCGGCACTCGTTCCCCGGCTTCCAGCACGACGATGTCGCCGGGAACGATGGTCTCGGCGTCGACCTCGCGTACGACGCCCGAGCGCCGAACCCGGGCGACCGGACTCAGCATGCTCCGCAGGGCCTCCAGGCTTCGCTCGGCCTTGCGTTCCTGGGCCAGCCCGATGCACGCGTTGACGAGCACCACGAACCCGATGACGATCGGGTCCTTGAGGTCCCCGACGAGGGCCGCCAGAACGGCCGCACCGAGGAGGATGAGCACCAAGGCGCTGCGGAACTGGTCGAGGAACCGCAGGAGCAGGGAACGCCGGGCTCCGGCGACGATCCGATTGGGTCCGGTCGCTGCGAGGCGAGCAGCGGCCTCCTCGAGATCGAGGCCGCTGCGATCGTGGTCCCGGATGTCGTCGGCTTCAGCCGACCCGGCAGGTGGGGGCGAGACAACGGTCAACTTCGGCTCCGTGAGGTCGGTGCCGAAGGTCTCTCCCGCCGCCGGCCGGGGGCCGACGACCGGCGTTGCCGAGGCCCGGATGGCCGGGCCCGTGATGGCGGCATCGCCGAGGGGGGATACTCCCCTTCGAACTATGTGCGACCGGAGAATACGGAAATCACTGTCGCATGTCAAGCCGTGCGCCGAGGCTCTCGATGCCGGCCCCGACCCCGCCGGTAACGTCGCCGCGGTGCGCTGGCTGAGGCGGGTGATCCGGGCCGCGACGGTCATCGACCGGGCTGCACTCGACCGGGGTGCTGCCTTCCGCACCGGGCTCAGCACGGCCGTGCTGATGCTGGCCGCAGTCGCCGGGGACCGGCTCGCCGCCGTCGTGCCCGCGGCCCTGGGACTGCTCTTCGTCTCCATCGCCGATCCCGGGGGCGCCGACCGTGAGCGAATGGCGGTCATGGGCCGCACCGCCGTGTTCACGACATTCGCCGTGCTCGCCGGCACCCTCGCGGCCGACCCGTTGCCACTGCACGTCACGGCGGCCGTCACGGTCGCGGTCGCGTGCGGACTCGCCGGGATCATCGGACCCCGGTCCGGATTCGGTGGTGTCCTGTGCCTCGTCCTGTTCGTCATCTTCTCGGGCGGACCGGCCGATTTCGCCGTGGCCATCGGAGACGCCGTGCGCTACGCCGCCGGTGGCGGCATCGCAATGTTCGTCATCGGTGTCATCACCGTGTCGGGTCGGGGCCGCGGACCGCGCGAGACCCTCGCCCGGATGCTCCGCGGTCTCGCGAACGCCGATCCCCGGGACCCCATGAGCCTCGGTGCGCCGATCCACGCAGCGCGCGAACGAGCGTTCACGGTCGCGGCGCGGGCCGACCGCGCCGGCACCGAGCGGGCAGCGTGGTACGCCGAGCTTGCTGCCGGTGCGCACGAGACGCGCCTGGGCTTCCTCGGCCTCGGCACGGCAACCGGGCCTGACGCCATCGAGTTCCTCGGCGCAGCGCAGGCCGCCGCCCGCACCGCGGCGATCGCCCTGCTCCGTCCGTCACGCCGCGGGAGGCTCGACGCCGCCCGACGCCACCTCGACGAGACGGCCGACCGACTGGTGACCTCGGCTGATCCGCCCCTGGCGGCAGCGGTCCGGGCCATCCGCCGCGGGCTCGATCGGGTCACCACGGCGGCCGCGCAGGCTCCACCCCGCCGCCGTCGACCGGAACCCGGCCACCCCATCCCGGGCGCGACCCCTGCCCGGACCCCCGGCGGCACTGCCGCCGCCCTGCACGCACATCTCCGACCCGACGACCCGCTCACCCGCCACGCGGTCCGTCTCGGCCTCACGATCGGTGTCGCGATCATCGTCGCCGAGTGGCTCGACCTGCCCCACGCCTACTGGTTGCCGCTCACCGTGGCCTGGGTGAGCCGACCCGGGCTCGGCGAGACGACCGTGAAGGTCGCCGCCCGGGTGCTCGGCACGGTGCTCGGCATCGGCATCGCCGCGTTCGTGGTCGAGGTGCTCGACCCGGGCGCGGTCGGCCTCGCGCTCGCGCTCGCGGCGGCGGCCGCAGTGGCCGCCGGGTTCCTCATCGCCGAGTACGCCATCGCGGTGAGCGGCATCACCGCCTTCGTCATCTTCTTGTTCCGGATCCTCGGCCAGCAGGTCGAATCGGCGTACCCGGCCCGCCTGATCGCCACACTGCTCGGCGGCGGCATCGTGCTCGCGGCCGCATTCTGCTGGCCGACCCGGTCGCGCGACCGGTGCACCGCCTCGCTCGCCGATTACGCCGAAGCGCTCGGCGCCTACCTCCGCGAGGTCATCGGCTCTCCGGTCGTGACCGATGACCGACGCGAGCACTTCCGGAGCCGATTGCTCGAAGCCCGGACCCGAGCCGCCGCCGACCTCGCAGCTGCCGAGTACGAGCTCGGCTCCGCCGCGCTGCCCGTCGAACATGCCCGTGAGGTGCTGGAGTCACTCCACCTCGCCGTCACCCGCACCCTCGCACTCGAACTCGCCGGCGTAGGCGACCACGACCGGGAACTCACTCCGGAACTCGCCCGTTCCCTCGGCGGAATCGCCGGGCAGTTGCGCAGGCTGGGTGGCGAAACCGCTGAGACTCCGACGCTCCCCCGGGGAACCCCGGCCTCACCTCCGCCCGACCATCCCGTCGCCGAGGCCATCCTCCACGCCGAACTGGCGCTGGCCGCGGCCGGAGCGCATCCCCACTGACCGGGCCCCCGACCCGACGGAAGGATCCGCTCGGATCAGCGGCCGAGCACGAGGAGCGCGCCGATCGTGGCCTCGACGACCAGGCCCGCGACGTTCTCCTTCGACCGCGACCGGTCGACGACGACCGATACCGCCCGGGCGCCGAACGCACCCAACCAGGCCGTACCGAGGACGAGCGCCGCATCGGACGACCCGAGCAGCATCACGGCGACTCCGGCCCCGAGGAAGAGGCCCCCGTAGGTGGCCCGGACCTCCGACACGCCCAGGGTTGCCGGCAGGTGGAGCCCGATCACGGCGCTCACCCGCCGAGGGAAGCAGAGCCCGAGAACGCCGGCGATCGCCGAGATCGCCGCGCCGACGTACGCCGCCGTGCTCACGGGGTGTCTCGGTGCCGCATCGGCCGGAGGGTAGCGGTCACCGATCGTCACCAGGGCCCCGGGTCAGCCCGACCCCTGCGCTCCGCCGTCGATGCCCGAGATCTCCGTCGCCGATTCCGATCACTGGATCCACGAATCCGTCGCCGTCGGCGCGCGCTACCGAATCGCGCTGACGACCCCGCTCGTCCCGGGCGACGCTCCCGTGCCCCTGCTCGTGATCCTCGACGGCGACAGAACGCTGCTCACCGCGACCGAAGCCGCCCGCACCATGGCGATCTCGACGCTCGGCGCGCTCGGCCCCGTCGCGATGCTCGGCATCACGTGCGACACGGCGAGCTGGCCCGAGTACTTCTCGACTCGCTTCCGCGACTTCACCCCGACGCAGTGGTCGCTCCCCGGCCCCTTCGCCCGGGACAACGACCCGCTCCGACACGGAACGGGTGGCGCCGACCGGTTCCTCACCGCAATCGTCGACGAGATCCTCCCGCAGGCTCGGGCGCGGGTCGTCATCGACCCGGCCCGCGTCGGGGTCTGCGGCTGGTCACTCTCGGGTCTCTTCGCCGCCCACGCGTGGGGCACCCGCCCCGATGTGTTCGCCGACCTGGTCGCGATCAGCCCGTCGCTGTGGTGGGGCGACGAGCATCTGCTCGCCACGCCGATCGCCCCGCGCCCGCCCGGTCAGCGAGCGGTCATCACCGCCGGCGAGCGCGAGGAAGGCGACCCGACGAAGGTGTGGCCGCCGCGATTCGCCGACGTCGAGCAGCGGGCGGTCGGTCGAGGAGCCTGCACGGCACCCCGACCGGGAACGTCACTGCCCCTGACCGAGCGAGAAGCCGGGCTTCCCGTCGAACGTGAAGAGCCCCTCGGTCTTCAGGAATCCGATCCCGGCCGCATCCAGGCGACCGAGGAGCGCGATCACCGAGGCATGGGTGACGGGCGCACCCTCCTCCGCCGCCTGGAACCGGCAGCGCCAGTGGTCGACGCAGAACGTCTCCGGCGAACCGCCCGGCCACACCTTCTGACCACGGTTGGAAATCATGACGAGCCGGAGGTCGGACCCGACGTGAGGCTCGAGGGCCGCAGCCAACTGATCGACCGGCTCCTGCCACTCGACGAAGACGTCCATGCCCACGAGCTCCTTCGTCGGGCGGGGACGGGGCTTCGGCGCCACCTGGATCGGCTCGGACGAGGAGGCGTACGAGACGGCCTTCAGGCGGGTGGGCTCCTCGCCCAGACGGGCGATCACCGCATCCGCGAAGGCCTTCGTGCCGACCTTCTCGGTCGAAACCTCGGGGTCGAAGACGTCGTACGTGTGGATCCCGTCCTCGACGGTCTTCAGCCACGCATTGTGCACCCGCGTCGCGACATCGCCCTGGCCGATGTGCACGAGCATCTGCACCGCCCCGAGGAACAGACCCGACGGGTTGGCCAGATCCTGTCCGGCCCGGCGCGGCGCCGAGCCGTGGATCGCCTCGAACATCGCGAACCCGTCGCCGATGTTCGCGCTCCCGGCCAGGCCGACCGACCCGGCGATCTGCGCGGCGACATCGGAGAGGATGTCACCGTAGAGGTTGGGGAGCACGATCATGTCGAACGCCTCGGGCGTGTCGGCCAGCTTCGCCGCCCCGATGTCGACGATCCAGTGTTCGGTCTCGATGCCCGGATACTCGGCGGCCACCTCCTCGAACACCTCGTGGAAGAGACCGTCGGTCGCCTTCATGATGTTGTCCTTGGTGAAGCACGTCACCTTCTTACGCCCGTAGCGGACCGCGTACTCGAACGCGTACCGGATCAGACGCTCCGAACCCGGACGGGTGATCAGCTTGAGGCACTGCACCACCTCGGGGGTCTGCTGGTGCTCGATCCCGGCGTAGAGGTCCTCCTCGTTCTCGCGAACGATGACGACGTCCATGTTCGGGTGCTTGGTCGCGATGTACGGCGCGTAGGACGGGCAAGGCCGCACGTTGGCGAACAGCCCCAGCGTCTTGCGCACGGTCACGTTGAGGCTCTTGAAGCCGCCACCCTGCGGCGTCGTGATCGGCGCCTTGAGGAAGACGCGCGTCCGCCGCAGACTCTCCCAGGCCGACGGCTCGATGCCGGCCGTGACTCCTTCGGCGTAGACCGACTCGCCGATCCGGATGGTCTCGATGTCGAGCGCAGCGCCGCCGGCCTCCAGGATCCGCAGCGTCGCGTCCATGATCTCCGGGCCGATGCCGTCTCCGTGAGCGACAGTGATGGGGACGGGGGTCTGGGATGACATCGGAGCCTCCTGCCGGGGCGGCGTTCGGGTTGCGTTCGGATTGCGGTCGGTTCCACGAACCGGATTCCGCGGACCGAGCGGGGATGTTACGTGCCCTCGGAATCCGGCCCTGCCTCCGGCCCTGCCTCCGGGGCTGCTTCCGGGGCGACTTCCGACACTTTGGGAGGGCCCGACCAGCAGGCAACGCGACGAGGGGAGGGCGCCGACTGCGTCCTCCCCTCGTCCGACCGTTCACTGTCGCACCCGGACGAACCGGGTTCGTTCGGCTCAACTGCAGCCGCTGGTGCTCCCACAGCTCGGGCAGGCGTAGCAGCTGCCGGCCCGCTGCATGATGTCGCCGCAGACGTGGCAGAGCACCATTTCCACCGTGCGGGCCTCGACCGGCGGGACCGCACCCGGGGTGCCGAGCGCCGCCGACGGGGCTCGGTCCTCGGGCGGGAGGTCGAGCGAGGGCACGCTCGGCGTCGTCGCCTCCTCCACCCCGGGCAGGGTCGGCTGCGAACGCTCCCCCACCGTCAGGATCCCCATCGCCTCACGCTTCTCGTAGGTGAGGTACTCCACGGCGAGCCGCCGGAAGATGTAGTCGACGAGGCTCGTGGCGAACCGGATGTCGGGATCGTCGGTCATGCCCGCGGGCTCGAAGCGCATGTTGGTGAACATGTCGACGAACGCCTCGAGCGGCACGCCGTACTGGAGGCCGTGACTCACCGAGATGGCGAAGGCGTCCATGATGCCGGCGAGGGTCGAGCCCTGCTTGGCGACCTTCATGAACACCTCGCCCGGCCGCCCGTCCTCGTACTCGCCGACGGTGACGTAGCCGTGGCAGTCGGCCACCCGGAACGAGAAGGTGCGGCTCCGGCGGGTACGGGGCAGCTTCTGGCGGACCGGCTCCTGAACGATCACCGTCTCGACGATGCGCTCGATCTCCTTGGCGACCACGTCGCCCGAAGCGTCGTCACCGGCCTTCTTCTGCGTGGAGAGCGGCTGACCCACCTTGCAGTTGTCGCGGTAGATGGCGACCGCCTTGAGCCCGAGCCGCCACGACTCCATGTAGAGCTGCTCGACGTCCTCGACCGAGACGTCCTCCGGCATGTTGACCGTCTTGGAGATCGCGCCGCTGATCCACGGCTGGGCCGCCGCCATCATCCGGATGTGGCCCATGTAATGGATCGTGTTGTCACCCATCGAGCAGGCGAACACCGGGAGGTGCTCGGCCTTGAAGACCGGTGCCCCGATGATCGTCTTGTGCTCGTCGATGTAGGCGACGATCCGGTCGACGTCGCCCTCGCCGTAGCCGAGATTGCGGAGCGCACGGGGGATCGTCTGGTTGACGATGAACATCGTGCCACCGCCCACGAGCTTCTTGGCCTTGGTGAGGGCCAGGTCGGGCTCGATGCCGGTGGTGTCACAGTCCATCATCAGGGCGATCGTGCCGGTCGGGGCGATCACCGTCGCCTGCGAGTTGCGCACGCCGTGCACCTCGCCGAGCGAAACCGCCTCGTCCCACGACGTGCGGGCCGCATCCATGAGCGCCCCCGGCACGAGGCCGGTGTCCACCCCGTCGAGCTCCGCACGGTGCATCCGGAGCACATCGAGCATCGGCTCGGCGTTGTCGGCGAAGCCTGCGAACGGACCCATGCGGGCCGCCGTGCGCGCGCTCGTTGCGTAGGCGTGCCCGGTCATGATCGCCGTGAGGGCGCTCGTCCAGGCCCGACCCGCATCCGAGTCGTAGGGCATGCCCTGGGCCATGAGGAGCGCGCCGAGGTTGGCGTAGCCGAGGCCGAGCTGGCGGAACTTCCGGCTCGTGTCGCCGATCGGTTCGGTCGGGTAATCGGCGTTGCCGACCAGGATCTCCTGGGCGGTGAACATCACCTCGATCGTGTGCAGGTAGCCGTCGACGTCGAAGACGTCGTCATCACCCAGGTAGGTGAGCAGGTTGATGCTCGCCAGGTTGCACGCCGAGTTGTCGAGGTGCATGTACTCGGAGCACGGGTTGGAGGCGTTGATCCGCCCCGTGTTCGACGCCGTGTGCCAGCGGTTGATCGTGGTATCGAACTGCATGCCCGGGTCGGCGCACTCCCACGCCGACTGGGCGATCTGCCGCATGAGGTCGCGGGCCGGCATCGTCTTCACCGGGTCGCCGGTCGTGACCGAGTTCAGCGACCAGTCGCCGCCGTCGGCCACCGAGCGCATGAACGCGTCGGTCACCCGAACCGAGTTGTTGGCGTTCTGGTACTGGATCGAGTGGCTGTCCTTGCCGTCGAGGTCCATGTCGAACCCGGCGTCGCGCAGGGCCCGGGCCTTGCGCTCCTCGATCGCCTTGCACCACACGAAGTCCTCGATGTCGGGGTGGTCGACGTCGAGGATGACCATCTTGGCGGCCCGGCGGGTCTTGCCGCCCGACTTGATGGTGCCCGCCGAGGCGTCGGCGCCCCGCATGAAGCTCACCGGACCGGACGCCGTGCCGCCACCCTTCAGG
>JBJSXF010000140.1:0-28132 GCA_046086225.1 Actinomycetota bacterium | reverse complement strand
CGTCGGTGACGAGGAGGATGAGATCCGCTTCACCCATCGCGGCTTCGGCCTGGGCGCTCACCTTCGCCGCGAGGTCGGCTTCCTCACCGGTGAGCCCGGCCTCGCCGGGCGTGAGCCAACCTCCGGTGTCGATGACCCGGAACGAACGGCCGGTCCACTCGGCGATGAGCTCCTTGCGATCGCGGGTGACGCCCGGCCGTTCCTCCACGATCGCGGCCCGGCGGCCGACGAAGCGATTCACGAGCGTCGATTTCCCCACGTTGGGGCGACCGACGACGGCGACGACGGGGAGGTCGCTCATGCTGCGCCCACCGCGCGTGCGAACGCCACGCCGTCGGTCGGCACGATCTCGACCGACCGGGGCAGATCGGCCGGGGTGAGCCCGTCGAGGAACACACCGCGGGAGAGCACGACGTCGGGGAGCAGGAACCGACCCTCGGTCGGGGCGTCGGCCAGTGCGGCCGCGACGTCGGCGCCGGTGAGCAACCCGGTCACCGCGATGTTGCCGCCGAAGAAGCGGTTCGCGACCGGCAGGAGCGTCACCGGCACCGGCAGCCGTTCGACGATCGGGGCGAGCACCTCGGCCCCGAACTCCCCCGTGATCACGTGCACCGGCCCCTCGGCCCCGACCACCGGATCGCCCGCGGCTCGCACCGGAATGGTGCGCGGCGACCGGTACCCGGCCGCCGGGGCACCGTCGACCGAGGCGAAGAACCCCGACCGGGGACCGGTACCGGCGACCGCTCGACCCCCGACCGCCGCGTCGACCTCGGCCGCGAAGGTGGCCGCCATACCGATGCCGTTCTCGTGCTGAGCGCAGTCGTCGTAGTCGGCGAGCGCCGGGAACGGACGACCGGTCATGAGGAAATACTCGTCGGAGACGTACACCAGTCGTCGGCCGAGTCGGGCGAGGAACCGCTCCTGCCAGACGGCCACGAGGTCGCACACCGCCTCGGCCTCCGCTCGCGTATGCGGTCGCATCTCCGGTTCACGGTTGTGCCCGCTCACCCCGAGCGGCACCACTCCGACCGTGGCCAGCGCCGGGAAGCGATCGAGAATGCCGAGCAGGGTGTCGTCGAGGGCAGCGCCGTCATTGATCCCGGGGCACACCACGATCTGGCCGTGAACCTCCACCCCGGCATCGAGGAGGAGGGCGAGCCACCGGAGCGACGCGCCACCCCGCCGGTTGCGGAGCAGACGGGCGCGGAGGTCGGGATCGGTCGCGTGGATGCTCACGTAGAGCGGACTCAGCCGCTCGTCGATCACCCGCTCGAAGTCGGCCTCGGTGAACCGGGTGAGCGTCGTGAAGTTTCCGTAGAGGAACGAGAGCCGGTAGTCGTCGTCCTTCACCGAGAGGCTGCGGCGCATACCGGCGGGGAGCTGGTGGATGAAGCAGAACGGGCAGTGGTTGTCGCAGGTGCGGATGCGATCGAACACCGGCGTCGACAGCTCGATGCCGAGCCCGACCCCCTCCGGCTTCTCCACCACGACGCTGCGCTCGAGTCCGCCCCGCACCACGTCGAGCTCGACCCGGGCCCCGTCGGCCTGCACCTGATACTCGATGACGTCACGGACCGGCTCACCGTTGACGCCGATGATCTCGTCACCGGGGCAGAGACCGGCGGCCGCCGCCACGGATCCGGGCGCGACGGCAACGACGCGTGCGGCGGGCATCCGGACAGGATACGGGCGAGACGCCACTACGCTGCGCTCGTGCCGGTCGAACGGGTGCTGCTCGCCGAGCCCCGCGGCTTCTGCGCCGGGGTGGAGATGGCCATCAAGGCCCTCGCCTGGATGGTTCGGGCCTTCGAACCGCCCGTCTACTGCTACCACGAGATCGTCCACAACCGACTCGTCGTCGACCGCTTCGAGCGACTCGGCGTCGTGTTCGTCGACACGATCGACGAGGTGCCGGACGGGGCCCCGCTCATGCTCTCGGCCCACGGATCGGCCCCCGAAGTCGTCGCCGCCGCACGCGACCGGAGCCGCTACGTGGTCGATGCGGTCTGCCCGCTGGTCACCAAGGTCCACCACGAGGCCCGGGTGCGGGCCGGGAAGGGCTTCACGATCGTTTACGCCGGACACGCCGGCCACGACGAAGCGATCGGGACGGTCGCCGTCGCCCCCGAAGCCATCCGCCTGGTCGAACGCCCGGAAGACGTCGCCGCGGCCACGGCCGACGTCGCCGACCCCGAACGGATCGCCGTGCTCGCCCAAACCACGCTCGCCCAGCAGGAATGGGCCGGTGTGCTCGAGGCGACCCGCGAGCGCTTCCCCTCAGCCTGGACGGCAACCCGCAACGACCTCTGCTTCGCCACGACCAACCGGCAAGATGCGCTCACCGAGATCGCCCGTCGGGCCGACGCCGTCGTGGTCATCGGGAGCGCCAACTCCTCGAACACCATCGCACTCACGAAAGTCGCCCGGGAGGCGGGCTGCCCGCTCGTGCTGCGCGTCGACGGACCCGACGAACTCGATCTCGATGTGCTCGGTGCCGCCCGCATCGTCGGCGTCACCGCCGGCGCATCGGCACCCGAGGACCTCGTGACCGCCGTGATCGAGCACCTCGCCCCGACCGAAGGCGTCGAAGCCGTGCGGGTCACCGGGGAAGACGAGTACTTCCCCCCGCCGCGCGAGCTCCGCGAGCTCCTCCCGGCCCTCGATGCGGCGGTGGCCGCCGCGTTCGGCGGCGATCCGGCCGTCGCGAGCGCAGTCGGCGGTCCGTTCACCGATGACCGGGGAGTCGACGCCTCGAGCGTCCTCGCCGACCTCACTCCCTGATCCGATCCCCCGCTGGGTCTCGAGCCGTCCGAGCCGCGTTCCTCGGCGTGCTCCTCGGGAACGGCTAAGCCCCGGGCGGCGGTCCCGCATCGCGCAGCCGGTAGGCCTGATCGAAGGCCTGCTGCAACGCCACCCCCAGCCGCTCGGTGAGCGCGTCGACCTCGGCGCGGGGCACCACGGCACCGCTGAGCGACGGCGGGAAGAGCGGCTCACCGATCACGACGGCGACACGCTGGAACCGGGGAACGGGGAGGCGCCGAGCACGCACGATCTCCTCGGTTCCCGCGATCCCCATCGGCACGAGGGGAACGCCGGCCCGCAGAGCGAGGTAGGCCGCGCCGGGCTGCAAGTCGTCGATCGCGGCCCCGGAGTCGCGGGTGCCCTCCGGGAAGATGAGCATGGGCTGACCGTCGGCGATGCGGTCGAGAGCCGTGCGCAACGCCTTGCGGTCGCTGCCGTCCCGCTCGACGGGAATCCCGCCGAGCGAGGCGAAGGCCCGACCCAGCACCGGGATGTCGAACAGCGACCGCTTCCCCATGTAGCCGATCGGCTCGGGCACCACCCAGCCCACGAACGGGATGTCCATCATCGAACGGTGGGACGGAGCGATCACGTATCCGCCCGTCTCCGGGAGCCGCTCGAGTCCGCTCACCCGCAGCCGGTACGCCGCTCGGGTCGCGTTCCCGACCACCACCCGGATCGCCTCGTAGAGCACGGTCAGCCCACCTCCTGCTCGAAGCACGCCACGATCCGGCGCACCACATCGTCGACCCCGGTCGCCGTCGTGTCGACCACGATCGCGTCGTCGGCCGCCCGCAACGGCGATGCAGCCCGACCGCGGTCGACCGCGTCGCGGCGGACGAGCTGCTCGCGGACCGCCTCCACGTCGATCTCCCGGGCCGCCTCGGATTCGTCGAGCTGTCGGCGCCGGGCCCGCTCACCGTCATCGGCGACGAGGAACACTTTCACGCGGGCGTCGGGGAAGACGACGGTGCCGATGTCCCGTCCCTCGACCACTCCCCCGCCGTGCTGGTCGACCCACCGACGCTGCCGTTCGACGAGCACCGCCCGGACCCCCGGATGGGCGGCCACCTGGGAGACCGCCGCCGTGGCTTCGGGACCGCGGATCCGAACGCTCACGTCGCAGCCGTCGATCGTCGTCACGCCCGCTTCGACCGTGAGCGCGATCCGTTCGGCGATCGCGGTGCACGCAACCGGATCGCCCAGGTCGATACCGGCGTCCAGCGCCGCCAGGGCCACCGCCCGGTACATCGCGCCCGTGTCGAGGACCGGGAGCCCGAGCGCCGCACCCACGCCCCGAGCCGTCGTCGACTTGCCCGAGCCGGCCGGCCCGTCGATCGCGACGACCGCGACGGTCACGAGAACCCACCGGCGAGGTCGGCCAGACGATCGGCGAACTCCGGGAACGAGGACACCACGGCGTCCCAACCGGCGATGCGCGAGCGACCCGGGACGGCGATCGAAGCCACGGCGGCCGCCATCGCGATCCGGTGGTCGCCCCCACTGGCGTGCGCAGCTGCGTGCGGCTGTCCGCCGGTGATGCGCAGGCCGTCGGGCCGGGTCTCGCACTCCACGCCGATCGCGCCGATGAGCGTCGCCACGGTCGTGATGCGATCGCTCTCCTTCACCCGGAGCTCGGCGGCATCCCGGATCTCGGTGACGCCGTCGGCGAAGGCCGCGGCAACCGCCAGCGCCGGGATCTCGTCGATGACCGCCGGGATCTCGGCTCCCTCGATCACCGTCGCCCGGAGCGCGGAGCCACGTACCCGCAGCTCGCCCACCGGCTCACCGCAGACCTCACCGGTCGGCACGAAATCGATGTCGGCCCCCATCCGGCGCAGCACTGCGACGAAGCCGATCCGGGTCGGGTTGCCGGCCAGGCCCGGGCACACGAACTCCGAGCCGGGTGTGATCGCCGCCGCCACCGCAAAGAAGGCCGCCGAGGACGGATCACCGGGTACCGCGATGGAGCACGGTTCGGGGACCCCCGCACCGATCCGCACCACCGTCCCGTCGACCTCGACCGGGACACCGAGCGCCCGCAGCATCCGCTCGGTGTGGTCGCGGGACCGCAGCGGCTCGTGCACCTCGGTCGGGCCCTCGGCTTGGAGCCCGGCCAACAGGATCGCGGACTTCACCTGGGCGCTCGCGACGGTCAGTTCGTGCCGACGCCCGGTGAGCGCGCCACCGCGCACGACGAGCGGAGCCCGACTGCCCCCGTCCCGACCGTCGATGCGCGCACCCATCGCCCGCAACGGATCGGCCACCCGTGCCATCGGCCGACGACGCAGCGACGCATCTCCCGTGAGCACAGTGCAGAACGGACGACCGGCAAGCGCGCCCGTCAGCACCCGGATCGTGGTGCCGCTGTTGCCGCAGTCGACCACGTCGTCGGGCTCCGACCAGGCGGCGAGCCCGGGACTGTCGACGATCACCGCCCCGTCCTGCCGGGCGACCGCGACTCCGAGCGCCCGCAACGCAGCGGCCGTCGCGGCCACGTCTCCGCCGGTGCCGAGGCCCGTGATCCGGCTGCGCCCCTCGGCGAGACCGGCGAAGAGCAAGGCGCGATGCGAGATCGACTTGTCCCCCGGGAGCCGGATGCTCCCGCGCAGCGGGCGGGGTCCGCCGTCGAGGTCGAGGACTGCGCTCACGCGAGCTCCGCCCGCCCCGGCGCGTAGCCGTGCTCCCGCAGCTCGGCCGCCAGCGCGCCGGCATCGGCTGCGGGCACCACGAGCACGAGCACACCGGCGCTCCCCTCGATCGAATGGGCGATTTCGACGTCGGCGATGTTCACCCCGAGCCGCCCCGCGAGGGTCGTCACCTCGGCGAGCACACCCGTGCGGTCGGGGATCGGCACCCGGAGCTCGGCGAGCTCGACCGCGGCTTCGGCACCGACCGGCAGGTTCCGCCGGGCCGATCGTGCCCGGGCCAGCAGCCCGGCGAGCGCATCGGCGTCGCCGGCGGCGATCCACTGCCGGGCCGCGCCGAGCGCTTCGACGTACGCATCGAGGCCGGCGAGTACCGCGTCCCGATTCGCGGCGAGGATGTCGAGCCAGATCTCCGGGTGGCTGGCCGCGATGCGGGTCATGTCGCGGAATCCCCCGGCCGCCAGGCGGAGCAGCGCCCGGTGGCGGGCCTCCTGGGTCGAGGCCACGTCCATGAGCGTCGACGCCGCCAGCTGGGGAACGTGGCTGACGAGCGCGACGAGCGCATCGTGCTCCGCCGGGGTCACGGCGACCGCTTCGGCGCCGAGATCCCTCACGAAGGTGCGGGTCGTCGCGTAGGCGGCGTCGGTGGTCGCGCCGGTCGGGGTGAGCACCCACGTCGCGCCGATGAAGAGATCGGACCGGGCGGCATCGATACCGCCCTGCTCGGAGCCCGCCATGGGGTGCCCGCCCACGTACCGATCCGCCGACTCGGGCCGAGCCGCGCCGACTGCGCCGACCACCGAGCCCTTCACCGATCCGACATCGGTCACCACGGGCGCACCGGCGTCGAGCACGGCGATGACCGTGTCGGCCACGGTGCCGACCGGTACCGCCACGACCACGAGGTCGACGTCGGCGACCGCTTCGGCCGGACCGGTCGCGACCGAGGTCACCGCGCCCCGTTCCCGGGCCCGGGCCAGGGCCTCGGAATCGGCGTCGACACCGACGACCTCGTGACCGGCCGCCACCGCCGCAAGTCCGACCGAGCCACCGATGAGGCCGGTGCCGATCACGGCGATGCGCATCACGCGCTCCGAACGTTCACTCGGGGAGGTCGTCGCGGAGGGCGCGCGCGCCCTCGAGGTAGACGTGCCGGACCTCCGAACGGGGACCCTCACCGTAGAAGTGCATCATCACCCGGATCGTGCGGGGCATCCCGTGCGCGATGCCGAGCTCTCGCGCGCAGATGAGCGGGATGTCGGCGAGCCCCAACGCCCGAGCGGCGGTGGCCGGGAACTCCGCCGTGAGATCGTCGGTCGCGGTGAAGATGATGCTCACGAGATCATCGTGGGCGATCCCGTTGCGCTCCAACATGGCCGAGACGAGATCCTGGGTGCGGCGCTCGATCTGCGCCTTGGAATCCTCGTCGCACGTCGTCGCGCCGCGCAGCGCCAGGAGCCTCACGGGGGCCGAGGTTACCCGTCGCCTTCGGCGCCCCGGCCGAGTGCGGCGGCGTAGAGCGCTCGTACCTCGTCGGGCGTGAGCGGACGCCACGCCCCGGGCCGCAGCCGCGTATCGCGCAATGGGCCGATGCGGGTGCGGACGAGTCGACGCACCGGATGGCCGACCGCCGAGCACATCCGGCGGACCATCCGCTTGCGCCCTTCCTTCACCGCGATCTCGATCGCGCTCGTGCCCGTCCCCGACTCCTGGACGAGCCGGGCCCGAGCCGGCCGGGTCGGCCCGTCGTCGAGCACGATTCCCTCCCGCAGGGCGCGCAGCGCCGCCGGCGCCGGACGCCCCTCGACCTCGGCGAGGTACTCCTTCTCCACCCCGTGACTCGGATGGGCGAGCAGGTTGGCGAGTTCGCCGTCGTTCGTGAGGACGAGCAGCCCCTCGGAATCGAGATCGAGGCGACCGACCGGGAAGACGCGTGGCGCAGCGGGGACGAGATCGAGCACGGTCGGGCGCCCCTCGGGATCGCTCGCCGTGGTGACGTAGCCCGCCGGCTTGTTCAGGAGCCAGTGCACGAGGTCGGTGTCGGTGACGACCGGGACGCCGTCGACCTCGATCCGAACGGCAGCCGGATCGACCCGACACCCCAGGATGGCGGCAATCC
This sequence comes from Actinomycetota bacterium, assembly GCA_046086225.1. Lineage (GTDB taxonomy): Bacteria > Actinomycetota > Acidimicrobiia > IMCC26256 > PALSA-610 > JBJSXF01. The sequence goes on along the minus strand of JBJSXF010000140.1, from coordinate 20,563 downwards.
CGTCGACCCGGACCCGCCCCTCGGCAATGAGCTCCTCGCACCTTCGGCGCGAACCCAGCCCGGCGCGGGCGAGGACCTTCTGGAGGCGCTCGCCCTCGGTCACCCGACGTCGGTCGCGTCGGCAGGCTCGGTCGCGCCAGGATGGTCGGTTCCGACGGTGGGCGTCGGTTGTCCTTCGCCCGCACCGTCCTCGTTGCTCTGCTCGTCGCTCTCCTCGGCGCCGACCGGCATCCGCAGACCTCGTTCGAGCGACTCGACGACCGACGCGTCGGGCACGTAGTCGGCGATGGGCGGCAGTTCGTCGAGTGAGTCGAGGCCGAGCCGCTCGAGGAACGTCCGGGTCGTGCCGAAGAGCACGGGATTGCCGGGCGACGGATCGTGACCGATCTCCTCGACGTAGCCCCGCGCGACCAGTGTCTTCAGGGTCGCTTCGACGTTGACCCCCCGGATCGAGGACAGTTGCACGCGGGAGATCGGCTGCTTGTAGGCGATGATCGCGAGCGTCTCGAGTGCCGGGCCCGAGAGCCGGGCGGTCTGGCCCTCGAGCACGAATCGCTCGACGTACTGATAGGCGGACGCTGCGGTCTGGAAGCGCCACCCCCCGGCGACACGCACGAGCGCGAAGCCGCGGTCCTGGTCGGCGTACTCGGCGGCGAGCCCCGTGCAGAGCTCGTCGATCTCGTCGACGGGAATCTCGAGCAATTGGGCCATCACGGTCGGATGCACGGGCTCGGTCGCGGCGAGGACCATCGCCTCGATCGCGCGACGTGCGTCCGACCGGTCGGGCGCTCGGGTTCCGTCCATCGGGCTGCTCAGGCCCGCTCGACGGCGGGCCGGGTGAGGTCGACCGCGGGTTCGACACCGGTGGCGTCGACCACGACATCGCCGGTGGCCGTCAGCGGCTCGTCGCCCCAATCGTCGAGCGACGCGAGGTCGAGCGCCACCCGTTCGCCGACCGCGAGCGCCCGCACCTGCAGCTCTCCGAACGACTCGAACTGCTCGAGATCGACGATCCCCTGCTTGTAGAGCTCGAGCACAGCGAGGAACCGCACGATGATCTGCAGCTTCTCGTCGATCCCGGCGACGAGATCGGTGAACGCGATGGGCTCCCGCTCGGGCAGGAGCAGCAGCACCGCATCGATGGCGTCGCGGACGCTGAGCCGGATCGGTGCGATGTGATCGGTGCGCACCTCGACGACCGGCGGCGGGGCCAGACCCCGCAGCGCCGCCTTGTGCAATTGCTCGAGGGAGACCCGCTCGAGCGGGTCGGGCGCCAGCAATCGGAACGGCTCCTCGGGGCCGGCCGTGCGGGCGACCGAGCGCCGGGCCTCGGTGAGGCGACCGTGCAGCACCTGGGCGACGTCCTGGAAGGTCTTGCATTCCAGCAGCCGGGCGAGCAGCAGGTCGCGCTCCTCGAAGCGCCAGAGCTCCTCGTCGAGATCGACGTCCTCCCGCCCCGGGAGGAGCCGCCGAGCCTTGAGCTCGACCAGGGTCGCGGCGATGAGGAGGAACTCGGTCGCGACCTCGAGATCGAGGCCGTCGGCGCGTTCGACCTCGGCGCAGAACGCATCGACGATCCGGGCGAGCTCGATCTCCCAGAGGTCGACCTCCTCGCGGAGGATGAGGTGCAGGAGCAGGTCGAACGGACCGGCGAAGACCGTCGTCGTGACCTCGTATCCCACGGGGCGAGCGTACCCGTCGGCCCCGACCGCGACCGGTGATTCCGGACGCGTCCGGACCACCCCGTCGACGGTCGGGCGCCGGTCGGTAACGTGCCCACCCATGGCGCGCGTGTTCTCGGGCATCAAGCCGACCGGCGAGCTGCACCTCGGCAACCTGCTCGGCGCCGTGCGCCGCTGGGTAGCCGGACAGCCGCCGGCCGGGAGCGACGCAGCGACGGCCCGGGAGGCCGTCTTCTGTGTGGTCGACCTCCACGCGCTGACCGTGCCCTGGGACCCGGCCGAGGTCGAGCGGCTCACCCTTCACGTGGCCACGATGCTCATGGCGGCCGGGCTCGACGAGGACCGCTCCCTGCTCTTCGTGCAGAGCCACGTCCGGGCCCACGCCGAGCTGACCTGGCTCCTCAACTGCGTCGCCACCTTCGGTGAGCTCCGGCGTCAGACCCAGTTCAAGGACAAGGCAGCCAAGGCGGGCGACGGCGAGGACGGCCAGGAGTCGGTGTCGGTCGGCCTCTTCGACTACCCGGTCCTCATGGCTTCCGACATCCTCCTCTACGACACGGTCGAGGTGCCGGTCGGCGAGGACCAGCGCCAGCACGTCGAGCTCACCCGGGACATCGCCCAGCGCTTCAACGGCCGCTACGGCGATGCCTTCGTGGTGCCGAAGGCGACGTTCCCGCCCGTCGGGGCCCGCATCATGGATCTCCAGGACCCGACGAAGAAGATGTCGAAATCCGACGAGCGGGCTGCGGGCTGCGTCATGTTGCTCGATCCCCCGAAGACCATCGAGAAGAAGCTGAAGTCCGCGATCACCGATTCCGAGGCCGAGGTCCGCCACGACCGGGAAGCCAAACCCGGCATCTCGAACCTCATCGAGATCCATGCCGCCGTGACCGACCGCACCATCGCCGAGGTCGAGACCCAGTTCGCGGGCCAGGGCTACGGCGCGTTCAAGACCGCCGTCGCCGAGGCCGTGGTCGAGCACCTGCGGCCGCTCCAGGAGCGCTACTCGGCGCTCGCGGCCGACCGGTCGGCGGTCGACGCCCGACTCGCGCGCGGAGCAGCCGCAGCCGAGGCGATCGCCGAGCCCGTGCTCCGCCGTGCGGTGCGGGCAGCAGGCCTCCTCCCCCGCTCGGGCTGAGCCGGACTCAACCGCCCGAGACGGGTTCCCCGTCGGCCCGGGCCAGCACCCGGCCGATCGACTCCGGCACTCCGGCCGCCACCCAATCCCCGGGCCGGTGGTGGACTGCGGCCCAGGCGGCGGTCTCGGAGCGGGCGCCGGCCCGTCGGAGCCGCTCGGCCCCGATCTCGGCGTGGCGCAGATACGTGCCGAACCGGCCCGAACGGCGCGCCATGCGCTCCCGGCCCCCCACGTCACCGACGATCGTGGCGAGCACCCGACCCGGGGTGCCGAGGCCGGCCTCGGTCTTGCCCACGTCGTGGAGCAGTGCTGCCGCGACCCAGACCGGGTCGGCGCCGGACGGCAGCCACTCGGCGGCCCGGCGTCCGACTGCGACCGATTCGGTCCGGTCGGCGCGACCGAGCGTGCTCCAGACCGCATACTCCGCCGGACTCAGCGTCGAGCGAACCCATTCCCGGTCGCCCGGATCGGGACGGCGCGGGGAGATCGAGGTGAAGAACCGACCGGCGAGGTGGCGAAGGCGGGCCGTGCGCACGGCGACGGCCCGTCAGCGCGAACGCGAGGCGCAGCCGATGCAACGGCGAGCCCACGGCACGGCTTCGAGCCGAGCGTCGGCGATCGCCTCGCCGCACTCCTCGCACCGGCCGAAGCCGTCGCTCTCGAGTTTGGCGAGGGCCGCTTCGACATCGGCCGCGGTGTCGCGCAGCGCCTGGGCCAGCGTCTCGGCCTCCGTGCGCTCGGCGGTCACCTGCCCGGAATCGGCGAAACCCTCATCGAAGGTGTCCCGCTCGAGCCCGAGCTCGGCCAACTGACCGGCGACCCGCTCCTGCTCCGCGATCAACGCCGCCCGCACCGCCTCACGATCGCTCATCCGATGAGCGTACCCGGGTCAACGCTCCTCGGGAACGGCGGCGATCCGGGCCCGTGGGTGCGCGGCGGCGTACACCGAGCGGAGCCGAGCGGGGCTGACCTTCGTGTACACCTGCGTCGTCGAGATGCTGGCGTGGCCGAGCAACTCCTGCACCACCCGTAGATCGGCGCCGTGATCGAGCATGTGGGTGGCGGCCGAGTGGCGCAGCACGTGGGGATGGATCCGGTCGCCGAGCCCCGCCCGCTCGCCCGCCCGGCGCACCACGGCCCAGCACGACTGCCGCGAGAGGCGTCCGCCCCGGAGGTTGAGGAAGACGGCCTCGGCCCCGCCGACCCGCCGGGTTGCGGGCCGAACCAGCTCGGGTCGGCCCCGCCCGACGTAGTCGTCGAGGGCCGCGAGCGCGATGCGGCCCACGGGGACGACCCGTTCCTTCGCCCCCTTTCCGAGCACTCGCATCGTGGTCGAGACGGGATCGATGTCGTCGAGGTCGAGCCCGACCGCCTCGCTGATGCGGATACCCGACGCGTAGAGGAGCTCGAGGAGCGCCCGGTCGCGCAACGCGAGGGGATCGTCGCCCACCACGGCGGCGAGGAGGAGCCCGACCTCGGCCTCGTCGAGCGCTTTCGGGATGCCCGACGGCACCCGGGGCGCCCCGACCGCGGCGCTCGGGTCGGACGGCAGGAGCCCCTCCCGGGCGCAGAAACCGTGGAACGAGCGAACGGCGACGAGCGCTCGGGCCACAGAAGCGGGCGCCGGCCGCGCCGTCTGGTCGAGACCCGACCCGCGCTCGAGCGCACGGACGAACCCGTGCACTACCGACTCGTCGATCAACCGAGGGTCCGCGATGCCCGTCGCCGCGAGATACGCGGTGTAGCGCCGGAGGTCACGGCGGTAAGCGGCCAGCGAGTTGGGCGCGAGACCCCGCTCCACCGTGAGCCACGACTCGTGCTCGGCGAGGAGTCGGCCGAGCTCGTCGCCGGTCACGAACCGATCGCGGGCGTGGTCTCCTCGATCGGCAGTCGCGGCCGCCGACCCTCGGCCCGGTCGAGCGCGGCCCGCACGAACGCCGCGAAGAGCGGGTGCGGTCGGTTCGGGCGGCTCTTGAACTCGGGGTGCGCCTGGGTGGCGACGAAGAACGGGTGTGTCGTCCGGGGCAACTCGACGAACTCGACGAGCAGCTCGTCGGGCGAGGTGCCCGAGAGCACGAGTCCGTGCTCGGCGAGCGTCGCCCGGTAGCGGTTGTTGACTTCGTAGCGGTGACGGTGCCGCTCGTAGACGACCTCTTCGCCGTAGGCCTCGCGCACGACGGTTCCCGGTTCGAGCCGGGCCGGGTACGCGCCGAGCCGCATCGTCCCGCCGAGATCGACGACCGTGCGCTGCTCGTCCATGAGGTCGATCACCGGGTGGGGCGACCGCTGGTCGAACTCGGCGCTGTTCGCACCCACCAGCCCGCACACGTTGCGCGAGAACTCGATGACCGCGCAGTGCAGGCCGAGACAGAGCCCGAGGAACGGCACCCGCTGGGTGCGGGCGTAGGAGACCGCGGCGATCTTCCCCTCGATCCCCCGCACGCCGAAACCACCGGGGACGACGATCCCGTCGAGGTCACCGAGCCGTCCCTCGGCGAGCAGTCCTTCGGTGTCGTCGGCCGAGATCCAGTCGATGACGACCTTGGCCCCGCACGAGTAGCCGCCGTGCTTGAGCGCCTCGACCACCGAGAGGTAGGCGTCGGGCAGGTTGACGTACTTGCCCACGAGGCCGATACGGACCTCTTGGTCGGCCGCCCGGATCGAGTCGACGAGCGCCCGCCATTCGGTGAGGTCGGGAGCGCGGTCGGCCAGGTCGAGCACCTCGCACACGTAATCGTCGAAGCCCTCGTCGTGGAGGACCAGCGGGATCTCGTAGAGCACCTCGGCGTCGGCCGCGGTCACGATCCCCGCCTCGGGGACGTCGCAGAGCGCCGAGATCTTCTCCTTCAGCTGCTTGGGAATCGGGCGGTCGCTCCGGCACACGATCGCGTCGGGCTGGATGCCTCGGCTCCGCAGCTCGGTGACCGAGTGTTGGGTCGGCTTCGTCTTCTGCTCGCCCGAGGGCCCGATGAACGGGACCATCGTGACGTGCACGTAGAAGACGTTCTCCCGCCCGACGTCCTTGCGGAACTGCCGGATCGCCTCCAGGAACGGGAGGATCTCGATGTCGCCGACCGTGCCGCCGATCTCGGTGATGACGACGTCGACGTCGTCGCTCGCCAGGGCGAGGATCCGCTCCTTGATCTCGTTCGTGATGTGCGGGATGACCTGGACGGTTTCGCCGAGGTAGGCGCCCTTGCGCTCCTTGGCCAGCACCGACTCGTAGATGGATCCGGTGGTCGCGTTCGAGCGACGCGTGAGCGGCACGTCGACGAAGCGTTCGTAGTGGCCGAGGTCGAGATCGGTCTCGCCCCGGTCGTCGGTGACGAACACCTCTCCGTGCTGAAAGGGGTTCATCGTGCCGGGATCGACGTTGATGTACGGATCGAGCTTCTGCATCGTGACCCGGATGCCGCGGCTCTTGAGGAGTCGGCCGAGCGACGAGGCGGTGAGCCCCTTCCCGAGACTCGACGCGACCCCGCCGGTCACGAAGACATGCTTCGCCAAAGCCCAACCTCTCTCTCCGACCCGACGGGGCGACGGTAGCAGGGGCGGTCCCCCCGAACGGCGACCGTGCGCCGCCCGGATCGGGGGCCGTTCTCCTAGCGTGGCCCCGTGCGCGCCGAGCCCGCCCCGACCAGCCGGCGGGCGCCGACACCCCGGCTCGACGGGCTGCTCGTCGCGGAGATCGCGCTCCTCGCCCGGCTGCCGATGGCACTCGCCGACCGGGGTCTCCTCTTCGACGACGGCGTCTACGGCATCAGCGTCATCGACATGCGTCGCGGCCTCGCTCCGTACGCCGGGGTCTTCGCCTCCCAGGGCCCGCTGCACTACCCGCTCCTGCGCCTCGGCGACCTCATCGGGTTCCAGACGGCGGACGCACCCCGCCTGACCCCCGTGGTCGCCGGTGTGCTCACCAGCGTCGCCGTCTGGGCCGTGGCCCGGCGGCTTCGGTCCGGGCGGGGTCCGGCGCTGATCGCCGGACTCCTGTGCGCGACCTCGGGGTCGATGATCCGGTCGACGGCGAACATCACCGGCGACGCCCCGGCGCTCGCCCTCGCCACCGCCGCAGTGTGGGCAGCCCTCGCGCACCGGGACCGGCCCCGCACCCGCACTGCGCTGCTCACCGGGGTCCTCATCGGGGGCGCCCTCGCGGTGAAGCCGTTGGCCGGCACCGCGCTCGTCCCCGTCATCTGGTGGCTGCACGGGGGCCGACCGACCCGCACCGCCCTCCGGGACCTCGCTGCGGCCGGCGGCGCCGCCATTGCGACCTGGTTCGCGGCCGCCCTCCCGTTCGGGCTCGGGCCGGTCTGGGACCAGTCGATCGCCTACCACCTCGGCGGCGGTCCGGAGCCGTCGAAGGCCAGCCACCTCGTGAAGCTCGTGACGGTCGTGCCCGAGCGCGACGGCTTCGTCGTGCTCGCGGCGGTGCTCGCCCTGATCGCGACCCTCACCGGGCGAGCGGGCACCACGGCCCGCCGCGCCGACGCCATGATGATCGCCGTCTGGGTCGGGACGACCGCCGCGATCCTGGTACTCCAGCAGGCGCTCTACGCGAACCACTTCGTGAACCTCGTCGTCGCATTGTGCTGCGCCTACGCGGTTCGTCCGCCCCCCGCCCGCTGGCTCGCGATCGCGGTGATCGCCGCCGTGCCCTGGTGGTTGGTGCACAACCACACGTTCCTGCGCCCGCCGGGCTGGACCACGACCGAGCAGGCGCTCCTCGACGACCTCCGGGCCCTCCCGGCCGGGAGCCGGGCGATCGCCGACGAGCCCGGCTACCTCTGGCGGGCGGGCCTGTCCACACCGCCGCTCATGAACGACCCGGCCCGGGCCCGGATCGATCAGGCCTCGCTCACGACCGAATCGCTCGTCGCCGCGGCCCGCACCCCCCGGGCTTGCGCCGTCGTGATCTGGACCGAGCGGTTCGGCGAGCTCCTCCCGAACCTGCGCCCGGCCCTCACCCGAGCCGGCTACGAACGCACCGCCGACTACGGGCGGGGCCGGGAGCTGTGGGTCAGGGACGTCTGCCGAGTCGATCGAACGCCCGCAGCGGCGGGGTCGTCTCGATCACCCGGCTGAACGAGACGAACTCGGCGGCCAGGTTGAGCGTCACGAGCACGCCCAACACCCCCAGGCGGACACCGGCACCACAACCGAGCACCACCGCCAGACCGAGCGCGCCGCCGAGCGCGTTCGCTCCGGTATCCCCGAGCATGATCCGCTCGCCGAGGTCGTCCCGCAACAGGCCGAGGAACGCGCCCATCACCACCGCCAGGGCCACGCCGATATCGCTCGCCCCGAGTGCGACCGCGAGGGGCACGTAGGCGACGAACCCGACCTTGCCGACCCGACCCGGGGCTCGGTCGAGGAGATTGCCGAGGTTGGCGGCGAGCGCGATGAGCACGGCGTCGACGATGAGCCGCCGTCCGGTCGCGAAGCCCGGCGCGGCGACCAACACCACGGCGAGCGCACCACCGCCCGCCAACTTCACGAAGCCGGTGGTGAGCCGACCCCGGAAGGCGGCGCGCACGTGGCCCCGGAAGCCGCGGGTGTCCTCGGCGCCGAGCAGGTCATCGATCAGGCCGAGGAAGGCAAACCCGATGACGGCGACGATCATGAGCGCCTGGGCTCCGTCGAGCCCTTCGTCGGCCCCGGGGCCGAGGGCCGCGACGACCGAACGGCCGGCGGCCGCGAAGAGCACCGCAACGACCACGAGGATCCCGGCCGCGGTCACGACGGTGCGCCCCCGGTAGTTCTCCCGCCGGAGTGCCGAATGGCCGAACAGGTCGTGGCTTCCAAAGTAGGCCAAGCGCACTGCCGTCAACCCGAGGACGCCGGCCGCGAACCAGCGGACGAATCCGGTCATCCGGACCGATCCGGTACGGGCGCCGAGTCGCCTGCGGGCGGAGGCACAGCATCGGCCTCGGCCCGTGCCTCGCCGCCGAGCCGGGCGAGGAGGTAGATCATCACCGGGGTGAGCACACCGACCATCATCCCGGGCACGGCGATACCCGAATCGTTGAGCGCGAAGCCGAGCACGGCGATCACCGCGAAACCGATCATGCCGGTACGCAGTTCGGGCAGCCGCTCGAGGAGCCGTCGGAACCGGCTCGGCGCCTTCCACATCACGTAACCGGCGCTCAGCACCAGGCCGAGGAGGAGGAATCGCCACACCGAGTGCAGCAGCGTGTCCAGGTTGGCGTCGAGCTTGCGGGTCACGATCACCTCGAGACCCGACCAGCCGTCGCCACCGATGCGCTCGAAGAGCCGACCGAGGTGCGAGCGGTCGTCGGCGGGCCGGAGCAGGTCGAGCGCGCCGAGGGCGAGGATCGCCCCGAGCGTGGCCAGACCCCACCCGATGACGGTGCGGATCCGCAGCCGCCAGCCGGCGAGCAGGGTGAGGGTCAGGGCCAGGCCGGGGAGGCCCGCGAGCACCCCGCCCACGTCGGCCCCCCACATCGGGAGCCCGTCCACGAGCATGACGAAGGCGAAACCCAACGCCAACGGAGCCACGACCGACCGGCCCCGGCCCCGAAGGGAATGGCTGGCGAACGTCGCGAGCAGGACCGCAGCCGCCATGAGTTGCGCAAACGTCAGGTTGTTCACGCCGGTGAAGCGACCGGCCACGATCGGGGAATCCCCGAACACGGTGCTCAACTGCAACCGCGAACCGAGGAACACCACGCTCACCGTGGTCGTGAGAATGAGCAGTCCGAGCATCAACGACACGGGCACGAGCGGCCGACGGCGACCGAGGTCGGCGAGGGCTCCGAGCACGAGCCCACCGCCGAAGACGAAACCGAGGAAGGCCGCCGCCCCCCAATCGGCGAAGGGCAAGAGCGCGGCCCAGTAGGTGAGCGGGAGGCAGCCGAGCACGGCGAGCGCACCGATCTCGATCGCCCGGGGGAGGCGCCGCTCCCGCCACAGCGCCAACGCGACGATGCCGGCGAGGACGAGGATCCCCGCGATGAACAACGCGGCAGTCGGGTTCAGCATGCGGTCGCGGAAGCCCGCGGCGCGCTCGTCGGCGACGAGTGCGTCGATCCGGGACTCGGCGGTACCGCCCGAGAGAGCATGGTGCGTCGCGCACCCATCGGTGTCCTTTTTGGCGAGCGGCGCGCCCGCCACCGCCCCAATGGTCGGGCCGACGTCGGCCAGGAGCAGGTACCCGGCCTGCCGGGTGCTAGACGATTCGAGCAGCCCGGGGGCGACACCGGGCGCCCGCAGCGCGAACACCGTGAGCCGCGGCCGTTCCGATGCGAGGGGCGAGGGTGCGACCAGGATCACCGCGTCGCGCGTCGGGTCGACCCGCCGGAGCAATGCGGCGACGAGGCGGTCGGTCGCAGCCCGAGCCGCCCGTGCGTACGCGTCGGCACGGGCCGATGTCGCGAGCGGGCGGTAGGCAGCGGCACGCCGCAGGTCGGAGGCCTCCACGTAGACGACTGCCCGGTCCTGCCAGCAGCGGTCGAACGCGGCGAGCACGGCGGCCTCGTCGAGGCGAACCCCGAAGGGCGCATCGCGATCGTCGGCGAGCAGATCGGGCGAAACGTCACCGCACGGAACGGAGCCGTCCGGATCACTCACCGCCAGCGCGGCATCACGCGTCGGCTCGACCTCGGATCCCGGCCCCGTGCGGCGACCCGGGTCGGCGTTGGCCACGACACCCGCCCGCACCCCGGCCGCGGCCAGCGTCTCGCCGAGCACGCCGAGGCGGGCCCGGTAGAGCCCGGCGTCGTTCTCGGTCTGGAGCACCTGCTGCCCGAGCACCACGACAGCACCCGGCGCCCGCCCGGTTCGGCGCCGGAAGGCCGCGCCGGCCGTTCCGTTCTCGACACGTTCGGCCGCGTCGAAGGCCGCCCCGGCTGCGGGAGGCGTTGCGAGCGCGCGGCTCGCGGCACCGACCGAGGCGTTGCCCTCGGCCGGGGTCGTGCGCCGCCGGATCACGCCCCGGACCGCGAGGTTCGCGACGGCGCTCTCCCCGGCCAGTGACCGGACGGCCGGGAACTCGTCGGTGGCGACCTGCGCCCAGGTCACCCCGGGCAGCGCGATCACGAGCACCCGGGCGGCCGGGGCGGGCGCACCCGCAGCAGTCATCGGCATGATTCCGACTGCCGACGCAGCGAGCAGCAACGCGCCGACGATCCGGGACGGCCGGATCACGCGAGCCGCTCCGTTCCGGCAACCCGCCGAAACACCAAGACGAAGACCAGGAGTCCAGCCGCCCCGACCGCGCCGAGCATCGCCACCGTGGCCGGCCGTCCGACCGGATCGACGACTCGAAAGGCCGCCCACGCGACCACACCGATGACCGCGCTGCTCACGACGACCGGGATGAGATCACGCGGCCCCAGCCCCGATCCGACACGCCGTGCCACGTGGACCCACACGACCAACGTACTCGCCGTGAACGCGAGCGAGTGGCCTGCGCCGAGCACCGCAACGAGTGCCTCGCCATCGACGAACCGGGCCGCCGCCAGCATGAAGACGATGCCCACGAAGGCCCCGGCCCAAGCCACGAGTGCCGGTGTCCGACTGTCGCCGAGCGCATAGCAGGCCCGGGTGAGGAGCATGAAGCACGCGTAGGGCACGAGTCCGGCACCGAGCGCGGCCACTCCGGCCGCGATGAGCGCGGCGCCACCGTCTTGCGCCGCACCGAAGGTCACGACCTCCATTGCCGGCCGGGCGAGGACGACCATCGCCACCGAGGCGGGCACGACGAGACGCAGGGTCGCACCCAGCGACCACCGCACCGAGCGAGCGAAGGCGGCGAGGTCACCCGCTTCTGCCTCGTCGGCGAGGTCGGGGAGCACCGTCGTGCTGATGGGCTGGGCGAGGATCGCGTACGGAGCGAGGAAGAAGACGTACGCCACCTGGTACGCCACCACTCCGCCGGCGACGCCGTTCCCGACGACGAGGGCGGCGCCGAGGATCGCGCCCGCACTCGCGTTCAGAAGCAGACCCCACGTCGAATGCCCGACCAGTCGCCGCACCTCGGGGTCGCGGGCACCCCAGTGCGGCCGCAACCGGAACCCGGTCCGCCGCACGGCGACGACGAGCACCCCGACGAAGGCGAGCACGCCACCGGTGCCGGCGACCACGAGGAGCAGACGCGCGCCGAGGTCGAGGTCGAGACCCGGTTCCGGACCGACGGCGGCCGCGAAGACCCCCAACGCGACGATCATGACCACCGAGTTCGCCATCGGGGCCACGGCGGTCACCACGAACCGGCGCCGGGCGTGCAGCACCGCCGTCGCGACCGCACCGAACGCGTAACAGAGCACCTGGGGTACGAAGAAGACGAGGAGGAAGGTCGCGAGGGCCCGCTGCGCGGGAACCACCTCGGGATCGCCGGCCCCGCTCGTGAGGATCCGGGCGAGCACCCCTGCCCCGACCATGCCGATGAGGCTCACCCCGGCGAGCACCCCGAGGGCGAGGCCGAGGATGCCGCCCGCGAGCCGTTCGGCGGCAGCCGGATCGTCGCCGCCGAGTCGCGTCACGAAGGCGGGCACGAGGACGGCCGAGAGCGCCCCGGCCGCGAGGAGTTCGAAGAGCACGTTCGAGACCGAGTTGGCGGCCAGGAACGTGTTCCCGAGATATGTCGTCCCCAGAACCGCGGCCACGACGAGGACCCGCACGAAGCCGAGCAGACGCGAGATCGCCGTCGCGCCCGCCATGCCGGTGGCGGCCCGGACGACGGCCGGGCGGCTCACGGACCGGGGCGGTCGGGCACTTCGGGCAGCGGCGCCCGGGCACCGGCTCCGAAGCCGTAGTGACCGATCGTCCCCGGCGTGGCGACGGCGAGGACGGTCGTGACCACACCCGGAGCGAGATCGGCGGCGTCAACGGTCGAGACCCGGGCCGCGAGAGCCCGGTCGCCCCGCACCGGAGCGACCGCGACGCCCCGCTCGGGGATCGGCGACCGACCGTCGTGGTCGTCGTACGCCTCGGCCGCAACGACCGGACTCCCCTCGCCGACGAACGCCGAGGCGAGATCGGCGAGCACATCGGTGCCCTCGAGACGACTGTCGGTCCCCGTCACGAGCACCACCCGGGCCCGCCGAGCCGGAAAGGCGGTGAAATCGGCCGGGTCACCGTCGGAGAAGCGCACGAAGCCGTCGGCCCGCAGCATCGCGAGGAGGTCGGGACCGGAGTTCGACGCCGGACCGCCCAATCGTGCCGCGAGCGCATCGAGCGCCGCCGCACGGACCCTGGCGTTGTTCCCGGTGGTCTCGACTGCCTCCTCCAGGGCCCGGAGATCATCGGCGGCATCCAAGCGCCACGGATCCTCGAGCCACACCGTGCCCGGAACATCGGCACCCGCGGTCCGCAAGGCCGCGACGAGGTCCCGGGGCACGGTCGGGCTGACGCCGGATTCGGCGACCACGACGACGGGCACGCCGTCGAGCCGATCGGCGACCGTGTACGGGGCACTGCGGCGGGCGTACTCCTCGCCGCGGCCGACGGCTTCGACGAGCTGCCGGTTCTCGGCCTTCACGGCGGCCGTGTCGCGGCGGGCCGTGCGGATCTCCCGGTCGAGGCGGTCGACGATCGACTGATCGACCACGGTCGAGCCGACGAGGATGCCGAGGCCGAGGGCGAGGAACACGGCGACGAGCGAGACGAGGTGGAACCGGAAGTTGACCATCGCTCGGGCGAGCCTAGGACGCACGTCGAGTCGGGGGGCAGCGTCCGCCGGCTATCAGAACCAGCCGGTGACCTGCGACCAGGCGCGCTCGACCACGAGCCGGAACCCGTCGAGGAAGACCTGGAGCGAATCGGACGCGATCACCATGGCGCCCATGGCCGCGACCGCAGCCCCGACGAGGAAGAGGAGGTCACGGCGGCGCACCCGCCCGGCGTAGAGCCGACTCACACCCTTGGCGTCGACGAGCACCGGGCCGAGGCGCAGCCGGGTGAGGAACGTCGAGGCCATGCCCTTGCGGCCCTTGTCGAGGAACTCGACCATCGTGGCGTGGGTACCGACCGCGACGATGAGCTCGGCTCCGGCTTCGTAGGCCAGGAGCATCGCCACGTCCTCACTCATCCCGGTCGCGACGAACGTCTCGTACGACAGCCCCGATTCGACGAGCCGTTCGCGGCCGGGACCGCGCCCGTCGGGATGGACGTGGTGGATGAGCTCGGCCCCGCACGTCATCGCGGCGTCGGTGCAGGAGTCGAAGTCGCCGACGATCAAATCGGGCCGGAACCGCCGCTCCAGGAGCGCGTCGGCCCCGCCGTCGACCGCGATCAGGACGGGTCGGTACTCGCGGATATAGCCCTGGAGCGCGTCGAGATCGCTGCGGTAGTCGTGGCCCCGAACGACGACGAGCGCGTGCCGCCCACGGAACTCGGTGCGCAAGGGAGGCAGCGCGAGCGGGGCGAAGGTCGTCTCCGCCTCGATCTCGACGTACTCGAGGGTGTTGCGAGCGAAACGCTGCAGCTCGTGTCCGATGTCGGCCTTGGCGGCCTCGGTGCGGCGGGCGATCTCCTCGGCGTCGAGGGGGGTTCCGGTCGCGACGAGATCGGCGCCGCGTCGGATCTCGCCGTCACGGATCTCGATCTCCTCACCGTCGAGGATCCGATCCATGACGGCGGGTCCGGCTGCGTCGAGGAGCGGGATACCGGCGGACACGATCACCGCCGGACCTCCGTTCGGGTAGCGGCCCGTGATGGAGGCGCTCGCATTGATGACCGCCGCAACCCCGGCCGCGACGAGGCTCTCGGCCGCCACCCGGTCGATGTCGGCGTGATCGATGACTGCTATCTCGCCCCGGCCGATCCGGCCGGCGAGGTCTTTGGTGCGGCGATCGACCCTGGCGACGGCCCGCACCGTGCCGGGCGGCGAGCCGCTCCGGTCGCGGCGGCGCCTCACCGTTCCTCCCGAGCCCGCTGCAGCAGTTCTTCGGCATGACGCCGCGCGTGGTCGGATTCGCCGAGACCCGAGAGCATGCGGGAGACCTCCCCGATACGGCCCTCGTCGTCGAGGTGCTCCACGCTCGCCACCGTCCGGGCGCCGTCGGACCGCTTCGCCACCGTCAGGTGCCCATCGGCGTAGGCGGCAACCTGGGCGAGGTGGGTGACGCACAGCACCTGACGGCCCCGTCCGAGTGCGGCCAGAGCCGCGCCGACCGCTGCGCCGGCCTCGCCACCGATCCCGGCGTCGACCTCGTCGAACACCGCAACCGGCGGGGCAACCGCGGCGACGAGCCGGATCGCGAGCATCACCCGCGACAACTCGCCGCCCGACGCCGCCCGGGCCACCGGGCGAGCCGGCTCTCCCGGGTTGGGGGCGAGGACGCACACCACCTCGTCGACTCCGTCCTCCCCGGGCGGCCCGGCTCCGATCTCGATCCCGAACTCGGCCGCCGGCATCGCCAGGCCACGGAGACGTTCGGTGACCGCCGATGCGAACGGCTCGGCCGCGGCCCGTCGAGCGGCCGTCAGCGCCGCGCCGGCGGCGTCCCGCGCCACCTCGGCGGCCGCCCGTTCCGCCTCCAGCGCCGCGATCCGCTCGTCGCGGCCGGCCACATCGGCCAGACGCTCGCGTGCCGCCGCACCGAACGCGATGACGTCCCCGAGGCCAGGGCCGTACCGCCGCATGAGATCGCGCAGCACGGCCCGGCGGGCCTGCACGACGGCGAGTCGACCGGGATCGGACGAGATCGACTCGCCGAGATCGCGGACCTCGCTCGCCACGTCGGCGATCTCGGCCTGGAGGCCCCGCAGCCGATCGAGCAACGGCGCGAACGGCTCCCGGTCACCGAGCGCGGCGACGGCGGCGACGAGACCGTCACCGGCCGAGCCGCTCAGCGCCCGATGGGCGGTCCCGAGCGACTCCCGGATCGCCTCGGCGTCACCCAGGAGGTCGGCTTCGGCGGTCAGCCTGACATCCTCGTCGGGGTCGACGATTGCCGCCTCGTCGATCTCCCGAACCTGGTGGCGGAGCAGATCGACCTCCCGAGCCCGGGTCTGCTCGTCACCACCGAGATCGAGGATGCGCTCGTCGATCTCGGCCACCTCGGCCCGGGCCCGGCGATAGTCGGCCCGGGCGGTGAGTGCAGGCTCGCCGGCATAGCCGTCGAGGATCGAACGTTGGGCGGCCGGAGCGAGGAGGGCCTGCTGGCTGTGCTGCCCGTGGAGGTCGACGAGCCCCGCCGTCAGTGCGGCCAGCTCCCCCGCCGTGGCCAGCCGACCGTTCACGTAGCCCCGTGACCGACCGTCGCTCGGCACGACGCGTGCGAGCACGAGCTCGCCGTCACAGAAGCCCTCGGGCGCGCACTGAGGGTCGGCGACGAAACGGCCCTCGACCCGGGCCTCGGTCGCCCCTTCCCGTACGAGCGCGAGGTCGGCGCGGCCGCCGCAGAGGAGCTCGAGCGCATCGATCAGGAGCGTCTTGCCCGCACCCGTCTCGCCGGTGATCACGGTCAGTCCGGCTCCGAAGCGCACCGTCGCCGCTTCGATGATCCCGAGCTGCTCGACCCGCAGCTCGCTCAGCACCACATCCACGTCCGCCTCAGCGATCCGGGAGCGCGAACTTGGCCTTGAGGATCTGGTGGAAGTCTCGCGGCGCAAGCGTCGCCAACCGCACCGGGTCGGGCGCGGCCGTGCAGGCGACCCGGTCACCGGGCCCGAGGATGCCGAGGTCACGGCCGTCGACCGTGAGCCCCGCGCCCGCCTCACCGTCGACGACGAGCTCGATGCTCTCGCGGTCGGACAGCAGCAGCGAGCGGTCGAACAGCATGTGCGGGGAGAGCGGGGTGAGGACGAGGCACCGCATCGCGGGCGAGGCGATCGGGCCCCGGGCCGAGAACGAGTACGCGGTGGTTCCGGTCGGGGTGGCCACGATCACACCGTCGGCGGCGTAGGACGTGAAGGGGCTGCGGTTGATCGTGACATCCAGGCGGACGGTGTGGCCGGCCCGGGGCCGCTCGAGCACCGCCTCGTTGAGCGCGTAGTGCGTGGTGGCGGGACCTCCCCGGGGTGTGACCTCGACCGCGATCATCATCCGCTCCGAGACGGTGAAGTCACCGGCAGCGAGCCGGGGCAGGGCCCCGATGAGGCCGGCGGGCTCGAGTTCGCTGAGGTAGCCGAGATGGCCGGCGTTCACGCCGATGACCGGCACGGGTGCCGGGTAGATCAGCTGAACGGTCGAGAGCATGGTGCCGTCACCGCCGATCGAAACGACGAGTCCGGCGCCGTCGGTGAGGCCGGGAACGGATCGACCGAGGGCCGGCAGACCGCAGGCGGAGGCCTCGGCCTCGGGCATTCGGACCTCGATCCCGGCGTCGGCGAGCCAGGCTGCCGCCGCTCGGGCCGTCTCCCGGGCCGAGGGACGCTCGCGGTGCGGCACGAGGACGACGCTGCCGATCACGCCGAGGCCTCTTCGCTGACCGAGGCCACGACCCGCTCGATCTCGACCGACTCGAGGGTCGCTGCGCCGCGCCGGGCGTGCACGAGGAACTCCACGTTGCCGCGCGCCCCCCGGATCGGCGACGCCACGACGGCGCCCACTCCGAGACCGGCCCCTTCCAGCTCGCCGACCACCTCGTGCAGGACCCGGGTGTGCACCGCGGGGTCGCGGACGATGCCTCCCCGCCCCACCCCGGTGCGGCCCGCCTCGAACTGGGGCTTCACGAGCAGCACGTGCTCGGCGGCGGGATGGGCGATGGCCACGAGGTGCGGAGCCACGGTGCGCAGCGAGATGAAGGAGAGGTCGGCGACGCAGATCATCGGCGCGGGTTCGATGGCCCCCGGACCCAGGTTGCGGATGTTGGTGCGCTCCATGACCGTGACCCGCGAGTCGGTGCGCAACGACCAGGCGAGTTGGCCCCGACCCACATCGACGGCCGTGACGTGCTCGGCCCCGGCCCGCAGGAGGCAGTCGGTGAAGCCGCCCGTGGACGCGCCGACGTCGACCGCCCGGCGCCCGGTGACGTCGACCGCGAAGGCCGCGAGCCCGGCCGCCAACTTGGTACCGCCCCGCGAGACGTAGGCCCCATCCGGATCTCCGCGCACGACCACCGGCTCGTCGGGAGCCACCCGCCGGGCCGCAGTCGAAGCCGGCAGGCCCCCGACGAGGACCCGGCCGGCGGCGATCGCCTCGGCGGCCCGGGTGCGACTGGGCACGAGTCCCCTCCGTACCAGTTCGGCGTCGAGTCGCCGGCGGACCGTCATGCCCACCGCCGCCGCTCGCCGGACTGCGGACGCGCCCGCTCCGACCGACGGAGCAGCGGGCACGACGACATGGGGCCAGCCTACGGCGGGCCGGGTCGCCGGACGCCGGGTTCTGCCGCCCGCGCGAAGTCTGCGATCAGGCTGGGCGCAAGGGCCCCGAGGTCGGCGGCGACGTAGGCCGGGGCGGGGTCCGGCACCGGTTCCTCGCCTCCCGGACCAGCGATGCCCGAGAGCACGAGCGCGAACGGCCACCCGAGTACGGCGGCGAAGTCGCCGTCGGTCGACGGTCGGTCGCCGATCATCACTCCGACGGGGCCGAGGTGCCGACGAACGTACGCGGCGGCCGTTGCGGTGGGCTTGCCCGCCACCTCGGGATCCCGTCCGGCGGCGGCCGTCACCGCCGCCGCGATGGAACCCGCCCCCGGGAGAATCCCCTCGGCGCCCGGATAGGTCGGATCGAGGTTGGTGGCCACGTACCGGGCCCCGGCCCGGATCGCAGCCGCCGCCCGGCGGAGACCGGTGAAGTCGAAGTCGTCGTGCCAGCCGACGACGACCGCAGCCGCCGGTCCCTCGGCGACGATCTCGAAACCCCGGTCGGCGAGGGCGGCCCGCACGCCCGGTCCGGCGCACGCCAGGATCCGGGATCCACCCGGAACGGCGCCGGCGAGGAGATCGGCGGCGACGAGGGCGCTCGTCACGATGTCTTCCGGCTCGGCCGGGATGCCGTGGTGAGCGAGTCGGTCGACGTAATCGGCGACCGGCCGGCCCGAGTTGTTCGTGATGAAGGCCACCCGCAGGCCGGCGGCCCGGATGGCGGCGATGCCCGCTGCCGCACCGGGGATCGGGCGGTCCCCGAGCCAGACGACCCCGTCGAGGTCGCAGCACACGACCGGTGCGTCATTCACCGGTCGGCCGCCTCCGCCCAGGCCCGGCGGTAGTCGGCGTTGTCGGGCCGCATGCCGAGCGCGAGCCGGAGGTGCCGGCGCGCCGAGGGACCGTCCCCGGCCCGGAGCCGACAGAGCCCGATGCCGTAGTGGGCGAAGTCGTTCACGGGATCGATGTCGACCGCCGTCAGGAACTCGGCTTCGGCCGCGCCGTACCGGCCGGCCGCGTAGTAGGCCCGGGCGAGCGCCTCGCGCACCGAACCCATGCCCGGCTCGAGGTCGCGGGCCCGTTCGAGCGCGATCGCCGCGGCGTGGACGTTCCGCTCGGCGAGCAGCCGCGAACCCTCCGTGAAGGCACCGAACGCGGCCTCGGCCCCGGCGTCGGACGGCTCTTCGACGGATTCGCTCACGGGAACCTCTCGGTCGGCACCTCACCGGACGGTCGGGCACCCTGTGGTACAACCCCGGTGTGCCCGGATTCCTGCCCTTCACCGGCCTGCGCTACGACCCGGCGGTGACCGGCACCGGACTCGATGCGCTCACCTGCCCACCCTACGACGTCATCGACGAGGAGGCGCGAGCGGCGCTCGAGCACCTCGCACCGCACAACGCCGTTCGCCTCATCCTTCCGCGCGACTGCGACGTCGAGGGCGACCGATACGAAGGCGTCGCCGGGTTACTCGAGACCTGGCGCGCTTCCGGCGCATTGCGGTCGGACGGCGCACCCCGCTTCTACGGGTACCGGATGCGATTCACCGACGAGCACGGGGTTCACCGACACACCCACGGGGTGATCGGGGCGCTGCGTCTCCCCGAGCCCGGGGAGGCCGACGTGCTCCCCCACGAACGAACGCTGCCGAAGGCGAAGTCCGACCGACTCGCGCTCATGCGTGCGACTCACACGAACCTCGAGCCGATCTGGGGGCTCAGCCTGGCCGGCGGCCTCACCGATCTCCTCGACGATTCGGTCCTCCTCGCCGAGTGCCGCGACGCCGACGGCACGCAGCACGAACTGCACGACATCCGGGATCCCGAGCGCATCGCAGCCATCGTCGCGGCCGTCGGTTCGGCCCCGGTCGTCCTCGCCGACGGGCACCACCGGTTCGAGACGGCGTGCACCTACCGCGACGAGCTCCGTGCCGCCGGCGCCCCCACCGCAGGCGCCGATGCGATCCTCGCACTCGTCGTCGAGCTCGTGGAGGACGAGCTCTGGATCGAGCCGATCCACCGCCTGATCGACCTCCCCGCCGGGATCGATCTCATTGCGCGCCTCGATGACGCCTTTGCCATCGAACGCGGCGGCCCGGCCACCCCCGAGGCGATCGACGCCCTCACCGTCGCCATGCGCGAGCGGGGTGCCCTCGGACTCGTCGACGACCGGGGCCTGGCCCTCGCCGTTCCGCGGCTGCGGCCGAACGGTCCCGACAGCGCAGTGGTCGAGGAGCTGATCGTCCCGCGTCTCCCGGAAGCCGACTGGCACTACTGGCACGACGCGATGACGACCGCATCCTTCGTCGAGAAGGGCCAGGCGACGCACGCCGTCCTGTGCTCGCCCGTCTCGGTCGAGCAGACTCGAGCCGTTGCGCTCGCCGGCGAGAGCATGCCGCAGAAGAAGAACCTCTTCGCACCGAAACCCCCCACCAGCCCCATGCCCCCTCCGCTCGACCCGGCCCAATCCGACC